>JACREX010000164.1 GCA_016212695.1 Bacteroidia bacterium
AAAAGGTTTATTGAGAATTTTTCAAAGAGGACATATAGATGTCCAGTCAAGCGGCATTTTACATGTGAACTTGACCCTGATATGGTAGCAAAATTACAGTATATATAAAAATCAACCAATATTTAGATAAGAGCCAGATTTAATAATAATAATACCTCTTGTCGTGTACAATTATTCCGGAAAATATCCCTTCATGATTCCACGGGTGGAATTTCTGACGAACATGATTATTTCGTCTCTTTCTTTGGTTGCCGGCATGTGGGTTTCAACATAATCGAGCGCCTGTGAATTATTCAAACTTTTCAAAAACAGGATCCGGTAAATTTCCTGTATTTCGTTTATTTTTTCGTTTGAAAAATTTCTTCTTCTCAGCCCGATGGAATTTATTCCGACAAAACACAGCGGCTCGCGTGCCGCTTTAACAAACGGAGGGACATCTTTACGTACGAGCGATCCGCCGGAAATAATACAATGGGCGCCTATTCTCACAAACTGGTGAACAGCGGTCATACCGCTGATAATTGCCCAGTCGTCAATATGCACTTCGCCGGACAGTTGGGTACTGTTTACGAGGATAACATTGTTTCCAATGCGGCAATCGTGCGCCACGTGAACATATGCCATTAAAAGACAATTATCCCCGATAACTGTTTTATAGCTGGCTTTTGTGCCCCTGTTCACAGTAACAAATTCCCTGATGGTGGTATTATCGCCTATTTCGGCGGTAGTTTCTTCTCCTGCAAACTTCATGTCCTGGGGAATTGCGCCAACCACTGCGCCCGGAAATATTTTACAATTCCTGCCTATTCTTGAACCTTCTAAAATGGTAGCATTTGAACCAATCCATGAGCCTTCTCCGATCTCTACATTCCTGTCTATGGTAACAAACGGTTCAATCACGACATTGTCTGCGATCTTCGCTTCTCTGTGAACATACGCTAAGGGCTGTTTCATTTTATTATTTTTTATTTTTAACTACCTGCGCCATCAATTCGGCTTCCGTAACAATGGTATCCCCGACAAAAGCCGTAGCCTTAACATTTGCCACGCCCCTTCTGATCGGATCCATAAGTTCAAGTTTCAGTATCAGGGTATCGCCCGGAACTACTTTGTTCTTAAAGCGCACATTGTTTATTTTCAAAAAATAGGTTGAATAATTTTCCGGATCAGGAACAGCGCTGAGCACTAATATACCACCTACCTGCGCCATGGCTTCAATAATTAATACGCCCGGCATCACGGGTTCGTCCGGGAAATGGCCTGTAAAAAAATACTCATTGAATGTAACATTCTTTATGCCGACAACCGATGTTTCATTAAGCTCAATCACTTTATCCACCAGGAGAAACGGATAGCGATGCGGTAACATTTTTTTTATCTGACTATTATCGAGAATGGGCGCTTTTGAGGGGTTGTAACGAGGCGCCGGTGTTTTAGTTCTCTCTTTTTTTACTATTTTCCTCAGAATTTTGGAAAATTCAGTGTTTGCATAGTGGCCGGGCCGTTTCGCAATAATTTTTGCTTTAAGCGGGCAGCCTATCAATGCCAGATCTCCGAGAAAATCGAGCAGTTTATGACGGGCAGGCTCATCATTAAAATAGAGTTCCAGGTTATTTAATATACCCTGTGGTTTTACCTGAACCGTTGGTTTATTAAAAAGCTTTGCCAGCCGGTCTAATTCATCCTGCGTAACCTCCCGCTCAATGATTACAATGGCATTGCTTAAATCTCCTCCTTTAATAAGATTGTTTTTAAGTAATGGCTCCAAGTCATGAAAAAAAACAAAGGTTCTGCAACACGAAATATTTTTTTCAAATTCTTCAAGAGAATCAAGCGTTGCATATTGATTAACCAAGGCATGAGAGTCATAATCAATCAGCACATTCATGCTAAACTTGTCGTCAGGATACGCAATAATCTCAACCCCTTTTTCCTTGTCAATATATTCTATTTTCTCCTTAATTGCATAACAATATTTCTCTGCTTCTTGCTGAACAATACCGGCTTCGAGCAATGCCTCGACAAACATTTTTGAACTACCATCCATAATGGGCGTTTCCTGGCTTGTAACATCTATGATAATATTATCAATTCCTAATCCGGAAACAGCAGCAAGAACATGCTCGACAGTGTGAACCCGGATGCCATTCTCTTCG
Source organism: Bacteroidia bacterium (assembly GCA_016212695.1). Taxonomy (GTDB): domain Bacteria; phylum Bacteroidota; class Bacteroidia; order Bacteroidales; family GWF2-35-48; genus GWF2-35-48. The sequence continues at coordinate 2,157 of JACREX010000164.1, forward strand.
AGTGATGTTCCCCGTGAGGTATCAACTACATTATCCGAGACCGCTTTAATAACAGGATGATTTTCTAAATCAATACGCCTGAACTGGTATCCGGTATTTTCAACAGATGGATGGAAAGTTAAAACAACTTCAGCGCCGGTATGTAATCCAAAACCTTTTATTGTAATGGATTTACCTATAGTCTTTTGTTTCTCAGCCATAATAAAAATTTACGCAAACCTACATGAATTTTTTTAAAAGGTCTTCTTTCAGTTTTTTTATTTCCTGCTGAAACTCAATAATTTGTTTTCTGAGTTCGGGAAGTTGTTTATAAACAACATATGATTTCTGATATTCATGTATCTGAAACGCAGGAGAGCCCTGCACTATAGCGCCTTTTTCCTTGATGCTTGAACCCACTCCGGACTGAGCGGCAATCTTTACCTCATCGGCAATAGTGATATGGCCCACAATACCAACCTGTCCTCCGATCATGCAATCACGGCCTATTTTCGTTGATCCGGAAATACCGGTTTGCGCTGCGATAACAGTATTCTCACCGATTTCAACATTATGTGCGATCTGAATAAGATTATCAAGCTTTACCCCTTTCCGGATAATGGTGGATCCAAGGGTGGCACGATCAATTGCCGTATTGGAACCGATTTCGACATTCTCTTCAATAACAACATTCCCAATTTGCGGTACTTTTTTAAAGTCGCAATGTTTTTGAGGAGCAAAGCCAAAGCCGTCAGCGCCGATAATAACGCCGCTATGAAGAATACAACCGGCGCCGATAATACAATCATTATAAATCTTGACGCCGGAGCGCAAAACAGTATTATCTCCGATCTGTACATTTTCGCAAAGACAAACTTGCGGATAAATCTTCACATTGTTACCTATTTTAACATTCCTGCCAATATATGAAAATGCTCCTATAAAAATATTTTCTCCAAGTACGGCTGTTTTATCAATAAAGGCTAACTCGTCTATTCCTTTTATATCGTTTTTCGATTTTACATAAAGTTCTAAAAGAAGAGCAAATGCTTTATAGGCATCCTCTACTCTTATTAGTGTAGCCGAAATACCCTTCTCCGGTTTAAAGTCTTTATTTACTAAAACTATGGATGCTTTAGTAGAATAAATATAGGGAGTATATAGCGGATTTGCCAAAAACGTGAGCGCGCCCGGCATTCCTTCTTCAATCTTTGCAATCTTTGTGACTTTTACTTCGGGATCGCCTTCAATCTCTCCCTGTAAAAATTCAGCTATTGTTTTCGCAGTAAATTCCATCCTGAAATCAATTTAGTGCAAACCTATATTATTTTTCCAATATATGCAAAGCGTATTAAGATATTACACAACAGATTAAATTTACCCTGATTCAAAAAAAAATCTCAGTTTTTCTGTAGTCTTTTTATCTTTACAAAAAATAATATAATGGATTTTCTGTGGTTTTGATTTGATTTATGAAAGAAATATTTAAAAAAAATAGGCCTTTTATTTTTCCCTATCTTGTCTTATTAATCACAGGAATATTGACTTTATCCCTTTTTTCTAAAGCCGATATTCATATCAAATTAAATCAGCTTAATACCCGCTTTTTGGATATCTTTTTTTATTACCTGACCTATCTTGGCGATGGTATTTTTGCAGTTACCGTTATTATGCTTATGCTTTTCATCCGTTTCAGGAATTTTTTTTTCATGGGATTAAGCGCCCTTGTTTCCCTTGGCGTTGTCCAGATTTTAAAAAACTATGTTTTCGCTGACGAGTTAAGACCTCATGCTTATTTCGACTGGGTGAAGCCGTATAAACTGCATTTTGTTGACGGGGTTGATATAAACGGATTCAACAGTTTCCCCTCCGGCCACACCATGTCTGCTTTTTGCATATTTTTCGGACTGGCGCTCATCATAAAAAACAAATGGCTGAAATTTTTATTCTTAATTATAGCTGTCTTAACGGGTTATTCAAGAGTGTACCTGTCAGAACATTTTTTAATTGACATTGTTGCCGGTTCATTTATCGGGGTATTTTTCACCTTGATTATTTACTGTTTTTTCAGCCACATCCATAATAACTGGATTGATAAATCCTTCATAAGCCTCATTAGAAAAAGCAGTGCAAAATGAAACTGAAATCCCTGCATATACAATTACTGATAGCGCTTGCGGGGCTTTTGCTCTTTGTGCCTTTTCTCGGCAATGCTCACCTTTTTGACTGGGATGAAATCAATTTTGCAGAAGCAGCGCGTGAAATGATTGTCTCAAAAAATTATCTTACGGTACAGATCGACTTTACGCCATTCTGGGAAAAACCGCCGCTTTTTATATGGATGCAGGTATTATCAATGAAAATTTTTGGTATCAACGAATTTGCAGCACGCTTCCCGAATGCCATTTGTGGCATTTTAACTCTTTTAATTTTATTTAATATCGGGCAAAAACTGTATGATTCAAAATTCGGCCTGTTATGGGTTTTGGCTTTTGCAGGATCCATCCTGCCTTTCGGTTATTTTAAATCAGGAATTATTGATCCCTGGTTCAATCTTTTTATCTTTTCGAGTATTTATTTTTTCATATTATACAACGATCCCAATAGAACAGCACGCAAAAAAAATATTATTTTATCCGCTTTTTTTATAGGGTTGGGAATACTCACAAAAGGCCCTGTGGCGCTACTTGTTTTCGGATTTACCGGCCTTGCATTTTTAATTTTCAACCGGTTTAAAATGCGATTTTCTATTATTGACTTTCTTCTCTTTATATTGGTTGTATGCTTTATCGGCGGGTTCTGGTTTATACTGCAAATAGCAAACGGGAATTTACATATTGTAAAAGATTTTATACTGTATCAGATACGGCTTTTCTCAACTGAAGATTCCGGACATGGAGGTTTTTTCGGGTATCATTTTATCGTTCTGCTTTTTGGTGTTTTCCCGGCATCGGTATTTGCCCTTACTTCGTTTCGCAAATCAGCAACCGATACGGACTCTCAAAAACACTTTAAAAAGTGGATGATTTTACTTTTTGGTGTGGCGCTTATTTTGTTTTCCTTAGTGAAAACAAAAATTGTTCACTACTCCTCGTTATGCTATTTTCCATTGACATTCCTGGCGGCATATTCAATTTATAATATTAAAAAAATACGCGCCTGGCAAAATATTTTATTTATCCTGATCTCCCTGGTGATTGGCCTTACCACGATTTCATTACCTTTAATAGATGCGAATAAAATACAAATTATTAATTCCGGAATTATCAGGGATTCGTTCGTTATCGGGAACCTGCAGGCTAATGTTCAATGGCCTGTAATCGTTTATTTCATCGGAGCACTCATAATAGCGGGTACAATCATTTCGCTGTTTTTTAAAAGTACGCTATTCAGGGGAGCCGTCATGTTTTCTGCCACAATAATATATACCTGTTTATCGCTACTTTTTATAGCGCCGAATATCGAAAAATACACACAATACGCCGCTATTGAATTTTACGAAAAACATCAGGGCAAAGATTGTTATATTAATATTTCCGGGTTTAAAAGCTATGCCCATCTTTTCTATTCAAAAAAACAAATCCCGGAAAACGCTAATTCACATAATGGTGAATGGCTGTTAAACGGGCCCATTGACAAACCTGTATATTTCGTTACCAAACTTCCTGATGCGGAATCGTTTGGTTTAAAAAATCCGGGGATAGCCCGGCTATACGAGAAAAACGGCTTTGTTTTCTTTGGGAGGCAACCGAAATAGAACAAGACTTTATGATTTTATTACTCCTTCTGATTATTATTTGTATTTTGTATTGCATTATAATTGCCTCCTTCTCGCTTGGTTGGATAAAAATAAAAACCTTTTCCCCGGCTTCTAAAACACCCGATACTTATGCGTCAATAATTATCCCGGTAAGGAACGAGGAAAAAAACATTGAGGCCTTGCTGACAGATATTTCAAAGCAGGACTATCCCCCAAAAAAATTTTAAGTAATTATTATAAACGACTCTTCGACTGATGATACAGTTCCTGTTCTAAACCGATTTTGCAATGAACATACAAATTTTCACGTTCATTCATTAAATGAAAATAATCCCGGGAAAAAAGCGGCAATTCATTTTGGTATAAATTTGGCAAAGGGCGATTTAATAATTACAACTGACGGAGATTGCAGGATGAGCGACAAATGGCTTTCTGCGCTTATCACATTTTATGAGGCTTTTAAACCCAAAATGATCATCGGCCCCGTAGGATTCTATAATGAAAAAAGTATTTTTGAAAAAATTCAATCTCTGGAATTTCTGAGCCTTATTGGCGCTGGAGCCGGCTCGGCGGGAATCGGACATCCTGTTTTATGTAACGGCGCAAACCTTGCTTTTGAAAAAAAAATCTATATTAAATTTAATAATGCGTTAAACATGGATTATGCATCCGGCGACGATGTTTTTCTCCTTCATAACCTTAAAAAAGAATACCCGGAAAATATTTTATTTCTGAAATCGGCAGACGCAATAGTTTTCACGAAGCCGCAATCTAATTTATATACATTGATACAACAGCGAATCCGGTGGAGTTCCAAAAGCAAAGGATTTAAAGATTCTGACAGCATTATAACAGCCGGTATCGTTTGGCTTATGAACATATCACTTTTAACCGTACTGATTTTGACATTTTTTAATCCCGTTTTTTTAAAATTGTTTTTACTTTTATTTATTCTGAAATCTCTCGCAGATTTTCTACTGTTATGGAAAACAACTGCCTTTTTCAACAAGCAAAACCTTTTGTTTTGGTTTCTTCCTCTGCAGTTGGTTTACTTTTTTTATGTCAGCCTAATCGGTATATTTGGCTGTTTTGTAAAATCAAAATGGAAGGGAAGAAAGATTTAAAATGAATCCTGTTTTTTAATGTTTACGTTTCTGTTTAAAAAGAAAAAATTCGATTCCGGCGGTTCGCTGTATTACCTGTCGTGGCTAAAATTCAGAAAAGAAAAAATGGCTATGACCAGTTTGCTTTTTATTATTCTTTCTGTTCTGATTTCAATATCAGGTTTCCTGATATCGCCGGACTCCACACCAAATTCTAATGACCAACATTTAGAACTGGCAACTCAAAAACCAGGCTTTTCAGTAAAAATGCTGCTAATACAAAAAAATGAAATTCCGGAACACAAAAACTTTTTTTCAAAAATGCTGTTCGGTGAAAAAAGCAGTTTTTCTTCTGTTCCGATTATTGATTACAAATTTGCAGAAGAAAATATCATTGTAAAAGGGTTTTTTGTGATTAAAGAAGAGGCCCTGGAAAAAAAATATAATATCGCAGACGTTGTATACCCGCTTGCCTACAACAAACCCATTGTCTCTGATTCTCTGGGAAACCTTGTGTTTACCGATATTTACAACCAAAAACATACAGAGAGTATTCTTTCGCTCCGGGATAAAATTGCCGAGAACCATGTAAAAAATAATTCTTTTCTTTTTGGAACCGACGTTTATGGAAGAGATATGCTGAGTCGCCTTCTGATTGGTACGCGGGTGTCGCTCTCCGTTGGATTTATTTCTGTTTTTATATCCCTGATTATTGGAATCGCATTGGGGCTTATGGCCGGTTATTACAGGGGATGGATTGACGATTTCATTATGTGGTTTATAAATGTTATATGGTCTATACCAACGCTGCTCCTTGTTATTGCGATTACACTGGTACTTGGGAAAGGGTTCTGGCAAATATTTATCGCCGTAGGATTGACCATGTGGGTTGAAGTGGCGAGGGTTGTCAGAGGCCAGGCGCTCAGCCTGCGCGAAAAAGAATTTATTGAAGCGGCAAAAGCCCTTGGATTCAAAACTCACAGGATTTTATTCAGGCACATCTTACCTAATGTATTAGGTCCGGTGATCATCATTTCGGCTGCAAATTTTGCATCAGCGATATTAATAGAAGCCGGCTTGAGTTTTCTTGGAGTAGGCGTCGCTCCACCCACGCCGTCATGGGGAACTATGATTAAAGATCATTATGGTTATATCATTGTGGACTCGGCGTATCTGGCCATATTGCCCGGTGTCGCTATTATGCTGATGGTTCTTGCGTTCACACTGGTTGGCGACGGACTACGAAATGCCCTCGACACAAAAGCAGCACGTTGAATATTGAATTTGTTTATGACAAAGAAATCCCCTATTGACCTTGTGTTCGACCTTGGCATGCCATGAGCCTGCCGAATGGCTCACACTGACGGTCATGTTGAGTCCTTCCTTCGTCAGGATCAACTCCGTCGAAACATAGTACCGCTTACAGAGTTTAGAGCGAAGTTTATGAATTATACAGGTTAAAAAATCATTCACTTCTATGTAAATTGTATTCATTTTTCAGATACGGATAGTATAAAAAAGGCAGGTAGCCGTTTCTGCCACCTGCCCTTTTAATTTTTAGTATCAACCGGTACCGCTGCCGGGAGGAGGCGGGGGTGGAGGGGGAGGAAGAGGATCATCGCCGCCTTTTACATGGTTCATTTCTTCTTTTTTCAAGACCTCCATGGCAAGCGCTGCTTTGCGGGAGTCTTCTTTTGATTTGAATAATTTGATTTTCATAAACACATCATTTTAAATAATAGCCTACTCTGTTATAAAGCTTTTCGGCATCCGCTTCCTATGCACAGTGTTTTTCCCGGGGTGAAATTTCAACTGTTAATACCGGAAGCAGTAAAAAGGTTAATGATATGTTTGTAAAGCGCATTATATAAGAATGTTATGTTTTTGTTTTCTTGAAAAAATAAAGTAAGTTTGATGAAAAATTTGCTATTGAGTCCACTCCAAAAAGTACCCAAATTATTTTTCAGCGATTTTTTGCCCTTAATCCCTGAAGGGAAATCGCTGAAAAATAGCCACCCTTTAGGGCCGGGGCAAAAGCTGATTGTTGATAATCGCCTTTTTGGAGTGAGGTCACTATTCTGTTTTTTCAACCCGATGTCTTTCAACAAAAATTTCGTTCCTGTTTTTGGCTTTCTGCTTCTGTTAATTTTGTGGGGTACAGGCGCTGCCTCTTATGCCGATGGGATTGATACTTCCTTAGCAAGGAAATACTTAAACAAAGGAGTTTATTGTTTCAACAATTCGAGGTTTGACAGTTCGCTGTTTTATTACCGATTTGCTACTGACAGATACAGAAAAGAAAAAAACTGGCTGTTTTATGCGTACTGTTTAATTGGTACAGGGAAAGTATATTTAAGCCAGTATAATATTGAAAAGTCCAATGAACTTTTTGATCTGGCAGAAAAAACGGCAAATACCCAGGTGTATAATAACCCGAAAGTAACAGATGCAGACAAAGTATATTTAAAATATTCTCTTGCTTACACTCTCGGGCAATACGATAAAGTGATTCAATACGCGGAACAATATCTTCAATTTAAATCCTCAAAATATGATATCTCCTATATTTATTATACATTGGGATATTGCTATTATTATCTGCAGGATTATGAAAATTCAAGCAAAGCATATTTTAATGCGATTAAAACTTTGAAAAATGATGATAATAACATGGCGCTTTTAAGTAAGATTTATGGCGCTATCGCAGCGAATTATTATTATCAATCTGAATATAATAATGCAATTTCATATTACAATAAAGCGATAAATATTTTTGAAAATAATTTTAAAAATCATCCTGAATTAATAAGAACTTACACCGCTTTAAGTATAGTGTATAATGCCCAGGAAGATTATAAAAAATCAAGATATTATTTGCAATTAGCGCTAAAGAACAGGAATGAAAAATCTATTATGCCATATATTTATAGATGTCTGGGAAGATGCTATGAAAAAACGGATGATTTTGCACAGGCTGAAAAAAATTATCAAAAAGCTCTTGAATCCGCGAAAGCTGATGTAAATTATAAGGCTGAAAAAATAACCATAATGCTGTTTTATGGAGATTTATGTAAAAGACAAAATAACCGGGAGAAAACACTGAGTTTATATAATCAGGCATTATCTTTATCAATAAAAGATATGGGCATAAAAAATTTTTTGACTTCCAAATGCTATACTGCTTTAGGCGATTTTTACATAGCAGAAAAAGATTATAAAAAAGCATTTCAGAATTACCAGTCGGCATTAGTATCGCTGAACCCATGGTTTAATTCTGCGGATATTTATATCAATCCAACCTTTGGAAAAATATTTTCTTATTCGCAGTACTTCATGATTTTAAAAAATAAAGCGGATGCTCTGCGTGAGTATTATAAAACCACGCGCCGGCAAAAAGACCTTGACATGAGCCTTGAAACATTTGAATTGCTTTGCCATGAGATAGACAGGCAACGGGCGGGTTTTATGGCAAAAGAAGATAAAACTTTTATCACCGGGAGACATTACGGCATTTACAGCGCTGCGATACAAACGGCAGCGGAGTTATATAACATCACGCGCGATGATTCTTATAAAGAGCGGGCGTTGAAACTGGCGGAACAAAATAAATCTGCGCTTTTGCTTGACCGGTTTAATGAAAACGATGCGAAGAATTTCGGGGGAGCGCCGGCGGCCATCCGTGAAAAAGAAAGAACCGGCAGGCGGAGTATCGCCAATTGCGAGAAAATGATCTATGAAGAATCGAAGAAAAAAATCACGAACCCTAATACCGCGGCATACTGGGAATCGCGCCTCTTTGATGCAAGAATTGCCGCCGACACCTTAGCTGCTTTTATCGGGAAAAACTATCCGGGGTATCACCGCCTGAAATACAATCCTGCCGGTATATCATCCGGGGAGATACAAAAAGCGCTTTCGCCGGAGAGCGCTTTTATCGAATACACACTGGCCGATACGGTTCTGTATATTTTTGTTATCACGAAAGAAAAATTTGAGATCATCACTCAGAAGTCAGCGCCTGATCGGGAAATTGAAAAATTTGAACAATGTTTCAATATATCACAAATAGGGCAGAACGACTCAACCTCTTTCAATAATTACACGCAGGCTGCATTCCGTTTATACGAAAAATTGCTGAAACCTGCAGAGGCGTATATTGAATCGAAAAACGATCTTATCATTATACCCGACGAAAAGCTGGCATTGATTCCATTTGAGGCGTTGTTATATTCTGAAAAATTTACATTTAAAAGTTACAAAACGCTTCCGTATCTGATTCGGAAATATACTATCGGGTATGCCCAGCTAGCCACATTGTTTTTAAAACCGCAGCCATACAAGCCGGATAAACCGTTGCTTCTTGCGGTAGCGCCGGAATATAATTCTTCCGGGTTTTACAGGCAGCCGGAAGTAATCAGGCTTCGCTCCGGCGGATACAACCTTGCTCCTATACCGGGAGTGATTGACGAAGTGAAATTTATTGAAAAAATAACCGGGGCAAAAATTTTTTCTTCTGTCAATGCCACGGAAGGCGCTTTTAAGAAAACCCAGCGCCGGTTCAATATCCTGCACTTAGCCATGCATGCCGTAGTGGATAATAAAAATCCCCTGTATTCCAAGCTGATTTTTTCCGAGTCAAAAGAAGCAGGGGAAGACGGCTTCCTGAACATGTATGAATTGATGAATATGGATATTGGGGCAAACCTTACGGTTTTAAGCGCGTGTAATACCGGTTCGGGAAAATTCTTAAAAGGAGAAGGTATCATGAGCCTTGCCCGCGGTTTTTTTTATGCAGGCTGCCAGAGCGTTATTATGACGCTGTGGGCTGTTGACGACAATTCGAGCGGCGAGCTGATAAAGAATTTTTACAGGCATTTCACATCCGGTAAGTCAAAAACAGAATCGCTCCGGCTCGCCAAACTTGATTTTCTGGAACATTCGGAAGATACAAAAAACCACCCGTATTTCTGGGCCGGATATGTGAATATTGGCGATACGTCGCCGCTTTATCCTGCACGAAACAGGAACTATTTATTCGTAATTACCGGAATATTTTTGCTGATCGCATCAGGGATTATTTTTATTAAAATCAGGCGAAGAATAAGAATGCCGCAGGCAGAGAGATTACTCTAATTCCCTGATAATATCATGAGCCTTTTCTTTGTAAAAACCATCCGTTGAAACCAATTTGCGAAAACAAACAAGCGCGCTGTCGGTTTTATTTTCCTTTAAATAACAAAGTCCGGAATACCATAGCGAAGCATTCGAAAAATTAATATCTTTTTTTTCTGTTAATATGTTAAAACAGGCGATAGCGTCTTTATAATTTTTAGTTTCGATATACGAAATACCCGAGAAAAAAATGCAGATCCTGTTATTATTGTCGCTGTTCAGTAATTTTTTGAAACACGATAATGCTTCGCCGTAATTTTTTTTACTGTATTCTTTCATGCAATCGGCTGACGGATTTTTTTGTAAAGAATCCGACGACCGGACGCAAAAAGGTTCATGCGTCTGATAATATTCTGCAAACAATATTTCATTGGATTTTTTTTTCTCTGTAAATTTTAAAACAAGAGTGCAAACCAATATTATCAGCACAACGGCTGCGGCAATCCAGTACGCATAAACCGGTATTCTTCTTTTATGCCCTGCATACTGTCGCTGCATCTGTTTCTGCCGCTCTTCCTGCTTATCAAATTCCTTCATATATTCATAGTGCGCTTCGTCGAGCGTTTTTCTGAAATCCTGTTCCTTGCCATAGCGGCTTAAAAATCCCGCTACATCCCTGTGCAATTGCAATTCTTCAGCCAGCGCAGGATTGATAAGAAGTTCCGCTTCGAAGAGTTTTAATTCTCCCGCGTCCATCCCTCCTTCAAGATATTTTTCAATACGATTGTTTGTATCCGTCATAACCTGGATTTTATTCTGTTTTCACTACGTTGATTCTCCCGATAATCTTATTGTATTCCGGATCATTTTTTATGTTTTTTATTAATTCTTCCTGGCAATAATGTTTTCTCACTTTAACGGTGTGTTCGCTTTTAAATCCGGTAGCCGCTGCAATTTCTTTCATAGGGGTCTTGCCGAAATATAATAACAGCACCCGTTTACAGATTTCTTCCATCCGTTCGAAGTGAAAACGGAAAAGATTGTCTTTTTCGCATTGAATTATTATTTCATTAATGTCGTATTCGTCAAAATCCGTACATTCCCATTGCAACGACTTATCGCATGAACTTTCAAGGTAATCGTTAAAAGCCGTATTCGCTTTTGTGTGGCTACGTCTTCTTATTTCATTAAACCAGAGATTTTTGCAAATAGCGATAAAAAAAGTGGTGAAAGCACAGGAAAGTTTAAACTTTTTTTCTGTCAAAATGTTAAACAGGGAGATAAAAGCATCATGGAATATATCTTCTGCATCGCGCTTGGTTCCGTAGTATTTAGTAATGAAAATAAAAACGCGTTTAAAATTTTCTTTATACACATAGTTAACAACATCTTTATTGTGTATTCGTAAGCCGTCAATAATTTCCTTGTTGGAAAATATCATAAACTAACCGGGTATTTGAGGAGGCTTATTTTGTAAAATTATTAAAATTTAAAGAAAAAAAATATTTTTCATCCTTATTAACAATAGTTCGGTAATTTTTTTATTGAGGGACTAAAGTCCCTGATTATATCAGGGTTTCATTCATTACCCCGACCTTAAGGTCGGGGTAAGTTCAAATACCCATAGTTACTGGGCTTTAGCCCCCGATCTATGTCGGGGCAAGCTCTGATTTGTGAATTATACAAGTAAAATATAACTTAAAAAAAATCTTTATTTCTCATTCCAAATCCTAAAATTAAAACCCTCTGTTTTCAAGTCGTTTACAAAATTCTCATTAACCTTTTCGGGGGTTCTGGTATTAACTATTTGGAAATCGTACATTTTATTCATAAGTCCAAAATTCCAAATCTCAAGTCCCAAACCTTGCCTACCGGCAGGCAGGTTCCAAGGTTGATTTTGGTTCTTGGAGCTTGGTTCTTGGGATTTGGGTCTTTTAATGAATGTATAAATGGGAAAAAAATTATGCCTATGGTATGATGAAATGGCCACTGGCTCTGCCGTGTGGACTGTGATTCCGGTCATGGGTTACCGGCAGATGCCAGGTAATTTTAAATGATTTGGTATGAAAAAAATTTTGATTATTGAAGATGATGAGGTGATCAGGGAAAACACTGCTGATTTTTTGAATGGAGAAGGGTATGTATCTTATACTGCGGGAAATGGTATTATAGGGATTCAGATGGCCCGCGAAATTTTACCTGATTTGATTTTATGCGATGTGGTCCTTCCCAAGCTAAACGGCAGCCAGGTTTTACAAACATTGCAGGATTTTCCGCAAACAGCGGCTATCCCGGTAATATTTGTTACGGCAGGCCGAAAAGCGGATAACCAGGTTTTAAATAAGATACCGCAATCTTTTCTCTGTCTTTTTAAGCCCTTTACGTTCGATGAATTGCTTTCGGCCATTCAAAAAGCTATCATATCGTGAAGATTCATCCGATTGATTACCATACCCGGAAAATTAACCGTTTATTAAAAGTATAATACTTCGGACACTTTTTTCATAAAAGGACTAAAGTCCTCTCTATTACTGGGTTTATTCAATTACCCCGTCCTTAAGGGCGGGGTAACACAAACTCACATAAACAAAGGGCTTTAGCCCAAAAAACATAAAAACTGTCCGAAGTATAAAAAAGTATATACAGATGAAAATTATTCACATTATTCAAAGACTACAAAGAATTGACTGTTTAATCAGAACCCAGTCAACCGGCGCTCCTAAAGAATTTGCTATAAAATTGCAGATTTCTGAAAGCACGCTTTACGAAACGTTAAACTGCTTTAAAGAATTAGGCGCAGAAATTTATTTTAACAGGCGCAGGAATTCATATTGTTATAAAACTCCTATGAAATGAGCCTGCTCCGAAAAGTAATTTCTTTATAAATTGGAATACAAGGAATGTTGGAATAATGGGCTTTCCCAATATTCCATTTTTTCATCATTCCAAAAGATCGGACTTTTCGGAGTGGAATCATGAAATTAGTTTTTCAAATAAATAAGGAGGAAATGAAAAACATCAAAGGAGGCGAAAGAATTTTCCTGTACTCCGAAAAAATCGGAGTGGAATGAAATATCATTGCTTTTGAATTGCAATTCAAAAGCGGATACCGAAAAGCTATAAAAGAGTAAGCAAAATTTAATATTTTTGTATTATGAAAAAACCAAAATTTATCAAGAAACTTGTTTTAAACAAGGACACCATTGCAAGGTTGAACAATGAAGAAACGAATGCTGTAAGAGGTGGTGGAGGTGAAAGCGGAGTTTCCTGCTGGACTGTTTGCCAGACAGGATGCCAACAAACTTGTACTTGTGTACCAACAGTAACGATCTGCGCTTCTGCAGCATGTAATTCTTGTCAATGTAAATAATTTTAAGATGAGCGGAGATTATACCGAATAAGAAAATTATATCAATAAAAAATACAATTTTACTCCTTGTTAATACATTGTGTTTTATGAAATTTTTTTTCAAGGAAACTTATTCGGTATAATCTCTTACCTACATTTCTAAAATGGATTTTTAAATTAAATTCTATGTTTCAATAACCATGCGATATGTAGGATATTGATAAATCATTTTTTTTGTCATCTGGTAGATGAAAATTAATTTTGAGTTTATGTTATTGACTTTTCGGA
>JACREX010000165.1 GCA_016212695.1 Bacteroidia bacterium
AAACATTGAATATTTATATTTAAATGGAACTCTTTTATCCCAAAGAACGATAAGTACGCCAATTGTTGCAAATGGGAATAATATGTTAAGTATTGGCAATTGTAACGATCAAAAATTTCAAGGCCTCCTCGACGACATCCGCATTTACAACCGCGCCCTTACACCTGCTGAAATATGGTCATTGTATAAAGAAAATGTTGTTACTCCACCAACTGTACAAAATAATTCCCGCTGCGGCTCCGGCACCCTTACTCTCACCGCCTCTGGTGCAGACAGCACAGAGACATACAAATGGTTTGCCTCTGCCACCGATACCACTGTGCTTGGTACAGGCGCGAATTTCATAACACCGGCGCTTACGCAGACCGATACGTTTTATGTGTGTATTGATTCCGCCGGATATGAATCTGCTCGTGTGCCGGTAATTGCAACCGTATTCCTGTATTGTACAAATGACTTTTCTTTAATCTATCGCGACAATACCCCTTCTGCAAAGACTGTTGTAGGCGATGTAAACAACGATGGAGAAAATGAAATGGTTATCAGTAAGAAGGTTAATACTACCACTCAAAGAATAGTTGTTTATAAATATAATGGCACATGTTATGATTCTTTATGGAGTATTACCTATACTTGTTATCAGGCACATCCTCTGATTGCAGATGCAAATAATGACGGAAAAAATGAATTGATTGTATCAACCGATTATTCAGATGCTGGAAGCTATGTAAAAATTTATACGAATAGTGGCAATAATTGGACAGAGGTGTATTCTAATACTTTTGCCACCATTCGTGATAACCGCGGGGTTTCGGTTGGCGACCTTGATGGCGACGGAAAAAATGAATTGGTTGTTGGAGTTACTTGGTATAATCGGGTATTAAGAGTATTTAACAATACAGGTGGAAATAATTTCAATGAAACATGGTCTGTTGGTGGAAACGATTTTAACTCAACTTTTGTCGGCGACTGTGACAACGATGGTAAAAAAGAAATATTAGCAACCTGCGCTAACTGGAGCTGGTGGGACTGGAGAATATATAAACATAACGGTACTACTTATCAGTTGAATTTTGATTCTGACGAAATGGGAAATTCTTCCGGAATTGTTGGTGATGCAGATAATGATGGATTTAATGAAGTGCTAATTGGCTCAAATAGTACGAATGGTCATGGAATTAATAATTTTAATATTTATAAGTGGAACGGTTCGACTTATGCTCTGAATTGGTCATGGAATCAGAATAAATGTTCAAGAGCGCCTGCTATCGGTAAACTTACAAGTAGCGGAAAAAATCAAATTGCCATTTTTAGTATGGGTAATTTTTCTTACGATAACGGAGATCGCCGCATTCATATTTTTGAGCATAACGGCACAGACTATTCTGAAATATGGACAAGCGAGGCTGTTGCCACGCCTCCGGGTATTTTCGATTTGCAAATTGGCGATATTGATAATGACGGTATTAATGAATTGGTTTTTAGTAATTGGTCCGATGGCACCTATATTTACAAAAATGTAAAAACCACTGGTCCTATTGTTTCTGATACTTCCCGTTGCGGAGCAGGATTGATTTCACTTTTTGCAAGCGGTGCAGATGCCGGCGAAATTTATAAATGGTACGATACGCCCGGCTCTTGTAACCCTATAAAAATTGATACTGCAACAACTTCCGGTTTTATTTCAATGCTTCAGTTAAATATTTCACAGACACAAACCTATTACGTCTGTATTGATTCTGCAGGTTTTATGAGTCAAAGCATACCTGCAACCGCAACCATAAATCCAAGTCCTGCAAATATAATTGATACTATAGATACAAATCCTGTTACCGCGGGATTAATTGCGTATTATCCCTTCAACGGCAATGCCAACGACGAAAGCGGCAATGGCAACAACGGCACGGTAAACGGCGCTACGCTTACTACTGATAGGTTTGGGAATGTGAATAAGGCGTATAGTTTTGACGGCAACGATTACATTTCACTTTCAAATTTTATAACCTTAGGTACACAATTTTCATTTTCATATTGGGCAAAATGGGTCCAATTATATGATTATGGAGATGTTTTTGGAAGCGAAGGTCGTGTCAGCGCCGGTTTAACATATTCTGACGGGCACATAGCATTTATTATTGGCAATGGTAGCAGTTGGGGGGGCAACTGGTGTGAAACAGCGGCAGGTACATTAACAACCGGTCAATGGTATCTTATTGCCGGTTCTTATGACGGAGCGTATACAAAATTATTCATTAACGGGGGGCTTGTTGATTCTGCTGCAAATTCATTCAGTATACCATCTGGTACATATCATATCGGAGAACGGAATTCATATTATCACAAAGGAATAATTGATAATTTCAGGCTTTACAATCGCGCTCTCACACTGCAGGAAATCCAATCCCTCTACACCGAAGGTCAGCCGCTTTCAGTTTCTCTCTCCGCCGACACCCTTTGCTCCGGCAGCAACACCTCTTTGCAAATACACAACACACAGGCAGGAGTGAGTTATCAGTTAAATGTTAATGGTTCATCGTATGGCAGCCCACAGGTGGGCAACGGCGATACTTCGACATTCGAAATTCAATATTCGGCGTTCAATATTGGAAATAACACGGTTACAATTACTGCAACGGACACTGCTACGAGTTGCTCAATCGTTTTAGATACAGTGCTGCACGTTGTTGTTAATCCAATTTATTCAATCAGTGAATCTGTGGCAATCTGCGAAGGTCAATCCTAC
>JACREX010000162.1 GCA_016212695.1 Bacteroidia bacterium
CCTCGCTCTTTCGGAAGACATCAAGACGTTTTTTTATCATAAAAACAAAATTGATGTCTTTTTCTTTTGTCCTACTGGTCGGTTGTAAAAGTTATTTACATACCTTTGTTAATATCAAATTTTTACCGAACTATTGATATATAATTGCTTAAATCAAATGCTATTTTATAGGCATTAATATCATTTAATTCTAAATATTTCTTATCCATCTTTTTATCCATCTAACCATTCAGCCATCTAACCATTCAGCCATCTAACCATTCAGCCATCTAACCATTTAGCCATATAACCATTCAGCCATATAACCATTTAGCCATATAACCATTTAGCCATATAACCATTTAGCCATATAACCATTTAGCCATATAACCATTCAGCCATATAACCATTTAGCCATATAACCATTTTTACTATCATTTCAGTGATGTCAATACCTGTTCCCAGGCTTTCTTCACCATCCTTTTAGTCAAAACATCAATCAAATATCTTCTATAGGTTTCGGAGGCATGAATGTCGGAAACAGGATCGGTCAATTCCGATGCTTTTTTTCCGGTCTTTTCAAGGAGGCTGTCCGTAAGTTTTTTCCCAATCAGCAATTGTTCAGCTTCTTTTATTCTTAACGGTTTTGATGCGGCACCTCCGAGGACGATCCTGGCATCTTTACAGGAACTGCCATCTTTATCAAGAGTTACAGAGACAGCCACCGATACAATTCCCTGGTCATTCTTGATTATATTGAATTTCTCATAGACAACAGTTGTTTTTGGGGGGATAACAGGAATCTGAACCTCAACCATGAGTTCTCCTTCCTGAAGCGCGGTTTCAAAATAATCAACAAAAAAATCTTCAAGGAGCATGGTCCGTTCTTTTTTCTTATCAGCAATTTTTACAGATGCATTAAGGGCAATAAACACGGGTCCCGGGTCGCCTGTAGGGTCTCCGTGGCAAAGGTTTCCTCCAATGGTTCCCCAGTTTCGTGTCTGATTGGAAGCTATATTATCTTCCATATAGACTAATATAGGGAAATGCTTTTTAATCACTTTGGATTTCTCTATTTCCATGTGAGAAGTAGTAGCTCCGATCTTTAATCCTTTCTTAGGATCAAAATCAATATAGCTTAACTCTTTCACTTTTTTGATGTCAATAAGATTTGCCGGGGCAACCAGACCCTGCCGCATGAGAATAAGCAGGGACTGACCTCCGCAGATTATCTTATAATCATCTTTATGTTTATCAAGCAGGTTAAGAGTTTCCTTAACTGTTTCGGCTTTAAAATAATTTAAATCGTGTATCATGATTAGATTTTAGTATAATTTCTTTCCTGTAATGAATTAATGGCTAACCAGGTCGGGCTAGGGGAAAGAGTCGCCGGCATATTAAAATTTCTGACACCCCTCAGACCTTCGCTATGTGTATTTCTTTTTTTTTGGCAACCTAAATTTCCCCTGTAGGTTGTGTTAAAACACAGGTAATAGTGTCTGCCTCTGTATTGAGGACACTCGAAACACATTTTTTCCGAGAAGGGACACAGCATTTCAAATTTTGCCATCAGTTGCTCTTTTAAAATGATATTTATGAGCCTACTCTAAAAAGTACTTTTCAGGGTAAAAAAAGGAATAATGGAATTTTGGAATGCTGGAATAATAGGTGTTTCCAATATTCCATTTTCCAATATCCCACAATTTTGAACTTTTCGGAGTGGACTCATTTATAGTGTTTAAATAATGACAAAATCATACCAGCCACGTTTTTGCATAGGCAGTACCAATAGCTCCTTTTTTAAACAGCGTTGTGGTCATAAAGTTGCCTGAAAGTTTTGATTGTATTGAAACGGCTTCAGACAAGGGTGCATTACAGGAATTTTGTATGCAACCGACAATAGCTTTCCGTGCTTCTTCCAAAGATGTATCATCTGTATCTTCCAATCCGGGCGCTTCTTTCGGCATATTTTTCAGATTATCTGCAACAACTTCACGTTTCTTCAATCCATGATCGGCATCGCTAGCTATTTTCCATGCTAATTTAATGGTTTCTTCCAATGGTCCGGCATAATCGGTTAACCAACCTACAGATTCTTTTGCTTTTACAGGTTTCCCTGTCAATAATAACAGGAGGAGGTTCGGATAATTTTCCGGCTTAACTTTTCTGAAGGGCCAGTGACAGCCTTCCATACCCGGGATGACCGGTAAGGTAACCTCAGGCATACCAAGAACAGCATTTTCTTCGGCAACAAGGTACTGACAATGCATCATCAGTTCAAGAAATCCTCCGAAACAGCGTTTTCCGTTAATGACGCCGACTGATGTTTTGAAATCATTATATAGCCTTCTGGCAGTTGCCGACCATGCATTACAGAGTTCAACACCTTTTGCCGGATTTTCGATTGCAGGGAAGAAATCAGTAGTATCGGCGCCTATCATCTGTGTAGAAAGGTGGAAATCGCCAGTAACAATTACATTTTTTATTCCGGCAGCTTTCAACCAGTCAATCGCTTTGTCTAATTCAGTATTCACATCATAGTTGTAGATTTCACGGTTGATAGAAATTACCCCCACCTTACCATCATGTTCGGCATTTACATACAGTTGCTGCCATTCGGGAGAGTCAATCTTTTCAAATACTTCAGGGTGCCATGCTTTTTCAGCGGCGGCAGGATGCAGTTTATGATAATCCCCGACAATTTTGCGGGTGGCATCAGCGCCATAACTGCGGATGGTTGCAAGCATTCCTTTTCTGAACTGCGCGCATAATTCGCCGATAAGATTCATTTGTGAAAGATGCGTGCGATTTTCATGGATCATAAGACTTGTCATCTGGAAAAGGGAGCCAAGAATCCATGCATTAAATTCTGCGGTTTCTTTTTCATTCATTGACCAGTCTACCAATGGCCTGAAGTGATCGAGCGGATACCAGTTCTGACCGCTTTCTTTCTTTTCATCGAAAGTTTGGTTTGGAGCAAACAGTTCTCCATAATGCTTACTTAAATGATGCAGGCATGACCATGAAAGGAAATTAGCTCCTGCAGCGCCTATCGCGTCGTGTGCCCTGAAAGGATTAGGGCCTAAATACTTACGGATATATTTATCTATTTTCCAGTATGGCATATTGGAAGCCTCGCTGAATCTTGATCCGGCAAGTGTAAGTCCGCAGAAAAACACATCGAGAACAAAAGACCAGTTGTCGCTTACAGGCATAGGAATAAGACCTAAAGCCCAAAGAAGTTTTGAACTTGCCGAAGGCGCCGGTTCTACTATTTCCCATATTTTATTAACCTCGTGCGGAAATGCCGGATGAGCAATTCCCACACCCAGGGATGAACGGGGAAATCCTGAAGTAACCGACCAGATATCTATTTCCGGGAACATCTCCCTGAAAGTTTTATAATGGTCTTTCTTGATATCAAGAATTTCAGGAATAGCTTCGAGCAGGAATTTAGGATTGTGAGATGCTAACGCTTTCGGAAGGGTTTTTCCATCGTATGAATATTTGATAATATTTCCCATTACTTTATTAGCATTTCCTTTACCAAATGCTCTTACAAGCCCGGGATATTGTTTTGCAATACCGTCCGGGATACCCGGGAAATCGAGCGCAATGATAGGAATTCCGAAAGATTCGAGTCGTGAACCGAGCTGCATTGTTTTCCCGGCGCCTACAATTCCGTTTGCCCCGGTAATGACGAGCGCGCCCCTGTTGCCTGCTTTACCAAAAACCCGGTCAACCAATTCATCTGCTGAAACAGGCAGTTTTCCATTCTGAAATATTTCAATAACCGAACCTAACCCCAATGTTTGAAGTGTAGATGGTCTCATTTGATTTATCATAATTTTTCCTCCATTGATTCGTTAAGAAACTCTAAAAATTCCTGCAGTACCTACATCGCCGGCTGCACATCCGAAAACCAATACATAACCGCCGCCCAGGTCAACCGCTTCTTCGAGCGCTTCGATAAGGATCCTGGTAAGGGTAGGCGCCTGTGGATGTCCCCAAACAAGCGAACATCCCGTTTTATTCATCTTAGCCCAGTCGTATTTCATTGTTTTTGCAAAAATGGCATCATTAACTGCAAAAGGATTGTGGTTTTTCACGACCGCCA
Source organism: Bacteroidia bacterium (assembly GCA_016212695.1). GTDB lineage: Bacteria > Bacteroidota > Bacteroidia > Bacteroidales > GWF2-35-48 > GWF2-35-48. The sequence continues at coordinate 4,097 of JACREX010000162.1, forward strand.
TATCATCCATTGTCAATCCTGTACGCTGAAGAAGTTTCTGAACTGCCATCCCCGGCGATTCTGGCATCAGACCCGGCAAAGTACGTATATCAACTTTAGCAATAAATTCAATATTAATTTCCGGTTTTGAGCTTAGTTCTTTTGCTTTTCCAGGGGAAGCCACAAGTATTGTGGCCATTCCGTCTGCAGCATGAGTCTGAGTGCCCGATGTAATACAGGAATCCAGTTCCCGCTGTTCTTTCAGCGATTGCAGTGTAATCTGGCGAACACCTACATCTTCACTAATCTTTCCGACAAGTTTTCCCTGTACGTTCAATACATCGAAAGGGAAAAGATACCGGTTAAAAAAGCCGGAATTTTTTGCTTCAAAATACTGTTTATACCTGAGATACGTCAATTCGTCAACTTCTGATCGGTTAATTTTATATTTACGAGCGGTAAGACCTGCCGTAGCAATCATTGCGCCGCCTGTTGAGGGATCAAAACCGAAATTATCCCAGACATCAGCAATCACTTCAGTCCTCCTGTAAGAACGGCGTTCAGGAAATACTCCAACAGGGGAATCACTTGTCCGGTCAAAAGTCAATACTCCTACAACATCGTAGGATTCCGAGTTTACTTCCGATCCTGCAAGCACAACCGAAGTAAGTCCGGTAGCGCAGGCCTGTTCAGTCTGGTAACCGGGAATCCTGTGACCAAAACAACTTGCAACCACCGGGGCATTCCAGAATTTCCAGTGCCATGGAATGGTGGATCCGATAACGAGATATTCCAACTCTTTACGGGAAACTTTTCTTTTTCCCAATATATTTGCCATAGCTTCTCCTGCAAACTGGCTAATGTTCACCTCTGCCAACGGCGACATCTGCCATGCCGGAAAATAACTACTGCCCCAGGTTCCGTAAGGAATTCTTGCACGGGGGAACATTGATTTAACTTCTTTCATTTTTGCCTCCTTTATGATGGTTTATTTTCTAAAATTAAGAGAATACAATTATAGTATTTTTTGATTCATTTTAGGAATTATTTTAAATTTTAATTTTTATCCTGAATTATTCATATATTGGACTAAAGTCCGAATAATGCTCGTATTTGGATAACCCCAGCCTTAAGGCTGGGGTAAGTGAAAAAACAGTAAAGAAGGGCTTTAGCCCAAAACTTATGAATAAGTCAGGTTATATCCTTGAGTATATAAGACATTTTTTTCAATCAGGTCATCAACCTGTTTTTTTGTATATCCAAGGATATTCATGAAAACTTCATAGTTGTGCTCACCCAATGAAGGCGCTGCTGCAGAGATACAGGCAGGTGTTTCAGAAAATTTTATCGGAAGATTTGTAATTTTCAATTTTCCTGCAACAGGATGATTTATTTCATGAAAAACTCCACGTTTATCATTATGTTTATCATTAAAAACTTCGTCAATGTTCTTGACTTTTCCTACCGGTAGTCTAAATTCTTCAAAGGCTTTTAACACTTCTTCAGTTGAGTGTTTCGAGGTCCATGTTTCAATGATATTATCAACCTCTTGCCAGTTTGTTCTGCGGTTTTGCACGTTTTTATAATCAGGATGATCAATATATTGTTCATTTCCCATCAACTTCATCAACTTTTCCCACATCTGGTTAGTAAGAGATAAGTGCGCTATATAGCCATCCATGGTTTTATAAATACCATGCGGCGAGGTCTCGGGATGCCGGTTTCCTGTGCTTTTTAATCCCAATGATTCAAGATCTTTTTTATTTTTAATTTCTTCCATTTTTGACTCACAGAGAACAAAAGTATTGTCCATATATGAAATCAGGGAGTCGTACATGGCGACATCAATAAACTGTCCAATGCCTGTATTTTTTTTATGGTATAAAGCTGCACTTATAGCAAATGCGCAATAAGAGCCTGCGCCATAATCAGCTACGCTCAACGGGCTTCGCTGGGGCTTAGCATCGCCGGGAAAATTATTAAGGGAAGCAAGACCTGTTTCTGCCTGCATAATCAGGTCATATGCTGTTCTTGATGAATAATCGTTATTGTGTCCATAACCTGAAACAGATGCATAAATAATACCTGGTTTTATTTTCTTAATTGTATCGTAATCCATGCCAAATTTTTCCATGATCCCGGGTTTGAAATTTTCAGTCATTACATCGCAATGGACTATCAGTTCTCTAATAAGATTTATTCCTTCAGATGTTTTTAAGTCAACGCAAATGCTTTTTTTGTTGCGGTTGTTAAGCTGGAAAAAGCCACTGACTCCATTTAACATTGGTCCGATATTTCTTAATGAATCTCCTGTTGTTGGCTGTTCTACTTTTATGATCTCAGCGCCCAAATCGCCAAGTATTGTTGTTGTATAGGATCCTGCAATTACCTGGCAGAAATCAAGCACGCGAATGCCGGAGAATATTTGAAGTTTATTTGTCAAGCTTGTTATTATTTTGCTTTTCTTGTATTACCGGCTATAACAACCGGCGCATAAGCTATTATATTTACCGCAGTTGCAATAATATTTACCGCAGTTGCGATTATTGACGGCGCAGAAGCAAAAACATCCGACGCAGTAGTTTATATGTCCGGCGCAGTTATGATTATGTTCGCTGCATAAGCTATTATATTCAGCGCAGTTGCTATAATATTCACAGCAGTTGCGATTATTGACGGCGCAGAAGCAAAAACATCCGGCGCAAGAGTTTAACTATTCAGAGGAACCGAAAGTTTTAACGGAGAGGTTCCCGAAAAATCGGGACAGGTTGTTTCCCGTTTTGGCGGGACAGGTTATTTTCTCTTAATCTTCCGAAATTCCAATGAACTGATTTGTTTGTATTTGGGACTTGTTGAGCCAAATACGGAACGGATGTATTTTTTTGTGTCTAAGCCTATGTCGCAAAGGCCGGTTTTATCTTCATACATGATTTTATCACGGATAATACGGGCATCTTCAAGGGCTGTGAGCGTATCTATAACGGCTTTGTTGGTTGCCTTCATGGAAGCTAAAAGAGCTTTTAGGGTTACGAGTTTTAATTTTTCTTCGTTGGGCGCGTAATTCGGCTCTGCATTAAGCAGCGTTATAAGTTTTGAGAAATGCTCTACAAGTAAATCGTAGCTTTGCTGCGAGGTGGATATAAAATTGTGTTCTTCAGCCACTTCGACAGGCTCAGTGCCCGCAGCAGAAGTTGTTATATGGGTACTGTCAATAAAAGCATCGAGGGCTTTTTTTGATTTCGGGGCTCTTGCTCCTTCGATTTTACGTATTAACGTGCGGGCGTCTTTTACTGCCTGCTCGGTTGCTTCTGTTGAATCGAGCGCGTTAATTATTTTTGTAGCAAGCGTTTTTAACGGGCTGAATACTATTTCTCTTTCGTTGGTAGCCTTATTCCATACTGCTTCTGTTGAATTTACTGAAGTGGAATCTTCGGAATTAATGCTGTCGTTTGCAGTTGTGTAAAGGGTTTCAAGGTTTACTATTTTCAACGCGTTACGCGACGGGGCATAGTCAGCACCAAGTGTTTTGCAGTGCGCTATGAGGGTTGCCAGATTTGCGATGTTTTTCTGATGTCCGGTTTCCATAGTTTTAAATTTTAGATTTAGCCCTTCGACTCCCTTCGACTGTGATCAGGGCAGGTCGCTCAGGGTGACATTTATGATTTCGATACAAATATACGGTTTTTTGTGAAGAAAAAAGAAATTTGAAAGAAAATTAACGATTGATGACGGATGACGGACGACGGATTATAAAAAAAGAAAAGGCTGCATTTCGATGCTTCGATAGTTCGACAAAAGCTCACTACAGGTAAACTCAGCAACCGCAGGCTCAATGCCCGGCAGCCCTGCTCTTTTTCTTTATGCTACTTAGGGTCTGCTCATGAATGCGACCTGATTTTTTAAATTTAGTTCCAATTTTTTCAAGGAGATGCTACCAAAAATTCTATTTTTTCAAAAATAATGTTTTTTGAGCTTTTTGTGATATAAAAAAGTCGAAAATTTCTGTTTATAACGGATTGCTGTGCTAACAAAAGAATGTTTATAAAATTCTGAGAATGAAATAAAAAGGTGCCATCAAATAAGTTAAAGTTGTTTTTGGAAAATAACCACTTATAAGATGGCAGTCAAAGGTAAAA
>JACREX010000168.1 GCA_016212695.1 Bacteroidia bacterium
AAAAAAACACAAAAATATGGTAAGCCCTTTTGAAAGATTAAACAAGTTCAAGTATCATGATGACTGGCTGCAAAATTTATTGATTGCAGCGTCCTTAGGCGGCTATAGAAACCAGCACAGCAAAACGTGACAAACAGAATAGAAGGTCATGCGAAGCATCGTCAGTCGTCCATCATCCGTCATCTGTCAATAAAAATGTTTACAAACAATTTGGCGTATAAGATCTTTTTTATATTTTTGACAACTTTGTCAAACACATTTGTCAGACAAAAATGTAAAACTAAAATAATACTCAAATGAAAGCTATGTATTTCGACACATTAAATGAATTAGATACAGAGGTTAAAATCCTCGCTGCTGCAAAAACAGTATTCATCAGGAAGGGATTAGACGGAGCCACCATGCAGGAGATTGCCGATGAGGCGCACATCAGCCGCACATCGCTGCATTACTATTTCAGGAACAAAGACAAGCTGTTCGAGATTATTTTTTCCGAATCGCTCAACAAGCTCACCCCGAAATTCAATATGATTATTGACATGCCGGTTCCTCTATTTAAAAAAATTGAATTCTTCGTAGAGAACTATCTCAATATACTTATTGAAAATCCTAGCCTGCCAAGCCTGATCGTTCATGAACTCAGCAGAAATCCCCAATCCATTGTAGATATTTTAAAAACCAAAGGCATTAAACTTGACAAACTGATGATCCAGATCGAGATTGAAAAAATGCAGGGCGCTCTTTCTGATTTTTCAATCACGCAATTTATAACAAACATCATCAGTTTATGCGTGTTTCCCTTCCTGGTAAAACCGTTGCTCGACGACTTCCTTTTCGACAATGACAGCGGGCAGTTCGACCGGTTCCTCGAACAACGAAAAAAAATAATCTCAGATATGATCATTGCTTCAATTAAAAAATAATCTAAACAAATTTTTAAAAATTGAAACAGGGATAACAGATACACTTGCATGGTACGGAAAATTTATAAAGTTGGGATTGATGTAGGCTCTACAACAGCGAAAGCGGTATTCATCGATCAAAAGGGACAGATCGTTTTCAGGGCATACAAAAGGCATAATACGGAAATTGTAAAAACATTGTCTGTCATTTTCAGCGAGGCGCTCGATAAATTCGACGATGTAAACATAAGCTTAATGATCACAGGATCGGCAGGCCTCGGCATAGCTGAAAAAACAGACATCCCGTTCATTCAGGAAGTAGTGGCTTCTGCAGAGGTTGTAAAACAAAAATATCCGGAAGTTACCACCCTGATCGACCTGGGCGGCGAAGATGCAAAAATGATTTTCTTCCACAAAGACAAGCAACCGGACATACGCATGAACGGCAACTGTGCCGGAGGTACCGGCGCTTTCATAGACCAGATGGCGACATTGCTGAACAGCAAGGTAGAAGAACTGAACGAGATCGCTGCAGGGGCAGAGCAATTATATCCTATTGCATCGCGCTGCGGAGTTTTTGCAAAGACCGACATACAGAACCTGATAAGCAGGAAAATTAGTAAATCGGATATTGCCGCTTCAGTTTTCCATGCCGTGGCGGTTCAGTCTATGAATACGCTGGCACGCGGTTACGACGTAGCGCCCAAAGTGATGTTCAGCGGCGGACCCTTCAGCTTTATAAAAAGCCTGCGGTATGCTTTTATGAAAGCATTAAAATTAAACGATACGGATGTGATTGTTCCCTTGCATCCCGAACTGATTCCCGCGATTGGCGCCGCAATGGCCGATAATACAGCGCGTATGCAGACCACCCTGCTCGATATAGAGGATTTGCTGATGGACAAACAAAAATCCGTATCCACCTATTCATATCGGCTTGATCCTTTATTTTCAGACAATGCAGAATTTGAATCATGGAAGAAAGAAAAAGCAATGAACAAAGTGGAACAGATCTCTTTCGACAAAATGAGAGGAGATAATTGTTTCATGGGAATTGACTCCGGATCGACCACTACCAAAATCACAGTCATTGATGAAAATGAAAAGCTGGTTTTCAAATTTTATGATAACAATAAAGGCAATCCATTAGATGCAGTAACCCGCGGACTCATGGAGTTCAGAACGCTTGTTGCGCAATCGGGAAAAGATATCCGGGTTACACAGTCGGCTGTTACAGGTTACGGTGAAGACCTCATCAAATCGGCGCTGGGCATTGACTATGGAATCGTTGAAACGATTGCCCATTTTACTGCTGCAAAAAAATTCGATCCTGACGTTTCGTTTGTCCTCGATATCGGGGGGCAGGATATGAAGGCCATTTTCATCAGCAACGGCAGCATCCACAACCTTGAGATTAACGAAGCCTGTTCCTCCGGATGCGGATCTTTTATCGAAGGTTTTGCCAATACATTAAATTACAACGTGGCAGATTTTGCCCGGATGGCATGCGATGCAAAAGAGCCCTGCGAGCTCGGTACACGCTGCACGGTCTTTATGAATTCAAAAGTGAAACAGTCGCTGCGCGAAGGAGCAAAAGTCGAAGATATCTCCGCTGGTCTTTCTTACTCCGTTATCAAAAATTGCCTCTTCAAAGTTTTAAAATTAAAAGACATGTCTGTGCTTGGCGATCACATCGTGGTTCAGGGCGGTACATTCAAAAATCCTTCCGTACACCGAGCGCTTGAGGTATTAACGAGCAAGAATGTCAGCTGTTCTGATATTCCCGAACTGATGGGCGCTTACGGAGCGGCTTTGTTTGCATTAAATAAATTCCGGAAAAAAGAAAATGTATCCGCATTCATCGGATTCGATTACTTAGAATCCGTTCACAATTATGACACCAAAATAATCCGTTGCAAAGGCTGTGAAAATACCTGCGCAGTAACGCGGTTTGCATTCGCCAACGGCAATTCATATTTCTCAGGGAACAAGTGTGAAAAAATATTTATAAATAAAGGCAGCGCCAAAGAAAAAGGATTTAATCTTTACGATTACAAATACGAATTATTGTTCAACCGGAAAACAGAACCTGCTGCAACGCCTCTTTTCACCATCGGCATTCCCTGTATTTTAAATATGTACGAAAACTTTCCGTTCTGGAATGCGCTGTTCACGGAATGCGGGATCAGGGTGCAATTATCGGACACATCCACAACGGCGCTCTATGAAAAAGGATTAGGATCTGTAATGTCTGACAATATCTGCTTCCCTGCAAAATTAGCTCACGGCCATATCATGGACCTTATCGGAAAAAAGGTTGACAGGATATTTTTTCCCATGGTTATTCTTGAAGGCAAAGAGCAGAAAAACGCAGTGAACAGTTACAACTGCCCGATTGTTTCAAGCTATTCGGAAGTATTAAAAAGTTCTATTGATCCCTTAAGGAAATACGGTATTCCGCTGGATGTTCCCACGATCGTTTTCAACGACACATTTCTGCTCGAAAAAGCCTGCATGGAATACCTGAAACCGATGGGCGTTAAAAAAGATGTTTTCAAAAAAGCATTTCATTCAGCGCTGACAGCAAAAAATGAATTTCAACTGAACCTGAAAAACAAAGCATTAGAGATAACAGAAAAAGCCCATTTGAACAAACGCATTATAATACTTCTGGCAGGAAGGCCGTATCACACGGATACCCTTGTTCAGCATAAGACAGCCCAGATACTCACCGACATGGGTGTGGATGTGATCAATGAATCGGTTATCTTTGAAGAAAGCGGCAGCGTTTTTGAAGAAATTCATATCGTTACACAATGGGGCTATCCGAACCGGATACTGAAATCCGCCCAGTGGGTGGCGCAACAGAAAAATGTGGATGTGCATTTCGTTCAGTTAAATTCTTTCGGCTGCGGGCCGGATGCCTATCTTATTGATGAAGCAAGCGAAACGCTGAGGAGCAAAGGGAAAAATCACACGCTGATAAAAATTGACGATATATCCAGCACCGGTTCTGTAAGATTGCGGTTGCGATCGCTGATCGAATCGCTCCGGCTGAAAGATAAAAGCCAGGAAGCGCAGGTGAAGAGACGTAAAATAACCAGAGTCTACACGGCAGGGGATACGAAAAAAACTATCATCGGGCCCTTTTTCTCAGAAATTTATTCCCCCTTCCTTCCGGGTTTATTTGGTATTTTAAATTTTAATTATGAAAATATTCCGCTCGGAGATAACCTGTCCGCATCCGAAGGGCTGAAATATGCGAATAATGAAATTTGTTATCCGGCTACCGTAATCGTGGGCGATATCATCAAAGCCCTGAAATCGGGGAAATACGATATTAACAATACCGTGGTCGGAATCACACAGACCGGCGGCCAGTGCAGGGCTACCAATTATATTTCGCTGATCAAAAAAGCCATTGCAGCATCCGGATTTGAAAATGTCCCTGTGATTTCCGTTGCTTCAGGAGAGGGCCTTATCAACAGCCAGCCAGGGTTCAAGATCGACTGGAAAAAAGTGATGAAGACAACATTCATAAGCATTCTCTATGCGGATGGCCTTTCGAAAATGTATTATACCACGGTGGCCAAAGAGAAAATCAAAGGCGCCTCAAAAGCATTGCTGGAAAAATATATTGAACAGGCCCAGCCTTTTGTTCTGAAAAGAAATACGCGTGCCATAGTCAATCTTCTGAAGTCGGCAGTTCATGAATTCAATTCCATCAGGATTCATGACGGATATTATCCGCGTGTCGGGATTGTCGGTGAAATCTATGTAAAATATAATTCTTTCGGGCATCTGAATATTGTAAACTGGCTCATCGAACAAGGCGTGGAAGTGGTGGTTCCGCCCCTGCTCGACTTTATGATACAAAATTTTGTCAATGCACGGGTGAATAAAAAAGAAAATATTGAACGTGCCGGCATGAGCGTGTATGCTTATTTCCTAGAAAAATATGCTAACTACCATATTAAAAAGATTGAAAAAATCATGACCGGGTTCCGTTTCCATTATCCTTACAGCGGCATTCAGCATGAAGCGGAAAAAGCGGGAAAGGTCATTGATCTTGCCAACCAGTTTGGCGAAGGATGGCTCATCCCCGGCGAGATTTCAACTTTTGCCGAAATGGGCGTGAACCATGTTGTGAGCCTGCAACCGTTCGGATGCATTGCAAATCATGTAATATCAAAAGGGGTTGAGAAAAAGATCAAAACCATGTTCCCGCATATGAACCTGCTTTTCCTCGATTTCGATTCCGGAACCAGCGAAGTGAATGTTCACAACCGGCTGTATTTTATGATCAAAAATGCAAAGGAACATGCAGAGAATAATATCCCTGTTGATCAGCCTGCGCTTATAAATTACTCAAGCCTTGTTGAAGAACAGGTGTAATATAGGGAATAAACTATTTAAAAAAAGAATATTCCCATTTGGTAAGCACTTTAGGTACTTTCATGGAGTTATAAAAAACACCTTCTGTTTTCAACCCGTTTTTATCGTATTTATATTGTGTGCGTGAAATGATTGTTTTACCATCTGTGTCGTAATTCGCTTCTTCGATCATATTGCTGTTACTGTCGTATTTACAGCTTTTATGCACTGTGTTGCGATCAAATTTTTCGGTTACTTCGTCCAATAGATTACCCTTTTCATCATATTTCCAAGTGGTTTTATTCTGGCGGTTGTCAGAGAATGTTTCAATTTCCTGAATTTTATAGCCAAGAGTATCATACTTCCAGTTATACTGTATATTTGTATTATCCGATTTGTATTTTTTTTCTTCTGTTTTATTTCCCCTGTTGTCGGATTTCCAGACATTTTTGAAAAACTCAGTCTTTTCTTTGGTGGTAAACCATGTTTCCTCGGCAAGATTTCCATTTTTATCATACTGAAAAGAAAAAGTAGTGGTAAATGTTCCCGTAAGGTTGATATCTCCGATTTTTTTCCCGGTATCGTCATATCTCCATGTATTTTGGTTGGCGCTTCCGTCAGCGCTGTTGTTGTCATAATTTGCATGAGGGTTATAGTAAAAATAAGTACGCCGCCGCGACTGGTTATTATTTTTCTTTTGATCAATAGCGATAAATGTTTTTGTATTTCGCATTTCCATTAATTGGCCATTACTGTTGTATTTATAAGTATAATTATCAATATCCCCGTAATTATCATACCCGTTTTCTTCTGATACAAATCCGGCCGTGTCGTATTTTGTTTCAAGAACTAATTTCCCGGTTTGCGAGGGCTGGCCGTCAGCATACAGATACACGATTTCTTTTGCAGACGATATCCTGTTTGCTTTAATATGGTTTCTCTCCGCTAATTTCTTCTCATCTTCCCTGCTGGGTTTTCGGATAGTTTGAGATAAACAGCGGAAATATAAAATGGACAGTAATAAAAGTGAAATAAATTTTATGGTATTGGATTTTTTCATTTTTTAATAAGATTTCCATTCAGAATAACTGTTTCTATAAGGTTGCTTCCATATGCATAGGGCATGAATTCATAGCCGGGAATTTCTTTTGTGATGAACACATTTGCTTTTTTACCGGCAGCAATGCTTCCCAATATATCGCTCACACCCATGGCATATGCGCCATTGATTGTTACCGCATTGATAACTTCTTCCGGGAGCAGCCTCAGTTTAACACAACCCAGCGACATGATGAATTTCATATTGCCCGAAGGAGAAGAACCCGGGTTATAATCGGATGCCAACGCAATGGGCAACCCCGCATCAATCATTTTTCGCACAGGCGGGTCAACCATACCAAGAAAAAATGCGGCTCCGGGCAAAAGAGTGGGCATGGTTTCCGAATGAAGAAGCGATTTTATTTCTGCATCGCCGGTATATTCCAGATGATCTACTGAGAGCGCATTGTATTTTACCCCAACCTGGATTCCTCCTGAAAAATCCAACTCGTTGGCATGTATCTTGGCGCGCAAGCCATATTTCATACCGGCCATGAGAATGCGCTCCGTGTCTTCAACCGTAAAGAATCCGCGGTCGCAGAACACATCAATATAATCCGCAAGGTCTTCAGCAGCCACCATAGGGATCATTTCATTGATGATAAGATTAACATATTCCGCCTGCCGGCCTTTGTATTCTGCAGGAACAGCATGTGCGCCGAGAAATGTGGCTTTGATGGTAAGAGGAGTGGTTTCCTTTAATCTTTTTATTACCCGCAGCATTTTAATTTCATCTTCCGTAGTCAGGCCATACCCGCTTTTTATCTCTACAGCGCCAGTTCCCATCATCATGATTTCCCGAATGCGTTTTAAGGATTGTTCATAAAGTGATTCTTCGGAAGTTTTGTGAAGAAGTTTTGAAGAGTTCAGGATTCCGCCGCCGCGCTTAGCAATTTCCTCGTATGACAATCCGTGTATTTTATCAATATATTCAATCTCACGGCTTCCCGCATATACTAAGTGTGTATGCGAATCGCAAAACGAAGGGAAAACAAATTTACCCGTTGCGTCAATTTCTTTATATGCACCAGTTACTTTTTTCATATTCAGGCCGCTCATTTTCCCGAAACTATGAATCAAACCGTTTTCAATAAGCAGGTATGCATTCGTTATAGTCTTTAGTTTTGCCATGTCTTTACCCCTGACGAGCAGCTTAGGTTTTTCTTCAACCTGAATCAGTGACTTTATATTTTTAATCAGAATCCTCATGGATTTATTTTTACTATAACAATATTGAGTCTGCTCCGAAAAGTAATTTCTTCAAAAATTGGAATAATGGAATGTTGTAATAATGGGCTTTCCCAATAATCCATTTTTCCATCATTCCAAAATATCGGACTTTTCGGAGTGCACTCAATATTAACTTTTTTGGCTCTTATCTAAATATTGGTTGATTTTTATATATACTGTAATTTTGCTACCATATCAGGGTCAAGTTCACATGTAAAATGCCGCTTGACTGGACATCTATATGTCCTCTTTGAAAAATTCTCAATAAACCTTTT
>JACREX010000172.1 GCA_016212695.1 Bacteroidia bacterium
GCAATAGCTCCTGCCTTTCCGTATCAGGTAGAATCTTGAAAAGTGCAAATATATGTTCTTTCGTAGTCATCGTATATTTAATATTTGTGCCAAAGGTAAGCAAAAATTATTAATCAACCATCAATTAGATAAGAGCCATTAATTATTGTATTTTTGTGCTTTGATTTTTCAGAGTGCAACCCTTTTAATTTTTATGATGTCTATCATATTGACGAATATCTTATCGGGTTCGATATTTTTTTAAATTTGTATTTTATATTGTGAAATTTAATCAATAATAGTTATGAAAAAAATTTACTTTCTAATTGTTTTTTCAATTGTGTTTTTCCAGTTTGGCTTTACACAATTATCAGTTTATTTCTATAGTGTAAAAAATGTTACCTGCAATGGGTACGGCGATGGTTCTGCCTCTGTGTATGCCGATGGCGGAAGCGGATATTATAATTATTCATGGTCTAATAGTACAACCGGGAATTATGCAGGTTATCTTGCAGCCGGTTTTTATTCGGTTACGGCAACGGATGTATATAATGGATGGACAGGGGTTGGAACAATCCAAATCACGGAACCTTCGGCGATAGTATATACGGATTCCATTGTGAACCCTACCTGTTTTGGCGCAACAAACGGAGCTATCTTTCTCAATGTTTCAGGAGGCGTTCCTCCATATACCTATTATTGGTTTAACGAAAGCACGCTGGATCATGTTAATAATATTCCGGCCAGCGAGTATTACTGGGTTGATATTTATGATGCAACGGATTGCGGATTATATACCGGTTTTACTGTCATTGAGCCCCCGCAGATCAATATTTCTTTTTCCAAAACCGATGCTCATTGCGGAATGAACGACGGCTCTGCTTCTGTAACGGTTACTAATGGCGTTGGCGTTCTTTCGTATCAGTGGGATGATCCCCTGAATAGTACAACAAGTTTTATTGACAATCTTCCAGTCGGGGTGTATCATGTTACAGTAACAGATTCATTGGGATGCAGTGAAAGCGCCCAGGTAATCATCAGCAACATTGGCGGTCCTACAGATACTATTATGATTTTATCGCAACCTCTTTGTCATGGATATTTAACAGGTTCTGCCCAGGCAATTGTTACCGGAGGAACGAGTCCTTTTATATACAATTGGTCAACAGGCGGTGTTTATGATACCATTTTAAATGTTGCAGGCGGAACGTATTTTTTGACAGTGACAGACTACAACGGATGCCAGACTGTTAAATCAGTTTTTATATATGAACCTACTCAACTTACAGCAGAAATTTTTAAAACAGACGTTCCCTGTTATAATCAGACAGGCGGCGGTTCATCTTGGGTAAATGTATCTGGCGGCACGCCTGGCTATACTTACAATTGGTCAAACGGAAGCCTGTCTTACAATGCATATGACCTGAGCAGCGGCGAGGTTTTCGTCACCATTACAGACTATAATGGTTGCCAGATTATAAAATCAGAAACCATCAATCCAGGTATTGAGATAGTGACAAGTTACACTTCTGTAAATCCGGCTTGTTACGGAGGATACGATGGCTCCATTGATCTCACAGTTACCGGAGGTAATCCTCCATATTCCTATTATTGGAGCAACGGCGGCAATACTGAAGATTTAACCTATCTCTACGCTAATTTGTATTATGTTACTATTTATGACAATAACGGTTGTTCACAATATCAGGGTCCCGTTTCGATTATGGATCCACCCCAGATGATAACTACTTTTAATGTAACCAATCCTGTATGCCCCGGCCAAAATTCAGGAGCCATTGACCTGTCGTTAGAGAACGGGCATGCTCCGTTTACATATGCATGGACAGGTCCCAACAGTACCACATATTCTACAGAAGATATTGCGAATATTCCTGCCGGATATTATTACATTGAGGTAACAGACAACTTAGGTTGTAAATATTATTCCGGAACTCAACTTTACGATCCCGCCGCCATGTATTTATCATTAATGAGCCAAAAAGACTCATGCAACATCAACAACGGCTGGGCAACAGTCAGCAGTGTGGAGAATGGCTATGCTCCTTATTCTTACCTGTGGTCTACCAGCAGCGCCAATGATACAATATATAATCTTGCTATTGGCGCATACAGGGTCACAGTCACCGATTCCCTGAACTGTTCTGTATCCGACAGTGTTGTTGTGAACGATTATGGAGCATGGGAAGTTCTTTTTAATAAAACCGATCTCACTTGTAATGGAATTCCAGACGGAACCGCAAAAGCCTGGACTCAGGGAATTGGCAAGTCTTCTGAATATTTTTTATGGTCAACTAATGCAACAACAGATTCAATAGGAGATCTTGCAGCCGGCATTTACTCTGTTACAGTTACCGATGTCGGGGGCTGCTCTAAAATAAATTCAGTGGAAATTTTACAACCCCAGCCGATTGTTCTATATTATGAAACAGAAAACGTAAACTGCTATGGCGATTCTACAGGTTATATCGAAATATTTGGCTTTTCAGGAGGAACCCCTTGCGGTCAAACTTTATGCACGTATTCATGGAGCAATGGTTATACTGATCCATATAATTATAATCTTATTGCAGGATCATATATTTTAACGCTGACCGACGGTAACGGCTGTGAAAAAATTGATACATTCGTAATTTCTGAACCGCCTGCCGTAATTTATGAAGGTCTTACCGTTACTCCGGTGTCCTGCTACAATGCAGAGGATGCTATTATCACCATAAATGCTTCCGGCGGCGCTGGCACAATGAAGTATTCTCTCTTGGGAGCAAATTTTCAATATGAAAATACCTTCACGAATGTAAGACCCGGTATTTACTATGTAGCTATCATGTTTGATTCGACTGAATACTCCTGCTGGAAGCAATATGATACCATAGAAATTATTAATCCGGATACCCTGATTGCTTCTTATTATTCGTCCAATGTGCTTTGTAACGGAGGCAACAATGGTAGTGTTACGGTTATGGCAACCGGCGGCACGCCTCCTTTTGAATATTCAATTGACGGCGCCGAAACATTTCAGGCCGATACGTTGTTCACAGGATTGGCAGCCAATACTTATATTTTGAAAGCGCGCGATTCGCATGGCTGTATGGTATATCCCGGAGATGCGCAGATAACCGAACCCTCGCCGATTGTAACAACGATTACAGGTACGCAGGTAAGTTGCTATGGCGGGAATAATGGTACTGCTACTGTAACAACCCAGGGAGGCGTTCCCGGATATACATATCACTGGTCGGGAGGAGATGTAACGGCAACAGCTCAAAACCTTGCAGCAGGCGCTCATTACGTAACGGTTACGGATTATCATTTTTGTGTAAAAACAGATTCCATTATCTTGGATCAACCCGATTCAATTTCAATTACCCCTACAGTAACTGATGTTTCATGTTTCGGTATGGCTGATGGTTCAATTGATCTTAGCGTTTCAGGAGGCACGCCGGAATATAGTTATTTATGGAGTACAACGCCGGCACAGACTACAGCCACAGCTACAGGTCTTGCAAATGGTATTTATACAGTAACCGTAACCGACACACTGGGTTGCATTGTCATCAGAAATATAACCGTTTCAGAACCTACGGCTCTTATGATAATCTTTACTAATACTACGGATATTCTTTGTTATGGCGCTAATGACGGATCTGCAACTGCAACTGCATCGGGTGGCACGCCTCCCTATTTGTATTCATGGTCAAATGATATTTATATTGCACAGAACAATAATATCGGCCCGGGTGTTTATACAGTTACGGTTACCGACAATAACGGATGCGTTGTTTTTGATTCCATTTCAATAACACAACCATTATCTGCTTTAACCATTGACAGCGCTATTATTACAAATGTATTATGCAATGGCGGCAGCGACGGATCGATTGCTGTTTATGCATCGGGCGGTACTCCTGCTTATATGTATTCGGATGATGGAGGAACTACGTGGACTGATACTCCAATATTTACAGGATTGCCTTATGGTAATTATGCCATTGCAGTTAAAGATATAAATTATTGTATCGTGAATGGTTCTTCGCTGTTAGTTGATGAACCACCGGCAATCACATCAACACTTCCGGGTCAGACTGATATTACCTGCTTTGGAGTCAATGACGGTACGTTCACCATAAATGTTACCGGCGGAGTACAACCTTATTTGTATGATATTGGTTCGGGACCGGTTAGCAACAATACTTTTACCGGATTAGCTACCGGCACATATATTATTACTATAACCGATGCAAACAATTGTACGGCACAAAATACAATTATTATTACGGAGCCCGAACAGTTATTTGCCGCTTATATTGAAACGAATATTACGTGTTACGGTTTATGCAATGGTGTTATTGTCGGTCAGGCAACAGGCGGCGTTATGCCTTATATTTATTCATGGGGAGGATTGGGTATCCACGACACGCTGAATGATCTTTGCGCAGGGCAATATCTGATGACTGTGACAGATGCTAATGGTTGTATAAATTTTGCAACCATACAAATATCCGAACCGGAGGCAATGGCTCTTACTACTTCATCAACGGTTTCTTCATGCAATATTTGCGATGGCACGGCGACGGTTCTGGTTGTCGGAGGCGTACAGCCCTATACTTACAACTGGAGCGATTTCACTACAGATACCATAGCAATAAATCTTTGCGCAGGGCCGGTTACAGTTACGGTTATTGATGCGAATGGCTGTACGGATTCTGCTACTGTTGCAATTTCAGCATTGGCATTATCCACGATTACCGGATTTGTACATACTTCCGGTACAAATATAGCGGATACTTCTGCCGTAGCCGAATTATATAAAATAGTTAATTCAACAGATGCAGAACTCTCATATACCGTTCCTCTGAACAACATGAGTTTTGCATTCGGCAATGTTGAATACGGGCAATACTTTGTGAGGGTTGATATTACCAACAACACCGGTTTGCCTTATCTCTTATCAACATATCTTGACAGCGTGGTAGTCTGGGAATTAGCCGATACAATAAATATTACCTGCGAACAGAGCCAGACCATACATCTTCATATGTTTGAAATTACTCCGCCTGTTGGAGATCCTATTGGTTCAATTACCGGAAATATAAGTTATGGAACATACACAGGTGGGAAGGGCATTTATTCTTACCAGGGAGACAAAGCCATGGGCGAACCGGTGCCTGGCGCTGAGGTGTATGTTGAACTGGAACCGGATGATGAACCCATAGCGAACACACAGACCGATACGTCGGGAAATTATGGATTTGGCGGATTGCCTGCCGGTAACGATTATACCATGTCGGTTGATATTCCCGGCCTTCCCTTGGTTTCAACATTTATTCACATTAATATTACAACCTCCACTTCAACCTTTACAGATATGAATTTCCTCGTGGATACTTCTTCAACAAACGGAGCTATTTTTATTGATCCAAACGTGAAAGTTCCAACCTATGAAAACTCTGATTTTTCTATGACGTTGTATCCAAATCCGTATACTGAAAATCTGAATATCGAATACACGCTGAATAAGGGAAGCCGCGTCAGCCTGGAGGTTTACGACATCCATGGAAAAGTGGTAGCTGCATTAGTTAATGACGAGCAGGCTGAAGGCGGGCATAAATATACCTTCAGCGCAGCAAAACTGGGGTTTGCAGAAGGCGCTTACTTTGTGAAATTACAGGTTAATAATAATGTATTCCTGAAAAAAGTCGTTGAACTAAAATAATGCGTAACAGGATTGTTTATATGAACCCTGCAGGAGGATTTCTGCGGGGTTTATTTTTTATAGCGCCGCAGAAATTGGCCTTTTTGGAGAAAGTTTTTTTATTTTTACAAAAAATACAACTGTGAACTTCAAAAAACTTTTCAGGAAAAAGTCTATTGAAAGCATTCTTAACCACGCCGGGGAACACGAGGATGGTCATATCTCTCTTAATAAAAACCTCAGCGTAAAAGATCTTACAGCGCTTGCCATTGCAGCCATTATAGGCGCCGGCATTTTCAGCACCATAGGCACGGCTGCCGCCAACGGAGGCCCTGCCGTATCTCTCCTGTTTATATTTACAGCCATAGCATGCGGTTTTTCGGCCATGTGTTATGCCCAGTTTGCATCCTCCATACCCATCAGCGGAAGCGCATATACCTATTCGTATGCGAGCTTTGGCGAACTGCTCGCCTGGATCATAGGCTGGGACCTGATCATGGAATATGCTGTCGGGAATATTGCCGTGGCCATTTCATGGTCCGATTATTTCAGCGGGCTGATGAACGGGCTTGGATTTCATATTCCGGATTATCTGACCATAGATTATATGAGCGCATCACGCGGGTTTGCGGCTGCATCAGAAAGTATTAAGAATGGAACGCCGCTGCATTTACTCCCGGCAAATTTGCAGGAGGCATACCAGGCATGGGTAAATGCCCCGCAGATAGGCAGTCTTCGGCTGATCGCTGATATTCCTGCCTTCTCGATCGTTGTGTTTATTACCTATCTCGTTTATAGAGGAATTTACGAATCGAAAGTTGCCGGCAACATCATGGTGATACTTAAGCTGGCTGTACTTTTACTTGTAATAGCGGTAGGTGCATTTTATACCAACCCTGAGAACTGGAGCCCCTTTGCGCCTAACGGGATCGCCGGCGTTTTAAAAGGCGTATCCGGCGTTTTCTTTGCGTATATAGGTTTTGATGCGATTTCAACCACCGCAGAAGAATGTAAAAATCCGCGGAAAGATTTGCCAAGAGCCATGATATATGCGTTGATCATTACTACTGTTTTGTACGTCCTGCTGAGCATTGTCCTTACAGGTATGGTAAATTATAGCCAGCTCGGAGTAGGCGATCCCTTAGCTTTTGCATTCGAAAAATTACATCTCACTAAATTATCCGGCGTAATTGCCGTGAGCGCAATCATTGCTATGGCCAGCGTTCTCTTAGTATTCCAGGTGGGGCAACCGAGAATATGGATGAGCATGAGCCGGGATGGCCTGTTACCCAAAAGATTTTCGAAAATACACAGAAAGTATAAAACGCCTGCATTTGCCACCATTTTGACCGGAATTTTTGTAGCGGTACCAGCTCTCTTTTTGAATATTACCGAGGTGACAGATCTTACCAGCATAGGGACATTATTCGCATTTGTCCTTGTTTCCGGAGGCGTTCTGATTCTTGACAGTAAGGAGTCTAGCGCAAACCATAAGGGGTTTCGTGTGCCCTACTTTAACAGCCGTTATATTTTACCGGTGTTATGGTTAATCGTGCTTTTTTTAATTATCTGGCTTAACTGGGAAGGAGCGCGGAAATTCTTTGATTTTACGGATTTTAACGGGGATATTTTTAAACATAAAATCCCCGTGCTTTGTTTTATCCTTGTCGCGACGATTATCAGCATTACCGGGATTATAAGGAAATGGTCGCTGATCCCCATGCTGGGACTGCTCACGAATCTTTATCTTATTTCCGAATTAGGCATTACAAACTGGATGCGGTTCCTGATATGGCTGGCAATAGGACTTATCCTGTATTTTACATATGGGTTTAAGCATAGCAAATTAACCTGAAACTATTTTATATCAAATTTTTTTATTAATTTTAGACTTTTAACAAAGAGCATTAAACATTAAACATTAAACTTCAAACATTAAACTTCAAACTTCGAACACATGTACACGCCCTCAAAACTTCATTATATAATCGGTTCAAAATACAACACTATTGTGGAATACGCAGAAGAAGTGGTTGTAAAACCATTTAGCAAGAAAAACTATCTGAGTGTTTGTTCCGGAGATACCCTGTTGGTATTTAATTCTGAATCCGGAAATATCATCAGAATCGATTTAGATAAGGATGTTCAGGAGATCATCAATCTGCATATAGCCCATAAATTTAAAGGATTTTCCTGTTTTGCATGTACCCGCGATTATTTCTATTTTATAGATAATTTTGGTTACCTGATTAAATACGATACTAAATTTAATTTCATCAATGAGACCAAACTCCCGGTTTTCCCGTCCTCTTTCACAGTATTGAAAAATGACTTCTATCTTTATGAAAGGACTTTAAATAAGTGTTATGTTTTTCGCTTCAATGAAGAAATTTTTACACTGGTAAATGAATTTGAACTGAAAGGAATCGGCAACAAGGGTTTTGCTATAAAAAATAATGATTTGTGGGTTGCCGACGATGAAGAAAATACCATTTCAATTTATGATAAAGAAACCGGTAAATTTAAAAACTGCATTCTCACACCATATATCTCCCCGGTTGGCCTTGGATTCCTGAAAGATTCCGTGTATGTTGCCTATAGCGGCGTTATTGTTTCCAATACATTTGATAATATAAGTTTTCCGGAGCAGAAACCATTTTTCCACAAACTGAATTATAAAACGATTTCAAGCAAGCGCTGTAAATATACTTTATCAAATTCTTTTGTTGTTGAGTTTTTGTATGAAGAAACGATCAATCTGCATTCAAAAGACCAGCGCTATAATAAACTGGTTGTTGAGATTGCAATACCTGTAACGAACGAGAGGCAGCAGCTTCTTGAACTCAAACCCATAGGACGCAATTTTAAACTCATTGATCGCGAGGGTAAAAAATTTGCGCAGTTTCAGTTGGGCGCTATTGACCGCTACTCCGGCGGAGTTATCGGGTATAAGTCCTTAATGAAATTATCGGGATTAAAATATTTACCCCTGGCGAACCCGAAATTCAGCGAATACGATCTCTCCGAACCCATGCTGGCAAAAGAAGTTGAAGAAGAAGAAAGCCTGCATATGTGGAGCCCTTACATCAGGGATTTTTCAATTATTGAAAAATCGCCCGAGATTATTGAGACCGTCAAGCAGATACGGAATAAAGTTTTTAAAGCGCTTTATTACAGGCCAAATTCATGGTCCAGGGATCTGGAAGATGTGATTCGAGACGGATATGGTACCTGTGGCGATTATACTAATTTAATCATGTCCTGTTGCCGGTTAAACGAAATACCGATCCGGTCGCGCGGAGGATTTAAAGTTCCCCGGTTTACAAATTCTCAGAATGATTCGCTGAGTTGCTTAGATAACCATGCATGGCTTGAAGTTTTTATTCCCGGGCTAGGCTGGATACCCTTTGAATCCAGTTCAGACGATAAGGAATTCAACGGCCGGCTCTGCGAAGGACAGTTTCTGGGCGAAGACTGGACCCATATCAAAACCCACGAAAATACTTCGAACCCAAATTTTATAACCTGCCGGGATGATAAAGTCGAAGTACACCCTTACGATATTTTTGAAAATAATATTGACTTCAGGGTATTGGGAGAAACTGAGATTTAATTTTTAAAACCTCAAACCTCAAACTTCAAACTTCAAACTCACCCTGTCAGTTCTTTCCAGATAATATCTTTTAATTTGAGGATCCCGGTATTCGCGTGAGAAGAAATAAAAACATATGGCAAATGATCCGGCAGAACTTCTGTAATTTCTTCCATCAGTTCTTCGTCTATTAAGTCGCATTTTGAAATCGCAAGTATTCTTTTTTTGTCTAACAGTTCCGGGTTGTATTGTTCAAGCTCATTCACCAGGATTTTATATTCCCCGGCAATATCATTTGAGTCGCAGGGAACTAAAAAAAGCAGGATCGAGTTTCTTTCAATGTGCCTCAGGAAACGTAATCCAAGCCCTTTCCCTTCGTGAGCGCCCTCTATGATCCCGGGGATATCCGCCATTACAAACGACCGTTGGTTCCTGTATTTAACAATGCCGAGATTCGGAACTAATGTGGTAAAAGGATAGTCGGCGATTTCCGGTTTTGCGGCAGACACAACAGAAAGCAGGGTGGAT
This sequence comes from Bacteroidia bacterium, assembly GCA_016212695.1. Classification (GTDB taxonomy): domain Bacteria; phylum Bacteroidota; class Bacteroidia; order Bacteroidales; family GWF2-35-48; genus GWF2-35-48. The sequence goes on from JACREX010000172.1 coordinate 9,813, forward strand.
TTTCCGGCATTGGGAAATCCTATCAGGCCCACATCGGCCAGCAGTTTTAATTCAAGAATAATCCACCCTTCCTTGCAGGGTTCGCCGGGTTGGGCAAAGCGCGGTGTCTGCTTGGTTGCCGATTTGAAAAATTCATTCCCCATCCCGCCTTTGCCTCCATGCAACAATATTTTTTCTTCGTCGTGTTTTGTAATCTCAAGAAGAATTTCATCGGTTTCAGGATTTTTTGCAAGGGTTCCCAGAGGTACTTCTATAATGACGTCTTCGCCGAATGCCCCGGTTTTATTAGCGCCCGATCCGTTTACACCGTCTCCAGCATGAATGTGTTTTTTATATTTTAAATGAATCAGCGTCCAGAACTGCTCGTTGCCCTTTAGGATAATATGCCCGCCGTGGCCTCCGTCGCCGCCGTCTGGACCGCCCTTGGCTGTAGTTTTATCATGTAAAAAATGTACGGATCCTGCCCCTCCTTTGCCGGAACGGAAAAAGATTTTTACATAATCTATAAAATTTGATTCCATAAAAATTAAAACGCATCCATTACTTTTGTTATCCTCCTGAATATTTCCTCAATAGAACCCATACCGTTTATAGCATGATATTTATTCTGGGCTTTATAGAAATTTATCAGGGGAGACGTCTTGTCGTTATAAACCATGATCCGGTTCTGGATAATTGCGATGTCCTGGTCATCGGAACGGCCGGAGTCTTTGCCGCGGTTGAGGATTCGTTTCACTAATTCATTATATTGAACCTCTAATGAAATAACTCCGCTCACAAAAGTTTTTTTGTCTTTCAGTAGTTTGTCTAACGCTTCGGCCTGTGCCACCGTGCGTGGAAATCCATCAAAGATAAAGCCTTTTGCATCCGGCGAGTTTTCAATTTTATAATTGATCATTCCGATGACGATATCATCCGGAACCAACTCGCCTTTATCCATAAGCTTTTTTGCTTTTATCCCAAGCGGGGTTCCAAGCGCTATCTGCGACCGCAGAATATCTCCTGTGGAAAGATGCACAAGATGATATTTGTTGATGATATTTTGCGACTGAGCCCCTTTCCCTGCTCCCGGAGGGCCGAATATGACAATGTTTAGCATAAACTGTATATTTAAATTAGTGATATGTTGAAATTATTTTGTTAACACATAAATATCTTCCGTATTCCTTGCATACCCGTTATAATCTAAACCGTAACCGATAATGAAATCATTGGGTATCTCGATTCCCACATAGTCAATTTTTATTTTCTTCTTATATGCTTTGGGCTTGAATAAGAGAGTACATACTTTTATCGCTTTGGGCGAATGCTTTTTTAATAGCCCGATAATATGTTCAAGTGTTAATCCTGTATCAACGATATCCTCGACAATAACCACGGTTCTTCCCTTAATATCCTCGTCAAGCCCGATAAGGTCTTTAATCGTTCCCGTTGAAGACGTACCATGATACGACGCTATTTTAAGGAGTGATATCTGGCAATCAATGTTGAGTTTTTTCATCAGGTCGGAGGCAAAGATGAACGCCCCGTTTAAAATTACAATGAAGATCGGGTTTTTACCTTTCAACTCTTTATTCATCCGGGTTGCCGTATGGCGAACGGCTTCCTGGATTTTTTCGGAAGAAACGGACAACACAAACTCTTTGTCTAATACCTTAATTTTTTTCATGAAAAATATTTTATAAGAATATTATTTTTTAAAGTATCTTGCGAATATAAAAATTATTGAAATTTATTTTATAAAATTAAGAAAAATAAAGGAAAAAATAAATGAACCCGAAAGTCAGTATTATCATGGGCAGCACATCCGACTGGCCCGTTATGGAAAAAGCGGCAAAACAACTGAACGATTTTAAGATACCGTTCGAAGTAAATGCATTGTCTGCTCACCGCACTCCTGAAAAAGTTGAGGAGTTTGCCAGCAATGCTCATAAAAGAGGAATAAAAGTTATTATTGCAGGAGCCGGCGGTGCGGCCCATCTGCCCGGCGTGATCTCTGCATTCACATCCCTGCCTGTTATCGGCGTACCATGTCGTTCTTCCATTTCTCTCGACGGATGGGACTCTGTATTATCAATCCTGCAAATGCCTCCCGGAATACCCGTAGCCACGGTGGGTCTTGATGCAGCGCAGAACGCAGCCATTCTTGCAGCCCAGATTCTTGCTGCCGGCGATACCGCAATTGCTAAAACCGTAGAAGTATTTAAAAAGAACCTGAAGAAAAAAATCGTTGAGGCAAACGAAGAATTTGCAAAGATTAAGTTTGAATATAAGGTGAATTAAATTTCGAACCAATTGGAACTCCCGTTTTTTTATGAATTATTCAAGTAAAGTCAATTGTATTTGTTACAACTTTTCCTTTTAAATATCAAATAGGTGTAATTATATTTATTTTTTTCATCCGCTTTTACATCCTGCTTTTCCAACAAATCCCACTCATCAAAATGAATCTCCGGGAAAAAAGTATCCGCGTCAAAAGCGTGATGAACTTTTGTGAGATATAGTTTATCAATAATCGGTAAAAATTGCCTGTAAACCGAACCCCCGCCGATTACAAAATTTTCTTCTGCCGGGTTGCATTTGTTCACAGCATCTTCAATGGAATACGCCATAACACAACCCTCAATCTTTTCTCCCGGAATATCGGTAATGACAATACTCGTCCTGTTGGGAAGCGGCCGCACAGGTAATGATTCATAAGTTTTTTTCCCCATGATTACCGTATGCCCGGTAGTGAGTTTTTTAAATCGTTTCAGATCTTCAGATATGTGCCACAACAGCCGGTTGTCTTTCCCGATTGCATAATTTTCCGCTATTGCTACAATGATTGAAATGTGTGCCATTTGTGTATTTATTATTAAACAGAAATTTCTCCCTTTATATGCGGAAGCGGATCGTAATTCTCAAGTTTGAAATCTTCAAATGTAAAATCAAAAATGCTTTTCACTTCAGGATTTATCTTCATAACTGGTAATTTCCGAGGCTCCCTGCTTAATTGCAGTTTTACCTGTTCCATGTGATTCAGATAAATATGCGCATCGCCAAAAGTATGCACAAAATCTCCGGGTTTGTAACCGGTAACCTGCGCCATCATCAGCGTGAGCAATGCATATGAAGCTATATTAAAAGGCACTCCGATAAATACATCCGCGCTTCGCTGATAAAGCTGGCAGGATAATTTCCCATCGGCAATATAAAACTGGAACAGGGCATGACATGGAGGAAGCGCCATGTTGTCAATTTCCCCGACATTCCATGCACTTACAATATGGCGGCGCGAATCCGGAGTATTCTTTAAAGAATTTACCACCTGCGTGATCTGGTCAATTTTTTTTCCATCCGGCGTTGGCCACGACCTCCACTGGTATCCGTAAATATGCCCGAGGTTCCCGTTTTTATCGGCCCATTCGTTCCATATCGTTACGCCGTGATCATTAAGATATTTTACATTGGTGTCGCCCTGCAAAAACCAGATCAGCTCATACACGATTGATTTCAAATGAAGTTTTTTTGTTGTGAGCAATGGAAATCCATCGCTGAGATTGAACCGCATCTGGTAGCCAAAAATGCTCAGGGTTCCGGTTCCTGTGCGGTCAGACTTCCTGACCCCTTTCTCCAAAATATGATCTAACAAATCCAGATACTGTTTCATAACGGGAATTAACTTTTCTTTTTTGTCATTTCTTTGATCATTACATATGTTATTATTACCAGAAGCAACAGGGTAGCCGAGATAACTATCCAAAGAAATTTAGGATCCAGATAAATTGGCTTTGGTTTTTCTGTTACATTTTTATTAAAAACAACAGGGTTGCCCGGCTCCAGAATCTGCAGTTCTTTGGGTATGCTGTCTGTAAAATATTTCAGGTCGTAAACCGGAGCCTTCATTTTTTCATTTCCGCCTGCAAGTCTGTAATTCATATTCTTTTTGAGCAATGCGGTTAAATAATGATTCAACTGGTATGCTTCAACCGATTTTATTTTTAAAGGCTTGTCGTCCTGGTTGCTGATAAAAAGATAGATTTCATCAGTTTTGAAATACGAAAGATTTATAGTGTTATTACTGCTCGATGAAAGATTAAATTTTTGTATCTCTTCAAAATATTTTCGTGTTTTCTTTTTTTCTACTATTTGTTTTTCCACGCAAAGCCGCGCATTCCTGAAATAAAATTCCGGCCCGTCTATATTAAAAATCACCTGATCAATATACTGGGGTTCTGAAAATTTTATCCGCACGGCGCTTTCTTTCAATGTGTCTTTTTGAACAAGTTCCGGTTTCAACACTTCGGAGTATTTTCCTTTTTCAGAAGTCAGGTCATAATACCCGGCCTTAAGAATATTGATCGGCATATCAAAATAATCGCTCACTAACAACTCGTAATATTCATAATTGCTGAGCGGAAAATTAAGGATGCGGATCTCCGACGTGTTGTTGTCGCTGTAAATGGACTGAAAATAATAATTGGCCTTAAGCACATACCATTCTTTCATATCGTGGCTGGCATTGAGCTTGAGCCATTTTCTCACATCAGCATTCTGTATGATCAAGGTAATATTTGTGATTTCCTTTTTTTCGGGATTATGTATGATCAACCTTGTATAATCCGCATGATGCTCTTTCCGGATAATCTTGTATTCATGGAAAAGCGTCTTGTACAAAACCGGCTTTTCAACAAAAGGAATATACGCCACTTCAGCATTCAGGCTGTCGAAAATACGAAGGTCGGAAAGGTCTGATTTTAATTTAGCCGTAATTTCCGGCTTCAATAAAATCTTATAAAACCCGTCTTTTTCAACTTTTCCGAGTTTTGCTTCCCAATTAAAATCCTGGGCGGAACAAGAACAGTTAAAAGTTTGTAAAGTTATAAAGTTGAAAGTGAGGAAGAAAGTTATAAAGTTTTTAAAGTTTATAAAGTAGTTTGTAAAGTTTTTGTTTTTCACTTTGTAACTTTCTACTTTCCACTTACGACTACTACCTTTTGTTTTCATTATAGAATATATTGAACCTGCCTGCCGGTAGGCAAGGTAAGAAATTAACAGAGCAAAGTTAGAAAAATTAAAATATATTTTGACAAACAAGGCTAACGAATCTGAATAATTTAAAAAACAGGGCAATGGAGAATACAATGCCTGACAGGGGGAATGAGGAATGAAGTACGAGGTATGAGGTAAGAAGTAAAAGAAAAAGCCTGCAATTGCAGGCTTTTTCTTTTACTATTCCTTCACTATCTTTTTCAAGATAATGCCTTTTGCTGAATACAACCTCACTAAATAAATACCGCTTGAAAACTGTTTCAAATCAATCACAGCTTTTTTATCTATAGTTGATGTAAACAAAGACTGCCCAATAAGATTAAGTAATTCAAATTCCTGTTTTGTAGTTGAATTTGTTTCGATAATCAATTCATTTTTTACAGGATTAGGATAAATTCTCAAACCGGATATTTCTGTGTTTTGAGTTTGAATACCTACGTCTATTATTCCATTATCCTCAATGTTCGATAAACTCTGGCTGAAAGGCCCGCTCATGTCTTTGGCTGTGCCGCTTGCCCAGCATTCGTTATCACGCTTTGCAGCTACAAAATAACTTACTGCTCCACCGCCAAGCGGCGTATCGGTGTAAGTATTCAAATCGCCGGGAATACTGTCAATCACTAACCATCCTGTGCTCGGACGATAGCGGTGTATGTAATAGGTGTAATATTCAAAACCCTGATAATGGTTCCATATCAGATTTATGTCTTGCCCCTGTCCGAGATTTACTGTAAGGTGAATGGTTTTATGTACTATGCTCAACGGGCTTTCTGTACCGCAACTGTCAACCGCAGATATTTTGTAACGCCATGCTCTCTGGTGCGGGTTTGAAAGCGGATCAGTCCACTTGCTCATGGCTGCATACGGTATTGTTGTTACAACCTGATAAACGCCTGCCTGCGTGGTTTCTTTCCAGAGCTTGTAATGCGATATACCGCTTGTTTGCTGCTTTTCCCATACAAGCATATTTTTCCCGGGATTTGTAGTATTGTCAACTGAAATAATACAAATAGGCTGTAACACGGGTTGTATTTCTGATATGGTTGCGTGCGCTACCGCATTGCATCCGCCGCTTGTTACGGTTACGCTGTAA
>JACREX010000171.1 GCA_016212695.1 Bacteroidia bacterium
AAAAGGTTTATTGAGAATTTTTCAAAGAGGACATATAGATGTCCAGTCAAGCGGCATTTTACATGTGAACTTGACCCTGATATGGTAGCAAAATTACAGTATATATAAAAATCAACCAATATTTAGATAAGAGCCAAAAAAAATAACGAATACTGAATAACGAATGTTGAATGTTGAAGTGTTTGAATACTTCGATATTCTGCGGTTCAACCCGCCTGCTGCGAAGCGGGCAGGTATTCGATATTCATCATTATGATAATTGTAAAGTTTATTTTTTTACGAATCCTTTGACTAAATGACAAATCCGGGACAATCTACTACCGCAGGAAAAAAACTTTGCAAGGCGGGCTTCATTTTTGGTATCATCGGCTTAGTATTATTCTGGATCCCCTGGTTAGGTTTGGTATTAGCCGGAATCGGTTTGGTTTTCAGCATTATCAGTTTTATTGTTGTATATAAAGGCAATGGCGCAAAAAAGTTAATCATCATCGCTTTGGCAATTTCCATAGCTGCTTCCGGTTTAAGCGCCTTACGAACCTATTCGGTTATGAAGATAATAAAAGGTCAAAATGAAGCCTATGAAAACTACAGAAAAGAATTCCAAACCGAACTGGAGAATGTAAAAAATCAGCAACAGCAGCAGAATCAGCAAAAACCACATTAATAATACTATTACTATTACCTTTAAGCTAAAAGCCCAAAGTCCAAAGCTAAAGAATTTATTGGTTGTAAGGTTGAGCAGTTTGTCTGGTCAATTGGTTATTGGGTGTATGGTTGTGCGACTAGTTAGGTTGATGGTCTTTGGTTATTGGTTTTTTCCTATATACTATTGCCTATTTCCCAAATTAATTGCCAACCCATTGAATTTTTTGACTTTTTCCCATACCAGTTGCATAACCCATCAACTATTGACTAATTTCAAATTAACTTTTCACTTTATACTTCATTAATATACCTCCGGGACAAAGGTTTGATCAGACATAGGCGGCCTCACATAGTTATCGTCAACCGTTCTCGGATGAAGCTTAATGGGCTCCGGGGTCAGGTCTTCGTATGGAATCAGACTCAGTAAATGATGTATGCAATTTAATCTTGCGCGTTTTTTATCGTCTGCACGCACAACATACCAGGGTGCCTGCTTGATGTCGCAACGGGCAAACATCTCGTCTTTTGCTTTTGAATATTCCACCCATTTTTCTCTCGACTCCAGATCCATCGGGCTGAGCTTCCATCGCTTTGTGGGATCATTCAGCCGGTCCTGAAAACGTTTTTCCTGCTCTTTGTCGCTTACCGAAAACCAATATTTGATTAATAATATATCCGAACGGATAAGCATTCTTTCAAATTCGGGACAGGAACGCAGAAACTCCATATATTGATCTTCTGTGCAGAAACCCATTACCTTCTCAACACCGGAACGGTTATACCAACTCCGGTCGAAAAGCACCATTTCTCCGGCGGCCGGAAGATGGGCCGCGTAGCGTTGAAAATACCACTGCGTTTTTTCACGTTCTGTTGGGACACCCAATGCAACGATCCTGCAATATCTCGGATTAAGCCGTTCGGTAATGGTTTTGATTACCCCGCCTTTTCCGGCAGCATCGCGGCCTTCGAAAATTATCACTATCTTGAGTTTTTTTAACTTTATCCACTCCTCGAGCTTTACCAACTCAATCTGTAATTTGGACAATTCCTTTTCATAAAACTTTTTATCAAGCTTTTCCTTTTTTATTTCTGCCGTTTCATAATGATGGTCCGTCTCGCTGATTTTCTTTGAGAACTTGCCTTTCTTTTCCTTTTTGGGCTTCTGCTTTTTTTCTTTTTTCTCACCCTTCTTTTCTTTATCTTCTTTAGATTTTTTTTGTTTTGCCATACTTATTGTTTTTTAGTAAAAATTAATAAAATTCGTTTTTATGCAGTTGCTAATTTACAATAAATTATATAATACTTCCTATTTTTTTTATATGAGATCAATAGTTCGGTGATTTATAGGGTTTTGGGCTAAAGCCCAGTAACGACGGGTATTTGAAGTAACCCCGACCTTAAGGTCGGGGTTATAAATGAAACCCTGATATAATCAGGGACTTTAGTCCCTCAATAAAAAATTACCGAAGTATTCAGAGATAGAAGTTTATAATAAAATCCGGGATGAATCAATCAGTCAGCGAACCGCCACCGCCATCAGCAAAATACAGTTGATATTCTTCCATCGTATTTATATTAAGCAGAATTTTTTCATCCCGGGTTTCTGCATTTTCCCTGCAAAAATGTGACAATACTGTTTTGAAATCGCTGATTGAATCTTCAATCGTGCCGATCAGTTTCATAACCGGCCGGTTGATTAGTATGGGATGGCCTCCCCGGCCTCCGAACATCGGGACAATATATGCATTGTCATTTTTTTTATTATACAATAGCTCCAGAAGCTCCCCATTCACAAATGGATTGTCAACATTCTGTATAAAACAGTATTTTGAGTTTTCTGTTTTTTCCATACCCAGCCGGATAGACGATAATCGCCCGAATTCAGGGTGAGGATTTACAACTACCATTGCCTTCTGAAGGAAACTATATCCGTAATTACAATATAAATCATGTACGTTCCGATTGATCACTGCAATAATTTTCGGGCAGGCAAAATTTTCGTATTCCCGTATTATTTTTTCCAGAAACACGGTCTGATCTTTCCATTTCAAAAACGCCTTGGGAAACCTCATCCTTTCAGAATTTCCCGCTGCCAATATGATTACGGAACAATCTTGGTTCACCATTTTATTTTTTTCAAATGTAACGATTCTAAATGAAATGACAAAGGCATCAGGCAACTGCATAAAAGATAAAATCAAAGCTAATTATTTTTTATACTTTTGCCTTTAACGAAAAAATAATATAAAACCATGTCAGACAAATTTTCTATCATCCCTATCGAAAGATTGTTCTCAATGATTCTCGAAGATTTAAAGCTAACCCGGATTTTCGGTATTCCCAAAGAACTGTTTTTTTCTCCTTCGGAAAACGATCCGTTCCGCATGACCCGCTACGGACAGTTGCTGGAAACCCCCATCGGAGTTGCCGCCGGGCCTCACACACAAATGGCTCAAAACATAATCGCAGCCTGGCTTTGCGGCGCCCGGTATATAGAACTAAAAACCGTTCAGACATTGGATGAAATCCATGTGTCAAAGCCCTGTATTGATATCCAGGATGAAGGCTATAACTGTGAATGGTCGCAGGAACTCAGGATCCATCAGGCTTATGATCAATACCTGAATGCATGGATCATCATACATATTTTAAAAGATATGTTCGGCTGTAAAAGCAAAGAGCCAGGCATGATCTTCAACATGAGTGTGGGCTACGATATGAAAGGCATACTCAATGAAAATGTTCAGTGGTTTTTTGAAAAAATCAAAAATTGCAGTGAAGAAAAAATACGCAAGATAGCCGCATTATCATCACTGTATCCAAGGATACGAAGCCTGGATATACCTGACCGCATGTCAGACAATATCACGCTTTCCACCATGCATGGCTGCCCGCCCGACGAGATTGAAAAGATCGGCCTTTACCTGATAGAAAAGAAAAAACTGCATACCGCCATAAAGCTCAATCCTACGTTGCTTGGAAAAGACGAATTGCGCGACATACTAAACAACCGGCTCGGTTTTGTAACCCATGTTCCGGATGAAGCCTTTGGCCACGACCTGAAATATCCGGATGCGCTGAATCTTATAAAATCGTTGCAGGAAGCGGCAAAGAACAATAACGTACACTTTGGATTAAAGATCACCAATACGCTTGAAAGCGTTAATCACAAAAATATTTTCCCGCCCAACGAAAAAATGATGTACATGAGCGGAAGGGCGCTTCATCCCATAAGCATCAACCTTGCAAAAAAATTACAGAATGAATTCGGCGGCACGCTCGATATCTCTTTTTCAGCAGGGGCAGACTGCTTCAATATTGAAGACGTGTTAACTGCCAATTTACGACCTGTAACGGTTTGTTCCGATATATTGAAACCGGGCGGATACGCGCGCCTGCAGCAATACTTAGAAAACCTGAAAAATTTCACCGGCTTTGATAAAAAAGACAGTTTTGAAAAACTGAATATATATGCTGATTCGGTGCTGCAAAATAATTTATACAAACGAAACCCATTCCATGATCCCACCATAAAAACAAATCGCGAACTCGGTTATTTCGATTGCATCAAAGCGCCATGCATAGATACATGCCCCACAAACCAGGATATCCCTGAATATTTATTTTATACATCCAGAGGCGAATATCAAAAAGCATACGAAGTAATCCTGCGAACCAACCCGTTCCCATCCGTATCGGGAATGGTTTGCGACCACCTGTGCCAGACAAGGTGCACCCGCATAAACTATGACAACGCACTGCTTATACGCGAAGTAAAACGGTTTATCACGGAACAGAATCCGGATGATTCCATATTTAAACCGGCAAAGAAAAATGGTCTGAAAACTGCTGTTATAGGCGCCGGCCCCTCAGGCCTATCATGCGCGTATTTTCTCACGCTTGCAGGCTTTGAAGTGAATGTATATGAAATAAAAAACATTGCCGGCGGCATGGCGTCTGACGCCATACCTGCATTCCGGCTCACCGGCGAAGCAATCAAAAAAGATATTGAAAGGATTCAGAAATCAGGCGTTACTATACATTATAATTACAGCATTGATAAAACAGCTTTTGAAAAACTGCAAAAAGAAAACAGCTATATTTATCTTGCTGTCGGAGCCCAGAAAGCCAAAGCGCTGGGGCTTGAAAATGAAAACGCGGATGGCGTGGCAGATTCGCTCAGATTTTTATCGGATGTAAGGCAGGGTAAAACTACGGGGCTCGGCAAAAATATTCTTGTAATTGGCGGCGGAAACACGGCTATGGACGTTGCCCGCACAGCTTTCCGCTTAGTTGGCGCTACAGGCAACGTTACCATTGTTTACCGAAGAACACGTTTTGAAATGCCGGCTAACGCGGAAGAAGTGAAGGCTCTTTTTGATGAAGGGATACCGGTTATTGAGCTTACCGCGCCTGAAAAAATTATCCTTAAACAAGGTAAGGTATCTGCGCTTTTATGCAGCAAGATGAAATTAGAGGGAACCGATAAATCGGGCAGGCCAAAGCCGGTTAAAATCCCGGGCTCTGAATTTGAAATACCCTGCGACACCATCATTCCTGTGCTGGGACAGGATGTGGTTCTCGATTTTATAGATTCAAAACATATAGAAGCGGACTCTACAAACTTTGAAACCAAAATCAAAAATGTATTCATTGGCGGCGATGCGCTCCGCGGCGGAGCAACTGTGATAAAGGCTGTGGGCGATGGCCGGAAAGCCGCCGCTTCTATCATCCGCAGATCGGAACTTGAGTATAATTTCAAACCCGCTATTACTGATAAAGGATTGACATATTCCGATTATATCGTAAAACGCGCTAAGCGGATTCATGGAGAAGCCATTGATGAAACTGAAATTAACAAGCGGCAGAATTTCAACCTTGTAGTTAAAGCCCTTACAAAAGAACAGGCCCAAAAGGAAGCATCCCGCTGCCTGTATTGCGATGATATCTGCAATGTGTGCGTTACGGTCTGCCCCAACAGGGCTAATTATTATTACACTGTAAAGCCGATATCATATCGGCTCAACAAGATCATTAACACGGGTAATGATGAACTCAAATTGGCATTCGATAAAACTTTTATTATCTCTCAGAAATACCAGGTATTGAATATTGCCGATTTCTGCAACGAGTGCGGAAACTGCAGCACCTTCTGCCCCACAAAGGGCAGGCCGTTTGCCGATAAACCTAAATTCTACCTGACATCCCAGGGTTTTAAAGAAGCGGATACAGGGTTTTATTTCAACCGGCTCAATGGGAAAACCGTGCTGATCCATAAAAAAGACGAAGATTTCACAACCCTGACATTGCAGGATGAAAAATTTATTTTTGAAAGCAACCGGGTAAAAGCGACGATAAATCCTGCAGATTTTTCCGTGATCCGTATTGATAGTTTTGATAAAAAAGAAAAAGAAATTTCACTCGCCTTTGCAGCAGAGATGAGTATTTTGATGGATGCTGTAAAAGAGTTGTATTGATTTGTAATTTAATTCATAAAATATTATAGAAACTCAATCATTCTATAATTCGACTACGCTCATTATGACGAATGATTGAAAGTCATGCTGAGCGAAGTCGAAGCATGGCTTGAGGTTATAAAATTTATGAATTAGGCAATTTAACTCAGGTCTGTTATTCTTTCACGAGTTTTTTGCAAACCTTATTACCGCCGTCAGTAATACATACAATGTAGAATCCGGGTGAAAGGTCTTTTATCTGAATCCTTGTCTGTTCTTCATGAATATTACCGGAACAGATAATTCTTCCTGAAATATCGGTGATGCTGTATGCGCTTTTCTTCCCGCTATATTCAATGACAAGTTCGGACGTTGCAGGGTTAGGATAAATTATAATTGAGTTTTCTAATTGAGAAATATGGTCAATATCTTCAAAATGTTCACATGATGGAAAATTATTGTTTTTATACCATTTTTTTATGTTATCTGCTATTAATTGCACATTTTGAACACTTGAATATTCATCTCCGGAAATTGCTCTTGCCCAAATAAAGGCAACATCAATGTTAACGACTTCTCCTGGTTCAAATGTAAACGGCCCCATTGATCCTAAGCCGCGCCTATCACTTGGAGGATTAGCCTCGCCTTTTTCACACCAGCCTAAAACGGGATTGGTAGGCGCTGGAGGAGGATAGCCGTCTGTACCGTAATCGCATAAATCTGTTTTACCAGGAAAAATAAATTTTGTAGTTAAGCCTGTTGTATCATGGCCTGTACCACCAGATGTCAATGGTAAACTATCTTTCCAAAAACCTCTTAAATATTGAAAATATTGTACGGGTGTGGTAGGATCACACATATCTGAGCAACTACCATTATGAAAGCCATGAATCTTGTATAACCCCATTTCTCGTTATCAACAATATTATCACCAAAATTAAACCCATTGATGTTGCCATTTAAAAAATCACCGCTATTTACATAAGTATAATTACCAGATATAGAGTCAATCCGATAACCACCTGAACAATCTAATGAGGAACTACTGTTCCAGTTTGTAAGATCATCCAAACCATTTGGATCCTGATATGGCCCACTCAGCAACATAACACCCAATGCGGGAGGGGGTGGGCTGGGTCCTCCATAAGCTTCAGGTTGTCCGGTGCCGTCAATTGACATTCCATTATAAAAAAAATACATATTTCTCATTAAATCAAAACCGGTATAATCATCATAACCATACCCTATATCGGCATCTGTAAACAATCCGACAAATGTATTACTGTAAGTTTTTGCGCTTCTATTAATAATCTTATATGATAGAAATGTGAGGTAATTAATGGCATCAATACTATCATTTGAAGGATTATTACAATTGTAATTAAAAGCTGATACCCTAACTTCAACCTTCAGTGGTGTTCCACCTGTTTCTCCATGTGGTTTTGTATTATCATTAAACACATACCAAAGCATCTGATCTCCTTTTATGATTGGGTAATCACCGTCATTCGGATTATAAAAGCCATCGGAATTATTATCAAAAAAAGGAGCTAAATATTCATCATATTCAGAAGTAGGGCCATGTGCAGGCCAATTAACTATCGCATCAGGAATTGAATAATTTTGATTCAATAAACCATTTTGGTATCTGTAGATGAATTCTTCAATTTCAGTCTTTTTTATTTTCCAAATTTTATTGTAAAGTAATGATGTTGCAGTATCGGTTGAGCCGTCTGTTATTTTTAAGGGCCCGGGATAAAAATCTTGGCCGGATTCCATGTATCTATGCGCGCCAAGATGTAGCTGCCCATTATTATCAGTACCCCCTATCCATAAAGAATGGGAAAAAACAGATGTCTTGCCGGAACCTTTAGGTACCTCATATTTAGCGTTACCCTGTAAATCCCAGAAAGCATTATTATTATTCCAATACCATGCTTTAACTTTGTTTAAATCTAAAGAATCATGTGTTTGGAATAAGCCATTTTGTGCATTGGCAGTATTTACCAACAATACAACTACGAGTAAATAAAAGAGTGTTTTCATAAAAAATTTATTGTTATGGTTCTTTACTAATAAAGATTCTTTTTTATCGCATAACCCCTATTCACTCTTTTCTTTTCTGAATTCCTTATGAGTTCCTATCAGTTTTTTTATTTCCCGTTCATACACTATCCCGTGTGAATGAAATTCGAAATTCACATTCTGTTCTGCCGCATGGGCAACGGCTATTTCAATGGCTGTTTCCTCATTAGTTTCTTCGGGCCTGAACCAAAGTTCGTAAATATTGTCGTCGCCGCAATTTCCGTAAAACCCGTGATGCTGCAAATTTTCAAACAAATCGGCTTCATCCCGTATAGCGTCTGCATTAGGTAAAATTTTAAATTCAACGTAATGGTGCGATACATGCCAGTCTTTAAGAATTTTCATACCTCCTTTTATTTTCTGAATAAATAGTTGCCTTTAACTCCATCTGTATTTAATGTTCCGTTTTCATAAACCACCCTGCCCCGTGCAATCACAAATGCAGGCGCACCCTTGGTCTTAATGCCTTCATATATATTTGTGTCGCATTGGCTGTGATGCGTTTTTGCAGTAATTTTTCTTTCTGCTTTTGGATCCCACAACACAATATCAGCATCAGATCCTACGGCGATCTCTCCTTTTTGCGGATACAAGCCAAAAATTTTTGCGGGATTGGTTGAGTTATATTTTACAAATTGGTTCAGTGTGATTTTATTTTTCAGCACCCCATTCGTAAACATCAGGCTGAGTCTTTCTTCAACGCCATTGCCGCCGTTTGGTATTTTTGTGAAATTTCTAATTCCTCTATCTTTCTGTCCATAGTTGTTGAACGGGCAATGATCTGTTGCTATCACATCAAAAATATCATCGCTTATGCAACCCCACAATTTTTTTATATCGCTTTTTTTCCGCAACGGGGGACTTAGCACATAAGAAATGGCTTCCCGCAACGGTTTCCTGTACACGCTATCATCCATCAATAAATAATGCGGACAGGTTTCAGCAAAAACTTTTTGCCCGGACTTTCTGGCTTCTTCAATAATCTCTATGCCAGCCTTTGATGACACATGTACAATATATATTTTACATCCGGTAATTTTTGCCATGGATAAGGTCCTGAAAATTGCCTCTGCTTCTGCTGCAGGAGGTCTTGATAAAGCATGGTATTCCGGGCATGTTTTTCCTTCAGCAATAAAATCAGTTTGTAGCTTTTTAATGAGATCGCCATTTTCACAATGTGCTGTAACGAGTGCATTGAACTTTCGGGCGGCAGTCATGGTTTTGATCAGTTCTTGATCGCCGATACCGATAGTTCCTTTATACGCCATGTATGTTTTAAAAGAGGTGATGCCTTCTTTTTTTACGCATTGTTCCACTTCTTTCAGGGATTTTTCACCCCACCAGGTAATGCCCATATGCAGGCCGTAATCGAGCAGCGAACCGGATGCGCGTTTTTTCCGTTCTCTCAGCGCGCTTATATAAGATTCTCCTTTTCCTGGGGTTACAAAATCTATAAAAGAGGTTGTGCCCCCGGCAATGGCAGCCATACTGCCGCTTTCAAAATCGTCGCACGAATTTCTGGCCGGTGTGGGAAGATCAAAATGCACATGCGCATCAACGGCTCCCGGAAATACATACAATGAATCCGCATCAATCACGCGGGTGTTGCAGTCCGGCTTTTTTATTGAACGGGAAACCTGTCTGATCTTATCTCCGGAAATTAAAAGATCAGAATGAATTGTTTTTTTTGCGGTAATAATATGTCCGTTCCTTATTACGATTGATTTCATACATTAATATATAGAAATAAAAAAGTCCCGGAAATACGGGACTTTAAAAAAACAGTATCATATTATATTATTTTTGTATCTTGTCTTCTTCGTTCATAAAACCAACAAGCACGGTAACA
This sequence comes from Bacteroidia bacterium, assembly GCA_016212695.1. Taxonomy (GTDB): domain Bacteria; phylum Bacteroidota; class Bacteroidia; order Bacteroidales; family GWF2-35-48; genus GWF2-35-48. Next base: position 10,036 of record JACREX010000171.1, read on the forward strand.
CAGCCTTTTGCGATTTCATCAATAAGAGTTTCAACTGTTTGCACCTGAATGGCAATAATCAGTTGTTGACTTGATTCCAAGGTGAAATCCCATGTTTTTGCAAAACCTTTTTCTTTATTGGAATAAAGAACTTTTCTTTTTGAATCCATCACCTTGAATTCAACCTTAGGCATGGTTTCTTCTGCTACCACTGCAATCCTGTATTGCTGTCCGGAATAAAATGTTTTATATAATTCCGCTGTTTCGCCTTCTGAAAGGACTGTGGCATTATAGATACCGTCGTGTATAAACGGGAGCAGATCTATTTTTGCTTTTTTAGCAAAATTTTTGCACTGGGCATTTCCCCAAAAAGGGATAACTGATAATGCTGATAAAATCAATAAAAACTGAAAATACTTTTTCATACTATCAAAATTATTTAATGACACTGGTTCTGAAATTTTCTACTTTTACTATTAAGCGGTCGATGTCTTCTTTTTTATAAATCATTTCCGTTTTCACGCTCAATTTTGTTACTTTATCATCTTTGCTGCCGACCGGTTCAATATTTGACGAATTTACTTTTACCTGATCAAAAATCAATTTTATTTCATTTATATCTTTCAGGATCGAGGTAATATCTTCGTTTGGTACTTTGTTTTCATTTTCCAGCATATTAATTAATGTAGTTAATGATAACTTTTGGTCAATAATCCTGGTGATTAAATCTTTGTTATTTTTTGTTGTCTTTACCAACTGGGTTGAAAGGTACAAGCCTTCAATCCATCCGCCTGCTAAAATGATAGCTGCGATTTGTGTACGCTGGTTGTCCTTTAGATACGAGTTTGAGTTCATAAAAGTTTCAGAAATTATATCCATAATGGAATCCCTGTTGTTAACATTATTTTCTAGCCGGTTGATGATAGACTGGTCAATGGCGCTCAGAATGCCGAGTTTATCGGCTAATTTCTTTGAGGCGGCCATATATTTGATAGAGGTCTGATTCTGGTCATATAAACTGGCATAGCTGAGGTCTGCGCTATATACTCCAAGATTCAGCGCCATTTGTTTGCTGGTGGTATATTTATTTACATTGTCGAGTTTATTGAGAAAATCTTCGTTATACTGGGCGCCGGCTTTTTTCAGAATCATGGCCGTTTCGATAGGAGATGGCAAAGCAAAAAATATCTGTTTCGCTTTAAAAACCTTGAAATCTGTTTCAAGGTCTTCGGTTTCTCCCTGCTTGCCGTCATCATTTAATACATTGTTTTCATTGGTGCAGCTAAAAAATATAGCTGCAAGCCCAATAAACAGTGCGATTTGTATATTTCTAAAATTTAACTGTTGAATGCTCATAAATTTAATTGTTCATGTCTAATATTTCCGGTTGGTAAATGTAATATTATATTTTAAAAGTACAAAATTAAACAATTATCTGAATTTTAAAAGCATCTTGTAGATTTTTTTATAGTAATGAAGTAATGCGAAGTGTTTATTTAATTATATTGCCTCTGAAAACATCTACTTTTGCAATCAGTTTGTCAATATCTTCTTTTTTGAACAATACCTCGGTCTTTACATTTAATTTGGTAACATTAGTCTTTTTATCGGTAACAGGTTCAATATCCCCGGAACTGATTTTGATCTGATCAAAAATAATCTTGATTTCGTTCAGGTCTTTGAGGATTGTCGAAAGATCTTCGTTCTGAACTTTATTTTCGCTTTCTAACAGATCCAATAATGTTTTTAAGGATAGTTTCTGATCGATTATTCTTGTGATAAGGTCTTTGTTATCTTTTGTGGTTTTAACCAACTGGCCTGAAAGATACAAGCCCTCAATCCAGCCGCCGGCAAGGATCATGGCAGCCATTTGTGTTCTCTGATTGTCTTTGAGATAGGAATTTGAGTTCATAAATGTTTCAGAAATCACCTGCATAATAGAATCCCGGTTATTGACATTATTTTCCAAGCGGTTGATGATAGACTGGTCGATGGCGCTGAGAATCCCCAACTTGTCAGCCAGCTTTTTCGATGCAGCCATATATTTGATCGAGGTCTGGTTTTGATCAAATAAACTCGCATAACTGAGATCAGCGCTGTAAACGCCAAGATTCAGCGCCATCTGTTTGCTGGTGGAATATTTATTTACATTTTCAAGTTTGTTGAGAAACTCTTCGTTATACTGGGCGCCGGCTCTCTTTAACATCATGGCTGTTTCAATAGGAGAGGGCAGCGCTATAAATATCTGGTGAACCCTCAAAGAATCTTCCCGGATTTTATTAGTAAGTTGCTTATCGTCTTCACCTATATTGGTATTTGTTTCTGAGGTGCAGCCGTAGAAAAGCGAAACCAAACCGATAACAACGAATACTTGCAAGGTTTTGAAAAATAAACATTTGGAATTCATGGCTTTATTGTTTAATAAATTAATTCAGACAGTAAAAGTAATACTTATTTTTAAAACGCAAAATAAATATTTATCTATATTTATAAAAAAAACTGCTGTTTTTTATGTATCCTTGTTAAAGATTCTGCATTCATACTGGCTTAAAAGCCCTAAAAATGCAGATTTTTAAAAATATTCTTTATGAAAAAAATTAATGTTCTTACAGAAAAACTAAATTCAAAAAATCCTGAAATAATTCTTGATGCAATCCTTAAGCTAAGAAATAAAGGAACTTTTCAGGTAATAGCCCAGGTTGTAAAATTATTGAATACAACCCAAGATGAAGAAATAAAAAAAGCAATCCTTAATTTTCTAAACGATTTGAAAAACAAAGAGAGCATTCCGGAAATCGTTGCTGCAATCAAAAATCCGGTTTATAAAAAAAATCTGCAACCCCTTATATCGTCGTGCTGGCAGTCGGGACTTGACTATAGCAATTATTTAGCAGTTTTTACAGATATTGTGATCCGGGAAAATTACGCGGCGGCTTTTGAAGCGTTCACGGTCATCGAAAATATGTACGGCATTATATCAAAAAAAGAAATTGATATAAATATTAAAAAACTCAAATCCGCTATAAATATTAAAAATAAGGAGAAAAGTTATTTATATGTTGAGCTGGTTAAGGTTTTATCTGCGAAACAGGGTGATTGAAATTATTCTATGAATATATCCTGTCTCCAAAAATAGAACTTCCCACCCGCACCATAGTGCTGCCTTCTTCTACTGCAATCTTGTAGTCGCCCGACATTCCCATAGAAATTTCTTTAAACCCGCTGTTGGTTTTAAAAAACGTTTCTTTTATCTCTTTAAAGCCAGCGGCAAGAAATCTGAATTCTTTCCTTACATGTTCCATATCGTCGGTAAATGTTGCCATTCCCATTAAGCCGCAAATACTAATATTCTGAAGCTGTTTAATTTCTTCCGAACAAAGTATTGTCTTTAACTCTTCTATATCCAGTCCGTATTTGGTTTCTTCCTGCGCTATGTGTATTTCGAACAGGCAGGGAATGATCCGGTTATTTTTATTCGCTTCTTTATTGATTTCTGCTAAGAGTTTCAGGCTGTCAACCGAATGAATAAAGTTCACAAACGGGGCAATGTATTTTACTTTATTGGTCTGCAAATGCCCTATGTAATGCCATTCGATATCTTTTGGCAATTGTTCGTATTTGGGTAAAAGTTCCTGTACCTTGTTTTCACCAAAAATTGTGTGACCGGCATGGTACGCTTCTAATATTTCATCACGGGTTTTTGTTTTGGATACAGCAACAAGCCTGACAGATGAGGGTAACCGGGACTTTAAATATTTTATATTTTCAGTAATATTAGACACAAATCGATCGCCATTAATCTAATGAATGAACGACTAAGCCGCTTCTTAATTTCGGCTCGAACCAGGTTGTTTTCGGAGGCATGATATTTCCGGTATCGGCAATGTTTATAAGCTGCTCCATGGAAACAGGATATAAGGCAAATGCAGCTTTCATCTCTCCGTTGTCAACCCTTCTTTTCAATTCGCCCAGCCCGCGGATGCCGCCGACAAAATCAATCCGCTTGTCGGTTCTCAAATCCTTAACGCCCAATATTTCATCAAGCACCAGCTTTGAAAGAATGGTTACATCGAGTACCCCGATCGGATCATTATCATTATAGGTTCCCTGTTTGGCGGTCATTGAATACCATTTGCCATCAAGATACATACTGAAATTATGCAACTTGCCGGGTTTATAAATATCCGTTCCCTTTTCTTCAATTATAAAAACTTTTTCGAGTTTTTCGATAAACAGAGAAGAAGACAAACCATTCAAATCTTTTACCACGCGGTTGTAATCAATTATGGTAAGCTGGTTGTCCGGGAAATGAACGGCAAGGAAAAAGTTGTATTCCTCCTTTCCTGTATGATTCGGATTTTTTTGTTTTTTTTCATTCCCTACTAATGCGGCAGCGGCTGTTCTGTGGTGGCCATCGGCAACATATGTATATGGAATCTTTGCAAAAAGCTCAATCACCTGTTTTATTAAGCCGGTATCTTTTATAACCCAGAAATGGTGGCCAAATCCATCAACAGAAATAAAATCATATTCGGGTTGATTTTCTTTTATATATTTTCCGACGATATCGTCAATTTCTTTCACTGCGGGGTATGTAAAAAAAACAGGCTCCATGTTGGCATTGGTGATGCGAACATGTTTCATGCGGTCTTCTTCTTTGTCTTTGCGCGTGAGTTCATGCTTCTTGATAATATTGTTCATATAATCCGTAACCCCGGCACAGCCCACAATTCCGTATTGTGTTTTTCCGTTCATGGTTTGAGCATAAATATAAAGATATTCTTCCGGATCCTGAACTAACCAGCCGTTTTGCTGATACTTGTTAAAATTCTCCTTTGCTTTTTCATATACTTCCGGTTCATGTTCATCTTTACCAATGGGAAAATCAATCTCTGGTTTAATAATATGAAGCAATGAATATTGATTTCCTTTTGCTTCTTCGCACGCTTCCATTGAATTTAAAACATCATAGGGGCGTGAAGCAAGATCTTTTGCAATATTCTTTGGCGGGCGAAGCCCTTTGAATGCTTTTAGTATGGCCATACCTTGATTTATGCTTTTAGATTTACGATTTACGATTTTGTCATGTTGAGCATAGTCGAAACATATGATTTTAAAATTTTCAGACCTGTTTAAATAAAAAAACTCAGGAAGTCACAGGCGTGGCCTCCCAAGTTCGTTTAATGCATCCTAACTGTTGTAAGTTGGCGTTGCGTTTGCTCTTTCCTTATTCAGCAGGGAAGTAATAAACCCGCTTAACATCTTGGAAAGTTCAATCAGTTTGCCCCGTGATTCTTCTTCAACGGTTTCGCTGATTAAAAACTGCCTTTTGGCAACGCTGGTATAAACAACGCATTCCCTCAGGGCGGCCTTCGCCATTCTGAGGTTGGTAATAAATTGGGATTTGTTCTCTCCGGAACCTTCGGCTATGTTCAGGGCTATTTCCTGTGAAGCCCTGCGGAACGGCCCCGATAAATCGTCGTTCGAAAATGACTTAGTGGTCGAATAAACCCAATCAACATAGTCCAACGCTTTCTGATAAACTCTTAATTCCTCAAATCTGAAAATACTGTCGTCTCGTTCCATAATGTAAAATTAAAAATTAGTAAAATAGTTTATTGTGCTCTTATTTGTTCACCTGGTATGTTCTTACTCCGTTTTTAATAAAATTTACGATTTGATATGCTGCTGCAAGGCCTGCATTGATATTTGCCTCTGCCGTTTCGGCGCCCTGTTTCTTGGGTGTTGAATAATATCTTTCCGCGTACTGCAAAAGATCGGCATGGCAATCCGGAGCGATATCGGAGATATATTTAAAATCCGGACGCTCGGCAAAAATCTTTTTCAGCGATTCCTCATCCATAACTTCTTTTCTGGCTGTGTTTACCAATGTGGCTCCCTTGGGCATCATAGACATCAGGCTGAGTCCGATAGATTTTTTTGTTTTCTCATTGGCGGGAATATGCAGGGATACATATTCGCAGGAGCTGTATAAATCTTCGGCAGAATTCAGGCATGTTACCCCGTCTTTTTCAATGTCTTCTTTTTTCAGGAACGGATCGAAGGCATAACACGCCATGCCAAAGCCTTTGGCTATTCTCGATACATTCTTTCCCACTGCGCCGTATGCATGAATGCCTAATTTTTTACCTTTCAGTTCTGATCCGGAAATTCCTTTAAATTGCCCACGGGCCATAAATACCATCATTCCCAGAGCAAGTTCGGCAACCGCATTGGAATTCTGCCCGGGAGTATTCATGGCGCAGATCCCTTTTTCCTTTGCAGCAGCCAAATCAATATTATCATACCCGGCGCCTGCGCGAACAATAATTTTCAGATTTTTGCCTGCCTGAATAACCTCCCGTGTTGCCTTATCGCTGCGTATGATAAGCGCGTCAACATCAGAAACGGCTTTAATCAGATCGTTCGGATCTGTATATTTTTCCAGCAGAATGGTTTCAAATCCCGCTTCGCTGAAAATTTTCTTTATTCCTTCCACTGCGGCTTTTGCAAATGGTTTCTCGGTAGCAACTAATACTTTGGACATATTTATTAGTTTAAAGTTTAAAAGTTTAAGGTTTCAAGTTTAGAGCTTAAATCGGAAAACGCTTCGCTGATATTCAATAGTCATTCAGTTGTAATATTTTACTGTAACCAGTACTTCATTTATTTTAACAATTGCGTGACTATTGCATAACAATTGTTTTCGATGGTTTTCATTTTAGAATAAAGCCTTTTCCTTTTCAAATTCTTTCATGCAATCAACCAGAGCCTGCACGCTTTCGATCGGAAGCGCATTATAACACGAAGCCCTGAATCCGCCAACGGAACGATGTCCCTTAATCCCAACCATTCCTCTCTTCTTGGCAAAATCCATAAACTCATCTTCCATGTTTTTATAGGGCTCGGCCATAACAAAACAAATATTCATCAGCGAACGCGAATCTTTTTCTGCAGTGCCGGTGAAAAGCGGATTTCTTTCGATTTCATTGTAAAGCAGATTGGCCTTTGCCTCGTTCATTTTCTGCATTTCTTTAACCCCGCCCAAGCCTTTTAACCACCTCAACGTTTCCCTCATGGTATATATGGCAAAACAGGGAGGCGTATTAAACATGGAGCCTTCCTTGATATGCGTTCTGTAATCAAGCATGGAGGGTAATGTTCTGCTTACTTTCCCGAGAATATTTTCGCGGACAATTACAAATGTTACTCCGGCAGGACCTACATTTTTTTGCGCGCCGCCGTAAATCAGTCCATATTTTTTTACATCCACCAGGCGGCTCATGATATCGGAAGACATGTCGGCAACCAATAAAACAGGGCTGTCTATATCGTTTCTGATTTCCGTTCCATAAATGGTATTGTTGGTTGTGATGTGGAAATAATCAACATCTTTTGGTATTTCATATTTTGGGATGTATGTAAAATTTTTATCTTTGGAAGAAGCCACAACATTCACTTCGCCGAACAATTTTGCTTCTTTAATGGCCTTGCTTGCCCAAACGCCTGTTTCAAGGTATGCGGCTTTCTTTTCAAACAGGTTGAAGGGAACCATGCAGAATTGCAGGCTTGCGCCGCCTCCAAGGAACAACACATGATACCCGTCGGGAATATTCAATAATTCTTTCCATAAATTTTTTGTCTCTTCAATGATTGCTTCAAACTCTTTGCTTCTGTGCGAAATTTCGATAAGAGACATACCGATATTGTCTAATTCCAATACGGCTTTTGCAGTATTTTCCAAAGCAATTTTCGGAAGAATGCAGGGGCCTGCGTTAAAATTATGTTTTTTCATAGTAAGTACAATTAAGTTTTATGATTCCTATTTGGGAATAAAAATAGAATAAAATTATTATTAAACAAAAAGTTCGCTTAAATGTTTTAGGACAGCAGTAAGAAATGATAAATTTTGTCCGCCAGCTGGCGGATTAAATTATTAAATCTGAAGAAATATTAATGATTTTATTCTTGCTGACTATAGGAATTACATTCGTTCTATTTAAAGAAAAACAATAGGGTATTACATGGTCTAACTTCATTTTTTTCAATCGGCGCCTGTGCGCGGCTTTTGTCATATAATTAATGATATCATTTTTTGCAATATTCCAAAGATCGGCAGAGGCAAGCGCTGAATCGCAAATTGTATCAAATTTTCCGGTATTTAATAATTTCTCAGTCAAGGCTCCGGAAAATACAGTATCTTCGAGGTTAAATTTATTTTTCCATCCGGCGCACAGAATGATAATATTCTTTCCCTGCAGGGTAAGCCATTCCGACAGGGCATCTAAATTTAAAAAACAACCGATCGCTACTTTTGAACAGGAGCTTGCCATTTCAATCGCCTGAGTTCCGTTTGTTGTACTGTACACTACGGTTTTTCCTTTGACAATTTCAGGCGCAAAATTTTCCGGAGAGTTTCCGATATCTGCAAAGTCCAAGATGATTCCATCACGCTCTGCCGCTACAATATATCCTTTCTTTTTATATTCCCGCGCTTCTTCGATTCCGGCAACCGGGATAAGCTCTTTAACACAGTTATGAAATGCCGTGCATATTGTAGTCGTAGCCCTGAGAATATCTACAACAACCACAATGCTGTCATCATTTTGATAATATGGAAATAATACAGGTGAAAAACAGACTTCAATCAGGTTTTTTTGCTCGCTCATTCGGGGTTCAGATTGGCTTTATTTCTTATAAAACGGGAATTTTACAACTTTTGCTTTTAATGCCTTATCACGAATCTTGATATATATCTCAACGCCTGGTTTAGAAAATTCTGATTTTACGTATCCCATCCCGATTCCGATTTTCATCATGGGCGACATGGTGCCGGAAGTAACATGGCCGATATTTTCTCCTTTGGCATCCACAATTTCGTATTCATGGCGGGCTATGCCGCGGTCAATCATTTCGAAGCCGACAAGCTTACGGGCAACGCCTTTTTCTTTTTGCTGCAAAAGGATTTCCTTATCAATAAAATTTTTATGAGGAACAAATTTAGTGATCCAGCCAAGGCCTGCTTCTATCGGCGATGTGGTATCGTCAATATCATTTCCGTATAAACAAAAACCCATTTCAAGACGCAGGGTATCTCTTGCTGCAAGTCCAATGGGCTTGATACCAAATTCTTTTCCGGCCTCCATCACGGCATTCCAGATGGTTTCAGCATCCTTGTTGGCAAAATAAATTTCGCAGCCTCCAGCCCCGGTATATCCGGTGGTAGAAAAAATAACATTTTTTACGCCTGCAAAATCTATCTTTTTAAATATATAATATTCCATGTCGGTCACCGGAGTATTTGTCATTTTTTGCATTGCCTTCAACGCCATCGGGCCCTGAACCGCCACCTGTGAAATTTCATCGGATGCATTATATAAAACCGCCCCAATGTCGTTTTGTTTATTGCACCAAACCCAGTCCTTATCAATGTTTGCAGCATTCACAACCAATAAATACATTTCTGCATTTATGCGATATATAAGAAGGTCGTCAACAATACCGCCCTTTCCATTCGGAAAGCAGGAATACTGTACTTTGCCGTCTACCAGAACCGACGCATCGTTGGAGGTAACTTTCTGCACAAAATCGAGGGCTTTCGGGCCTTTTACCCAAAATTCGCCCATATGGGAAACATCAAAAACACCGAGAGCATTGCGCACTGTTACATGTTCGTCAATGTCGCCGGTATATTTTATAGGCATGTAAAATCCGGCAAAGGGGCTCATTTTAGCTCCCAATTTTTCGTGGATACGGGTTAAGGCTGTATGTTTCATTGTTATTTGATCTCGTAAACATCTCCGCTAAGCATCAGGTCGTCAACTGTCTTAATCGGGGATGTTTCTTTATAATGCTTAATCTGGTCTTCAACTAAGTCGTCATACGTAGAGAACATGGCCGAACGGATCACGCCAAGCGCAATAGGAAATTCCGGAGGAGCAATCTTTGCAAGCATCATGTGAATACCCGGATCTCCTTCATACTGATCATGTATCAGGATGTCCTTTTCTGTTATACCATTCACACCAATTTTAACCGCTTCGAACTTAGTTCCGTTTAGGCGGATCCCTTTATCTCTGTTTGTTCCGAAAATCATGGGTTCGCCATTTTTCAGATAAAGTTGATATTCGTCTTTGGTTTCTTTTGCCGTGATCAGGCCATGCGATTTATCAGCATAAATCACACAGTTCTGGAGAATTTCAATGATAGATGTTCCATCGTGCCTGGCAGCTTCAAACATCACATCGGTCATCATTTTTATATTATTGTCAACCACCCTGGCAAAGAATGTGCCCTGTGCGCCCAGCACAAGTTCGCCGCAGGTAAACGGATGTTCAATGGTACCCTGCGGAGAAGTTTTTGTTACCTGTCCCATAGGAGTAGTAGGCGAATATTGCCCTTTGGTGAGGCCGTAAATCTGGTTGTTAAAAAGAAGGATATTAATATCCACATTTCTCCTGATGGTATGAATAAAATGATTTCCTCCGATAGCCATCGAGTCGCCGTCGCCGGTAGCCATCCAGACGCTCAGATGTGGATTGGCTATCTTCACGCCTGTTGAAATAGCTGCCGCCCTGCCGTGGATACCGTGAAATCCGTAAGTATTCACATAGTAAGGAAAACGGGAAGAACAGCCGATACCGGAAATAAACATAAAATTTTCTTTTTTATACCCGATTTTTGGAAAAACATTTGAAATAGCGGCAAGAACAGCATGGTCGCCGCAACCGGGACACCATTTCACCATCTGGTCGCTAACAAAATTGTCTTTTGTTAAAGGTACTCTTGACCTTTCTATTGTATTATTAAATTCGTTCATGGCTTATTTTTCTTTTAAAATTTTATTAAATGTAGGTAATAAATCGGCAACAAAAAATGGCAATCCCTGTATTTTGTTGCACTGGTGCATCGGGTACTGGGGGAATTTCATCCTGAGGTAATTTACAAATTGCCCGGAGTTCAATTCTGCAACTACGATCTTTTTATATTTTTTCAGAATGGATTCGGTGTTTTTAGGTAAAGGCATGATATGGCGGAAATGAGCGTGACCCACTTTATGACCTTCTTTATGCAATTCCTGAACTGCTGTCTTCACGGTACCCTGAGTGCCTCCCCAGCTAATAACAAGTAAATCCCCGTCCTGATCGCCGTAGATTTTTTGTTCCGGAATAAAGTCGGCTATTTTTTCAACTTTTGCAGCCCTCAGTTCAACCATTTTCTGGTGATTTTGAGGATCCATGGAAACATTTCCAATGCCGTCTTCTTTTTCAAGCCCGCCAACCCTGTGACGTAAGCCTTCAGTTCCGGGCAAAGCCCATTTTCTTACAAGAGTTTTTGGATCTCTTTTGAATGGTTGATAATCGGGATCATTAGCCTGTGCAACCGGGGGATTTATTGGCGGCATATCCATTGTTTTCGGGATTCTGAACAACTGCGATCCCTGACCGATATTCCCATCCGTAAGTAAGATAGCGGGAGTCATGTGTTCCATAGATAATTTTGCCGCTTCGTATGCAGCATAAAAACAATCGGAACATGAATCCGCTGCCATAACAATCACAGGCGCTTCCCCGTTTCTTCCAAACAAAGCCTGGTATAAATCCGATTGTTCGGATTTGGTTGGTAATCCGGTTGACGGGCCGCCCCTCTGAACATTCACAATCACAAGCGGGAGTTCTGTGATAACAGCCAGGCCGATGGCTTCACATTTTAGCGATAATCCCGGACCGGAGGTTGTGGTTGCAGCCAGGGCGCCGGTAAAACTAGCGCCGATAGCAGAACAGATGCCTGCGATTTCATCTTCGGCCTGGAATACTTTTGCGCCGAGCGATTTGTGTTTTGCCAGTTCCATCAGGATTTCTGTTGCCGGAGTAATGGGATAAGAGCCTAAAAAGAACGGCCGGCCTGATCGTTCGGATGCGGCAAGCAATCCCCATGCAGTGGCAACGTTGCCTGTTACATTTGCATATTTTCCTTTTTCCAATTTGGCAGGATTAACACGTATTGCAGTGTCGAGTTTTTCGTGATTGCTTGCATATTCAAAGCCCGCTTTAATAATTATTTTATTTGCTTCAATCAATTGAGGGTTTTTAGCAAATTTTTTATCTAAGTAATTAAATGTAGTATCAAAGGTTCTGCTAAATATATAATATACCATACCGAGCGTAAACATGTTTCTTGTTTTTTCCATAGACTTCGGGTCTAAGCCAAGAGGAGATAAAACCTCTTTAACTTTTGAAGTTATCGGAGCAAGAATCATGTTATAGTCTTTCATACTTCCGTCTTCAAGCGGGTTATTGGTAAAGCCGGCTCTTTCAATTGATTTTTCGTCGTAGGTGTCAATATCTGTAATTATAGTAGCGCCTTTTTTAGCCCATTTTTTATTTGCTTTCAGAGAAGCAGGGTTCATGGCCACAATAACATCGCACAGATCGCCGAAATTATTAATTTCTTTGCTTCCAAAATGCACCTGGAATCCGGAAACGCCCGCAACGGTGTTGTGAGGAGCCCTGATTTCGGCCGGATAATCGGGGAAGTTTGCGAGGTCGTTCCGATCAATCGCTACCGTTTCGGAGAACAGTGTTCCTGTAAGTTGCATGCCGTCGCCGGAATCGCCCACAAATTTTATCACCACATCCTCCATTTCAATTATGTTACTTTTTTTACTCATTGTTATTTATTTTAAATTATGTTAGTTAACTCAAACCAAAGCCAAAATTAAATACTTTACAATATAAATAAACATGATATTTGACATTTTTTTTACCCGGTTCTTTTAATCCCTGATAATATATTAATTATCATAAAAATATCCTTTCAATTATTTTTATTTATTCCAAAGTTCCTGTAAAACTTATTCAAATTTTTTAAATCGCTTTGTATTTATTACAAATAATGTCTATCTTTATAAATCTAACAATTTGTTTTTTTATGGTAACAGTTTCTGAGAAAAGCATTGAAAAAGCAGTAGAAAAAATTGACAATATACCTGAGGAAGAAATTCAGGAATATATTGATAATGCAGCGAAAGAACAACCGAACATTATTGCCTACGCATTAGCCACGGGCAATGACTTAAAACAAGAAAATTCCGAAGATCTTTTGTATTACACATTAGTAATATGGGAGGCCTATAAATCAGAAACCCATGATGTTCCCGAGGTTTCAGAAGATATTCTGCTGAAAAACGAAGATGCGTATTTAAAAAATCTCGAACATCTGGAAAATTCTCAAAACTTTGAAAATGGCGTTCTGGATGTTATCAACACCACTCTGCAGCCGGCATTGCTCTCTTATATAGCCAATGAATTAATGGATGATTCCGATACGGATGATACCATAAATGAAGAAGAAGTTGCAGAACAGGGCGCTTTATTTTCCGCCTTACAGATAGTGATTGATTCTTTCAATGATGTTATTAACGGATCTCCCCTTAAATTGGTTTAAATGGTATACTTTGAATGTCCTTAATTTTATAGGTAATCGGTTAAAACTACCGATTACCTGCCTGCCGGCAGGCATGGCAGTTCGCCGCAGGCGAAACCGAACACCGATTACCGACAGAGCTATTCCGCTATTTTAAACTTTTCTCCAAGGCCAGCATTTTAATAGCCGTTACCGCCGCTTCAACGCCCTTATTGCCATGTTTACCGCCCGCCCTGTCTTTTGCCTGTTCAAGGGTGTTCGTTGTTAAAAGGCCGTAAATAAAAGGCATTCCATACTTCATATTCAGATTTGTGATTCCCGAAGTAACCCCTTGGCAGATAAAATCAAAATGACGGGTTTCACCCTGAATGACACAGCCAATACAGATTACAGCATCCACATCCGTATATTCGGCTAAAAACTGAGCGCCCATGGTTAATTCAAAACTTCCGGGCACATATTTTTTAATTATCTGTTTTTCCTTTGCGCCATATTTCATCAGCGTTTCAATAGCCGCCTTTGACATGGATTCCGTGATTTCGCTGTTCCATTCCGAAACAACAATTCCGAACCCCATCCCTTTTGCAGAGGGAATATCGGCAATATTGTGATCTGATAAATTCTTTAATTTGGTTGCCATATAGAAGAAATAAATATAGTTAATTTTGCTGCTAAGTTAAAATATTGTTCTTCAATTTTATCACAAAATACCTATCTTGCAAAAATTTTCTTACATGAAAAAAATAATATCCGTTGTAGGAGCCAGGCCAAACTTCATGAAAGTAGCGCCTCTGCACTATGAATTTCTGAAACACACAGACCGGATACAACACCTGATTTGCCACACCGGCCAGCATTTTGACGAAAAAATGTCAAAAATTTTTTTTGATGAACTGGAGTTGCCGGAACCTGATTTTTATTTAGGCGTTGGCAGCGGCAGCCATGCAGAACAAACCGCAAGAATCATGCTCGCGTTTGAAAAAGTTCTTCTTACCGAAAACCCCGATCTGGTAATTGTTGTGGGCGACGTGAACTCCACCATGGCATGCAGCATTGTGGCGTCTAAGCTCTCTGTTAAAGTAGCGCACGTGGAAGCCGGATTGCGGAGCTTTGACCGTACCATGCCCGAAGAATTGAACCGGCTTGTTACGGATGTCTTGGCAGACTATCTTTTTGTATCCGAAAAAAGCGGCCTGCGGAATTTAAAAAACGAAGGCATTTCAAACGATAAAATTTTCTTTGTGGGCAACGTTATGATTGACAGCCTTGTCAGGTTTACGTCTAAAATTGACAGATCAGAGATTCTAAAATCTCTTGACCTTGAAAACTCCGGGTATGTTCTTGTAACCTTTCACCGCCCCTCCAATGTTGATTCTTTTGAATCCCTGAAAGCGCTTACAAATTTACTTAACCGTATTGCCATTTTACGCAAAGTGGTATTTCCGGTGCATCCCCGCACTCACAAAAATTTAATGAATTATAATCTGGCCGATATTTTCAATCCGAATATAATCATCACCGAGCCTATCGGGTATATTGATTTTCAAAAGCTGACCAAACATGCAGAGCTGATAATTACCGACAGCGGCGGAATACAAGAAGAAACAACTTATCTGGGAGTGCAATGCATTACGGTAAGAGACAGTACTGAAAGGCCCATAACCGCAGAAGTTGGAACCAATCAATTAATCGGCGCTGATTTTCAAAAAGTTGAAACGACGGCATTAGAAGTTTTAAACGGCAATATTAAAAACGGCAATATTCCTGAATTATGGGACGGCAAAACAGCGGAAAGAATTATCCATACAATCCTGGAAAAAATTTAACCTCTACGTCTTTTATAATCCGTCTTTCTAGATTGTATCTGTGGGTATTTCATGTTATCTCCATGTTAAAATATAATTATTATCTTTACAACAAATGCAACTAACAATAATTTATTAAAGTCTACAATCAAAAAAAAGTTACGATAACTGATACATGAGAATAAATACACATAGGATTTTGTTATTTACGCATGATGTCATTGCCGTTGTTTTTTCTATTTTTCTATCGTATGTATATTTCACGTTTATTACACACGCATCGCATAGGGATGAATTGTTTTTTTGCGAAGCCGGTATAGGCGTTTCAACCATTATCATTCTTTTATTTCACGATAATTTTTATAAATATCAGTTTGTTCTTAACCGCGCAAAACATACTGTGGGAATAATAAAATTCTTGATTGCCAGCCTGACCCTGTTAATCGTTTTTTCTTTTTTCTTTAAAATTATTGCTATTTCCACAAGCCGAATTTATGTTGGCACCATATATTTTACCCTGTTCATGGTCTTTCTTTTCAGCCGGGTTTTTTTAATTCCTGTTATTTATTACTGGTTAGTTAAAAATAAAAAGGTCAGCCGGAATCTGATAATAATCGGAACAGGGGAGCTAAGTATCAGTAAAGTAAAATTCTTAAATGAAAGTAAAAAAAGCTATTACCATATTATTGGCTTTTTAGATAATGACGCAAAAGAAGGTGAAATCATCGAAGGGTATCCCGTGTTGGGAAAAACAAAAGATATGATAAAGATCATCCGTGAATACAAGATAAAAGATATTCTTATCTCGCTTGAAAATATGAGCAATTACAAATTGCAGGGCGTGATAGATTTTTGTAAGAGATCCGGCAGGACCATTCATGTTGTTTCAGAATTATATGATATTGTTACAGAGAAAATGGAAATTGACGAAATCGGGGGGATTTCTTCATTCAGGCTGAAGCGGACAAGTCATGCATTTTATGAATCTGTGAAAAGGTGGTATGATATTTTTATCGCACTGTTTTTCATCCTCGCTTTTTCCCCTTTCTGGTTGCTATTGGCGCTATTAATAAAAATTACATCTAAGGGTCCGATTTTTTACCGGCCGAAAGTTGTAGGATTTGGCGAAAAAGAATTCACCATGTATAAATTCCGATCTATGTATT
Organism: Bacteroidia bacterium; assembly: GCA_016212695.1. Lineage (GTDB taxonomy): Bacteria > Bacteroidota > Bacteroidia > Bacteroidales > GWF2-35-48 > GWF2-35-48. Next base: position 26,411 of record JACREX010000171.1, read on the forward strand.
ACCAGAGCAGTGTTATTCAACATGAAAAACTTGTTACGGAAATAATCTTAAATAACAAACCTACCGAAAAATTAAAAACCGATAAGCGGATAACCCTTATAGGAAAAATATTAAGAAAACTTTCTCTTGACGAATTTCCACAACTCATAAATGTTCTGAAAGGAGAAATGAGTATCGTTGGGCCACGGCCCTGTCTTCCGTACGAATACGAAGTTATGGATGAGTGGCACAGGAGAAGATTTGCTATAACACCGGGCATTACCGGGCTTTGGCAAATCAAGGGAAGAAATGAAGTGAAATTTAACGATCAAATTGCGCTTGACTTATATTACATCGAGCACCGATCGTTAAGGTTGGATTTCGAAATACTTTTTAAAACAATCCCGGTTGTCATATTTGGTAAAGGAGGCTTATAAAACCCGCAACAACACTACTCCCGATACCTTCAATGGGTTATTTCTCCCGTTAAATTTTCTTTTGATTTCTTAAAAAATATATATCTTTGGCCCCTCAGAAACACCTAAGGAATTATATATGCAGGTACCATTTTTTACGTTAAAGTTCCAGCACGAACAAATAAAATCCGAAGTATTTCGCAAGATTGAAGAACTATACGACAGGACAGAATTTGTATATGGAAAAACAGGGAAGGAATTTGAAGAAAATTTTGCCCTGTTTAATGAAATGGCATTTGCCTGCGCAATAGATAATGGAACGACCGGCGTGGAATTATGCCTGAGAGCTGCCGGCATAAAACAGGGGGATGAGGTAATTACGGTTTCAAATACTTTTATCGCCACTGTTGCCGCCATTCATTTTACCGGAGCAAAGCCTGTATTTGTGGAAGCGGATGCAAACACATGGAATATGGATCCGGCAAAAATCGAAGAAAAAATTATTCCTGCTACAAAAGCCATACTGCCTGTACATCTGTACGGACAACCGGCCAACATGATCGAAATTAATAAAATTGCTGAAAAATATAACCTGATCGTAATCGGAGATTCTGCGCAATCTGTCGGTTCAAAAATTTTTTATAACGAAGAGTGGAAATCCACCAGCCGGTTTGCCGATATCTCTTCGTTTAGTTTTTATCCCGGGAAAAACCTAGGCGCCTGCGGAGAAGCCGGGATGATTGTTACAAACAATTCAAATTATGCAAAATTCATAAATATGTTCCGCGACCATGGATCCGAAGAAAAATATATCCATGATTTCCCAGGGAAGAATAACCGTATAGATGCATTTCAATCTGCGATTCTGAATATAAAATTAAAACATCTTGATTTGTGGAATGCACAGAGGCGCCAGGTTGCAAAATGGTATTTTGACGAGTTGGGAAGCATTGAAGAAATTCAGTTACCGGCTGTTCCGGACAATGTGCTTCCGGTTCATCATTTATTTGTAATTTTAGTTAAAAACCGCGAGGATTTTCAAAAATATCTTGCCGAAAAAGGAGTAGGCACGGCGCTTCATTACAAACTGCCGATACATTTACAAAAAGCATTTCATCATCTGAATTATAAAAAAGGAGACCTGCCAATAACAGAATCAATAGTTGAAAGGAATATTTCTTTGCCGATGTTTCCCGAACTGACCTGTGAGCAGGTAAAATATATTGCAAAAACCATAAAAGAATATTTTTGCAAAAATTAACTGTATACCATGGATACCCGTGAAAAAAATATAAAACAAAACATCAACAATGTTAAGCTCGGCAAAGATGTAAAAATTTATGATTTTGTAAATATTTACGGCTGTGAAATTGACGATAATACGAAGATCGGTACTTTTGTTGAAATACAGAAAGGCGCAAAAATCGGGAAGAACTGTAAAATCTCTTCGCATACTTTTATTTGCGAAGGCGTGCACATCGAAGACAATTGTTTTATCGGTCATGGAGTGACGTTTATTAATGACAAACACCCCAGGGCAACCACTGAAAACGGATCGCTGCAAACAGAAAGCGACTGGAACTGTGTTCCGACTTATATTAAAAAAGGCGCATCCATAGGATCGAATGCAACCATTCTTTGCGGTATCACTATCGGAAAAAAGGCAATCGTTGGCGCAGGAGCCGTTGTTACAAAAAATGTACCCGACAAATCAGTAGTTGCAGGTAATCCGGCACGGATTCTCAAGAAATTTTAAACCAGATAGTCTGAAAATAATACATGGAAAAATATAAATTTGCATTAATCGGTTGCGGAAGAATCTGCTATAAGCATGTTGAGGCTTTTAAAAAATTAAATGATACAAAGATTGTTGCAGTATGCGATATCATACCCGAAAAAGCTATAAAATACTCAAAAGAACTCCATATCCCGTATTATACCGATTATAAAGAAATGCTCCGGAAGGAAGATATTGATGTTGTGAACATCCTTACTCCGTCCGGCTGCCACTGGGATATAGCCATTGATGCCATGAACAGCGGGAAGCATGTAGTGGTTGAAAAACCGATGGCGCTTAAAATCAGAAGAGCCGATTTAATGATAGAAGCCGCCGATAGGAACGGAGTGAAATTATTTGTCGTTAAACAAAACCGTTTCAACAGCGCAGTGGTTAAAACACGTGAAGCATTGGAAAAAGGACGTTTCGGGAAGCTTGTCCTTGGAACCGTGAGGGTAAGATGGTCCAGAGATCAGTCGTATTACAATCAGGAATCATGGCGCGGCACGTGGGCATACGACGGAGGAGTTCTTACCAACCAGGCAAGCCATCACATAGATTTGCTTCAATGGTTTTTTGGAGATGTTGAAAGCGTTATGGCTATGACATCAACGGCTCTTGTTAATATCGAAGCTGAAGATACCGGCGTCGCTATCATTAAATTCACAAACGGTGCATTGGGAATAGTAGAAGCAACAACGGCCACAAGGCCTAAAGACCTCGAAGGTTCTTTCTCGGTTTTGGGCGAAAAAGGAAGCGTGGTTATCGGTGGATTTGCCGTTAACCAAATTTTAACATGGAGTTTTACAGAACCTGTTGATGAAGATAAAACTATTATCGAAAAATATAAAGAAAACCCTCCGAATATATATGGGTTTGGCCATGATGCTTATTTGCACCATGTCGTTGAATCTTTGAAAACAGGGAAATCCACTCTTGTTGACGGATTAGTCGGAAGAAAATCGCTAGAAATTATCAATGCCATTTATGAATCTGCATTCACCGGGAAAAAAGTATATATTCACAACCAATTTAATAATAGCCCGCTGGGGACTAAAGATATTCTGTTATGATAACTATCGGCGTTATAGGTTACGGCTACTGGGGCCCCAATTTAACAAGGATTTGGGCGCAGAGTAAAAAAGCAAATCTGAAGTATATATGCGACCTGAAAGAATCCAGGCTTGCCGTTGCAAAATTAAACTGGCCGCAAACCCTGCAAACCAAAGATTATTTCGACGTTATAAAAGACCCGCAGGTAGATGCGGTTAATATTGCAACAAACATTATCTCGCATTTTGAAATTGCCAAAAATGCGTTGCTTCACGACAAGCATGTTCTGGTAGAAAAACCCCTGACGGCATCATCCTCCGAAGTAAAAGAACTTGTTGAAATCGCAGAGAAAAGAAAAAAAGTGATCATGGTCGGGCATACGTTCTTGTACAGCCCTCCGATCATAAAAATCAACGAGTATATAAAAAACGGCATAGTCGGAAATATTGATTTTATCCAGTTAACCAGGATAAACCTTGGAAAAGTAAAACATGATTTTAATGTGATCTGGGATTTGGCTCCGCATGATTTTTCCATACTCGAATACTGGCTCAACAAAATGCCCCAGTGGATCCAGGTTGTCGGGAAAGCCGCCGTCTACCAGAATGTCTGCGATGTGGCATTTATCAACATGCAATACCCGGGAGATTTATTGGTTAATATACATCTGAGCTGGCTCTCTCCCGTTAAGCTTAGACAATCATATATTGTCGGCGATAAAAACATGATTGTCTTTGATGATACGCATCCTTCGGAAAAAGTTAAATTGTATGATATTGGCATTGACCTTGTAAAAGAGCCTGATTCATTCGGCGAATTCCAGTTGACCTACAGAACCGGAGACATCAATGTTCCGAGAATAGATAATACGGAACCTCTTACCGCAGAATGCGATCATTTTGCCGAATGCATTGAAACCAACAGCGCTCCGATATCCGACTCTGCTCATGCATTACGAATCATCGAAATGATCGAGGCTTCACAAAAAAGCTTAAATAATAAAGGAGAAAGAATTTATTTTTAATTCCGATATACAACAAACTCTTTACGCCGGCTTGAAAACAGTCGTTATAACACATACATTAAACTGTTTTCCGATGATCTTTAAAATATTATTTCCTGTAGTCTTTTTGCTCATTGGCTCTTATGCTTTAACTGCGCAGGAATTAATCCCCCTGAATAACGAATACCTTAACATCTTTGAAAAAAACGCTTCCCTGCCGGATTACGAATTACATAACTCTTTTAAACCTATAGACAAATCCAAACTTTTAAAAAAATTCAATACCGACTCTGTTATCCTGATTAACAGAACCCTTGATAATAAAACAATATCCCTGTTTCACAGAAAACTCAGGTACGAAAATTTTTTAATCATAGACACCGGTGATTTTCATCTTACTATTGATCCGCTTTTCAATTTTGAAGTGTCAAAACAAAAAGGGTATAACAAAGACCTGTACAATAATACCCGCGGGCTTATTGTACAGGGGGATATTACAAAAAAACTTCACTTTGAATCGCGGTTCTATGAGAATCAAACGTTTTTCAATGAGTACATCAATGATTATATCACAAATAATATAATTGTTCCCGGCCAGGGATTTCCTAAACCTTTCAAGAGGGATTCCGCCAATACAAACGGATGGGATTATGCCTATGCAACAGGCTATATTTCGTATTCTCCCAACGAATATTTCAACTTCCAGTTCGGACACGGTAAAAATTTTATCGGCGATGGATACCGGTCGCTTTTACTATCTGATAATTCATTTAATTACCCATTCTTAAAAATTACTACAACCATCTGGAAACTGCAATACACTAATTTATTCGCATCTTTTATGGATTTGACCGCACCCCACTCTTATGAAAGCGGTTTTTATAAAAAATTCGGGACATTCCATTATCTGAGCTGGAACATTCACAAACGGGTGCAAATCGGATTTTTTGAAGCCATCATCTGGCAGAATTATCAGGACTCAACCGGATTCCAGAGAGGATTTGATATCAACTATCTCAACCCGGTGATTTTTTACAGACCTGTTGAGTTTTCTTTAGGCTCGCCGGATAATGCATTAGTCGGATTGAATGGCAAAATTAAAATTACAGATAAACTTTTCTTGTATGGTCAGTTATTGATAGATGATTTTGATGTTGCGGGTTTAAAAAAAGGGAAAGGATATATCCTCGAAAAATATGGTTTTCAGGGCGGATTGAAGGCGTTTGATTTATTCCGGATAAAAAACCTGAATTTCCAGACAGAATTTAACCAGGTGCGGCCTTATGTGTATGCTCATAAAAAACCCTTGCAAAACTACAGCCACTATGGACAGCCATTGGCGCACCCGCTGGGAGCAAACTTTATCGAAAGCGTTTCATTTCTCCGGTACCGGCTGAAAGATTTCTTAGTTGAATTAAAATTCAATTATGCAATGTATGGAGCAGACACCGCAAATTCCCATTGGGGAAATAATATCTTTCTTCCCGACGAAAATGCCCAACTGGGATATCCTTCGTGGGGAAATAAAGTTCTGCAGGGAGTACAAACAACCTTGATGTATAAAGATTTCCGGTTAACGTATATTGTCAATCCCAAAACAAATCTGAATGTAAGCATAGGTATTTCCAACCGCACTCAAAAGGCTGCATTATCTTCTAAAGACGATTTTTTCATTTACATTAGCGTGAGAACATCGCTTTCAAATTTTTATTATGATTTTTAGGAATGCGAAAATAAAGGTTAGATATGAAGGCAATTCAAATTTGTTTAAAAAATTTTATTTTGTTCTGTTCCTGATTATTCTTTTTCATGCTTCGTTTTCGCAGCCTTTTCACAACCATTCAAGCCCGGAATATTTCTTTCCTGTTGAATCGGCATTTAATAAAAACGGAGATAATTTTCACACAGCCATCAGGCCCTATTATCAAAATCAGCTTACTCAATATGTATCTTTAGATTCAAATAAAAATTCCTGTTCAATCCTTTCAAAAAAACTTTTTTCAGAGAATTTAATCAATTATAAAAATCGAAATTTTACGCTTGTTGCAGATCCTTTATTTGCAATAATTTCAGCGTATGATTTTTCAAATTCAACCCTTTTTTTTGAATCGGATTGCGGGATTGCTTTAAGAAGCCGGTTAGCGGAAAACCTGGTTTTTTCGGCAGACCTGCTTTATAATTATTCCGGGTTACCCTCCTATTTAAAATCCTCTGTTGACTCCCTGCACATCATTCCCGGCGAAGGCTTTGCTCACAAGGCGGGAGATTATTATGAATATCATAACCCTTCGTTTTACTTAGCATATACGCTGCCGAAATATTTTATTTTTGAAGCAGGGTTCGGAAAAAATTTCTGGGGCGATGGGTACCGGTCCTTGATATTATCAGAGAATGCATACAATTATCCGTATCTGAAAATAGAAACCAATATCTGGAAAATAAAATATATTAACCTCTGGGTAAATTTTAAAGATATCCGAAACGCTGCTTCTTCCGGTTGGCGGGACTTTTACAATAAATACGGGACTTTTCATTTTCTGAGTTGGAACCTGACCAAAAAAATAAACATCGGTTTTTATGAGGCTATTATCTGGCAAGACCGGGACAGCACGGGGGTTCGCGGTTTTGATGTAAATTATGCAAATCCGGTTATTTTTTTCCGTCCCATAGAGTTTTCTTTAGGCTCGCCCGATAATGCCCTGATGGGTTTAAATATTAAATATAAAATTAACTACCGCCATATTTTATATGGCCAGATTGTGATTGACGACATGGTTACCCCTGACCTGAAAAACGATTTTAAACATCTCTTTAAACCCGGCGATACAACCATCAACTATGGCTCATGGATGAACAAACAGGCATTTCAGTTGGGTATAAAAATATTCGATGTGTTTGAGATGAAAAATCTTTACTTTCAGACAGAACTCAATGCTGCCCGGCCCTATACATATTCTCATCGCATGTCGCATCAAAACTACGGACATTTTAATCAGCCTCTTGCACATCCGCTGGGAGCTAATTTCTGGGAGTCATACTCATTGCTTCGGTATAATAAAAACCGCTGGTTCTTTGAACTGAAATTCATGTATGCTATAGCGGGTATTGATTCAGCGAACAGCCATTTCGGGCAGAATATCTACCAGCCCACATTCTATTCTCCAATCCCTTCTACGCATAATATTCCGGTTAACCAATACAAAAATCAGATTGGACAGGGAATTAAAACAAATATTATTTTTAATGAATTAAAAATTTCTTATCTCATCAATAGAAAAAATAATCTTAGAATTGAAGCGGGATTTATATACAGGCAACAAAAAAATACGCTTCTTACAACACAAAATAATTTTGTTTTCCTGGGTATAAGAACCAGCCTCTTTAATGGTTATAGCGACTATTAAAAACAGGAAAGCCGGAGATGAACCCCGGCTTTCTGCAATCTTTATTCAATCTGAATTATCTTTTTCAGATAAACGGAATGGTTCACCTGTAACTGAATGAAGTAATTGCCTGGCAATAGTCCTTTACTTTTTACATGGAATGTGTACAGATAATTTCCCTCTGCCTGATTCATATCAACAATAGTTTCAATTTTCCTGCCGTGTATATCAAAAATAATAACACAAACTTTTCCGGCTTTATACAGGTTATAATTGATCGAAACATAATCCCGGTAAGGATTGGGATAAAC
>JACREX010000010.1 GCA_016212695.1 Bacteroidia bacterium
GACATTTTTTTCATGAAAGGACTGAAGTCCTTATAAATAGGTGGTTTTATTTATTACCCCGACCTTAAGGTCGGGGTTAGTCAAAACCCCGAACAATAAAGGGCTTTAGCCCAAAATAAATAAAAACTGTCCGAAGTATTAAATAAAACTAAACCGTGTTTAAAAAGAAATTCCAAAAACAAAATATATATTTTCCGCTTCGGGGTTCGTAATAAGAATGGCCTGAACGGGCAGTTCGTATTTATCGGTAATTTTTATTTTTTTTGAAACCTTGATACCGAGATTAATCACTCCGGCCGATTTGTTGGCATAGTAACCCGGTTCCCTTTTGTTTTCATTCGGATCATCCAGAGCGGCCCCTATAAAAGGATTAAAATCCACTCCTTTAATAGTTTTTTTATACCCCAGTTCGATGTATTTCGACATAAAGATATCGCCTGCAATCACGGTGTCGTTCCTGATCTCTTTTGTTTTCTTGGCATCGGCGCCATACACATTCATGAAAAAACTTAAGGTGAACGGAATTTCCTGTGTGCCGTAAAATGAGATGCCGGGTTCAAATATATGCCCTGTGGTTTTCTGATTGTAGTTGAAATATTTATTGCGTGCTAATATAGTATCTTTAAAACAAAAATAATCGGTAAGCCAGAAAGTGACCATATTTTTAAAAGTGTAAGATAAGATCAGGTCTGTTTCCTGTGTTTTAAATTCAGCTACCGAATAAGCCCCCCAGGCGCTGACAGTAAATACGTGGGTTGTATCTTTCGTTGACACAGTATATTTTAACCAGGGCTGAATGCTCGGGCTGCTGCCGCCCAGGTTCACGCCTCTCCAGATATAACGGCTCATTACATCCGCTCCCAATGAAAAAGGAGAATCATCCTGAGCGGAAACCGATCCGGCATAAAAAAAACACAATGAAATTACTAAACTGATATGTTGAATTTTTTTCATAAAAATTATTTTTTTCAATTCGGAAATTATACAAATATATTCAAATCATGAAAAACAGAATCCCATTGTGTTATAAAGCATAAACAATAACGGGCATTAAAATTGCGTTATTAACTACTATAAAACGAGACTTCGGCGTGAGCTCAGTCGAACGCTTAGTCGAACGCTAAAATTGTACGTTTTGTATTCAGTAATCGGTTTCGCTTACAGCGAACAGTAATCGGCGGTTTTCTTTTACCGAATACCGTTTACTGATTACAAAGAAATAAAATGTATTAATATAGACCATTCAAAGGATACTTTTAAAAATGTTCGTATTATTGTTCTGTCAGTTTGGTTGATTTTTTCAATGAAAAAAACACTTAAATATTCATTAATTATTTTATCCGGACTCATCCTGCTGATGGTTGGAAGCGGATTGATTATCGCCTTTTGTTACGAAGATGAAATCTCAAAATACATCGTCTCTGAAATCAATAAAAATCTGAGGGCTGAAGTAAAAGTAGATAAAATTAATTTCACGGTTTTTAAAAAATTCCCGGACGCATCGGTTGAGTTTGTGAATGTGGTCGTAAAATCTGCCAAAGGTTTTAATAAAAATGAATTTTACGGATACAGGCCCGATACTCTGGTTTCAGCAAAAAATGTTTTTCTTCAGTTCAACCTGATCGATATTTTCAAAAAAAAATACAAGATCAAAAAGATTCATGTGATCAAGGGAAATATCAGCCTGTTTACTGACAGAAAAGGAAAAGACAACTATCATTTCTGGAAATCCGGCGCGGCCTCAGACACCTCTTCGTTTCAATTAAAACTTAAAAAGATCACATTCTCCGAGGTAAAATTTATTTATGTGGATCATCTTCATAATATCTGCCTGCAGGCGCATTCAAAAGATTTTTCCCTGAAAGGCGATTTTACTTCGGACAGCTATACTTTATCCACAAAGGGGGAATTATTTGCCGATAACTTTACCATGGATAATATTCATTATATTAAATCGGAAGATGTATCTGTGATTATGGAGATGGGAGTAAAGAATAATAATTTTACCATTGAAAAAGGGCGGGTTTCTGTTGCCGATTTAAACTTAGATGTTTCAGGCAATATCAACGTGCAAAATAAGAATACCGTCAACCTTTCCATAAAAGGGGAAAATATTAATATACAGTCGTTCCTTTCGCTTTTGCCTGAAAAATACGACCGGTTGAAAAAAGATTACACCAGCGATGGTAATTTTTATTTTGAAACGCATCTTTCAGGAGTTATCGACAGTGCAAATTTTATTCATATCGAATCCCAGTTTGGCATTGAAAACGGTGTGATTTCAAAAGCGGGATCCAATTTAAAACTCGCAGGTATTTCGTTTGACGGCGCCTATTCAAACGGCGCCAAAAATTGCCCGACTTCTTCATTTATCAGGCTCCAAAAGGTAAAATCAAAAATAGGTTCCGGCAATATTTCCGGTGAGTTTTTGATAGAAAACTTAGATCATTCCAAAATAGAATTCAATGCGGATGCAGATATTAAGCTGAACGAATTGCAGGAATTTTTCAAATTCGACATTATTAAGAATATTGATGGAATCCTGAAAGCAAATGTAAAATTTGCAGGAGCCATCAGCGATTTAAATAAACTTACAACCGAAGACTTCCGAAACTCCCGGTCGAACGGCATGCTGATCCTGGAAAAAATGAACCTTGAGATAAAAGACGATCCGAGACGATATACCAACATCAACGGCATCTTCACTTTCGACAACAATGATCTTGAAATAAATTCACTTTCTCTGAATGTGCAGGACAATGATTTTAAAATAAAAGGCATTCTAAAAAACATGGTAAGTTACTTCATGGTGTCAAATCAAAAATACTCGGTGGAAGGAGAAGTGGCCTGCTCAAATCTGAATATGAACCAGGTATTGCAGGAAAAACCGGGGGATACAAAATCAGGATTAAAAGTATCGTTTCCCGAAGATGTAACTTTCAATGTGGATTTATCGGTTGCAAATTTTATTTTTTCCGGGTTCAGCGCAAAAAATGTAAAAGGGAACTTAGTATACAAATCCAAGGTTCTTTCTGCCGAAAATGTTTCGCTTCAGGCGCCGCAGGGAAGTATAACCGGCGATTGCGTTATATCACAGAATGCAGGCGGAAATATTTCGGTCAAGGCGCATACAAATCTTGATAAATTGAATATACAAAACACATTCGCTTCGTTCAATAATTTCGGGCAGGATTTTATTAAAGACAAGCATTTAAAAGGTATCGTAACTGCCGATGTGAACCTGTCTTCGGAATGGTCGCCGGAACTGAAATGCGACTTGAAAAAATTAGTTGTTATCAGTACTGTCCTGATAAAAAACGGCGAACTGAACGACTTTAAACCTATGGAAGAACTTGCCCGCTTTATTAACCTGAATGATCTGAAAAGCATTAAATTCTCTGATCTTAAAAATGATATTCTTATCAAGGATGAAAAGATTATGATTCCTCAGATGGATATCAATTCGTCTGCCATCGATCTGACTCTTTCTGGCGAACAGACTTTTGATAATAAAATAGATTACAGGCTGAAGGTTTTGCTTTCAGACGTTCTGTTTAAAAAGGCAAAAAAGAATAAAAAAGAAAACGAAGAATTCGGAATAATAGAAGACGACGGGCTTGGCAAGACCAGCCTGCACCTGATTATCCGCGGAACGACAGATAATTTTAAGATTACGTATGATACAAAAAAAATGAAGGAAAACATCAAAGAAGCCGTTAAAGAAGAGAAAAAAAATCTCAAGACCATCCTTAACGAAGAGTTCGGCTTATTTAAAAACGACACATCCATACTAAACAATAAAAAGAAAAAAGAAGAGGAAGAAAAGAAGAAAAAACAGAAAAAAATCCGTGTAAAGTGGGACGAAGAGAGCGAAGGTGAAAAAGACCGGTCGGATGAAAAATAACAAAAACCCGGTGATTCAGAAAAAGTTTATCTTTGCAACCAAAAAAATTTAATACCGTTTGTAATGATATGCTAAAAATGGGATTAATACATTTTGTAATCGGTGATCGGTTTCGCCTGCGGCGAACAGTAATCGGTGGTTTTTATTACTGAATACCGATTACTGATTACTGATTACCATTTGAAAAATGTTTAAAATTAAGCCATTCAAAGTATAACAAAGATACGCGTTGGTAATGAACATTTACTCTAAAAAACAAACCTGGAAGTTGCTGCTTTTTATCGCCGCTGTTATTATCGGGATTTCTTCGCTCTGGTATACCAATGTCCTTGTAAAAAAACTTTCCGAAGAAGAGCGCAAAAAAGTTAAACTCTGGGCAGAAGGCACAAAACAATTAGCCAATATTGAAAATTCCGATCAGGATATAAGTTTTGTTTTTGAAGTTGTAAAAGACAACGAAACCGTTCCTGTAATTCTTACGGATGAAAATGACAGTATTATTTCCAACAGAAATCTCGACTCGCTGCGGTCTAATAATATTGTTTATCTGAAAGAACAACTGGAAGTGATGAAACAGCAGCACAAACCTATCGAGATAAAACTTCTGAACGGGCATAAAAATTTTATTTATTATAAAAACTCAATCTTGCTTACCAAACTTGCCTATTACCCGTTTATTCAATTAGCGGTTATATTCCTTTTCATACTTGTTTCTTATTTTGCATTCAGCATCTCGCGCAGGGCAGAACAGAACCAGGTGTGGCTTGGCATGTCTAAAGAAACTGCGCATCAATTGGGCACTCCGATATCTTCGCTGATGGCATGGACAGAACTTCTGAAACTTAAAAATTTAGATCAGGCATTAGTTTCTGAATTAGAAAAAGACGTATCCCGGCTTCAAACCATAACAGACAGATTCTCTAAAATCGGCTCTGCGCCTGTGCTTGTTGGCATCAACATCCTAGAGGTAATTACAAGAGCAACCCATTATATCAAATCAAGAACATCCAGCAAGGTCGCATTCAATATTCATTTTTCAGAAAAAGATGAAATTATTGCGCCTTTAAATGAAGCCTTGTTTGAATGGGTAATCGAGAACCTGTGCAAAAATGCAATTGATGCGATGGATGGGGCCGGCGCCGTTGATATCCATATTACCGACAATGTACAGGTGCTTTATATTGATATAAAAGATACAGGGAAAGGCATTCCGAAATCAAAATTCAAAACGATATTTCAACCCGGTTATACCACCAAACAAAGAGGCTGGGGGCTCGGCCTTTCCTTGTCAAAACGAATTATCGAAACCTACCATTCCGGCAAAATCTTTGTCAAAAGCTCTGAAATCAACAGCGGCACAATATTCAGAATTGCCCTGAAAAAACAGCTTGAGCGCTGATTATCAGCTTATTTATAATTTATTCCTGTCTTGACTACCTCCCAAAAACAGGAGTATGATGTTCATTACTTTGTTGATAAAAAGAGAGATTACGTTATGATTTTGTTTTGAAAAAAGACTCATATCTATTACATTTATGTTACTAATCAAAACATAAAAGATATGAGCCC
>JACREX010000173.1 GCA_016212695.1 Bacteroidia bacterium
ACGGGGAAGATGCCGGAGGAGGGGAATTTATGACTGACGACGGATGACGGATGACTGACGTAAACAGGACTGTCGCCAAAGTTCCAACTTGAGGTGTAAGGCTGCTTGCCGTACATGGTTTTGTTGGTGAAATGGACAGAATCGTTATAGCAAACTGGTTGTGTAAATTCAAAGTCTGCGGTGATGTGTTCGCCTGCATGGATGGTGTCGGAGAATGTGCGTATGGCATCTGTAGTTGACCACACATTGGTGAGTTTGTTTTTAACTTCGAGTGTTGCTGTGAGCGTTACAGGGTATGCGCCGGATTGCGGGAATGTGCAGGTAATATTACTGTCGGCATTTTGTGCAAGTTGTTTCAGGGTAAAGGTTTCGGCAAAACCCCCTTGTGTTCCCCCTTGGGAAGGGGGAATAACTATACCATCGCCGAAATTCCAGTTGAATTTTACACGGTAGAGCGAAGTGTCAAGCCCTGCAGGATCGTTGCTGCATAAACCTGTCTGGCAGTTATAAAGAATGGTGTGTAAATCGCCAACATTGTTTGACTTGTCGAATTTGAATTTGTTGCTTGCACTGCAAAGCGGTTGCTGATGATTTGAGTATGTTGCATTTGGAGCAGGGTAAACCGTGATTGCGCCGGTGTAGGTTACAGTGGTACATTTAACGGTTTCAATGAGTGTAATTACATAAACGCCGGGTTTTGTGTATGTGTGTGTTTCAATACCCCCTTGTGTTCCCCCTTGAGAAGGGGGAATAACTGAGCAGTCGCCAAAATTCCATTGGTAGTTTAAGGAAAGGGTGTTGGGATTAAAAGTTATGGGTTGGTTGGTTGTAAAGAGCAAACCCCCTTGTGTTCCCCCTTGGGAAGGGGGAATAAATGCGGTGAAGCCGTTAAGCATGTTTACCCTGAGTTTAGCGTTTGTTTGAGCAAATGTGCAGTTGTAAACAACCTGGCCCGGAATAGCGGGCGTTGTTGGCGTAGTGGTTCCTATATGCGCATTGGCTGCAACGTTTGCGGTAATGGTCTGGGCATCGCTGATAACTGCATTGCTGCCGATAGAGATGTTTGTGTTTATTTTTACATCGCTGCCGATTTTTGCAGTTTGATTGATTGTAACATTGTTACCAATTGTAGTACGGTCGCCAACCTGTATTTCTTTTCTGAAAACAGCATTATCAAGGATAGTTACATTACTACCTATTTTAATGTCTTTGTCGAAATTGCCATTTACTCCTATGCTTGTGCCATCGGCAATATTTGCGTTTTTCTGGAATTTCGTATTAACGCCGATTGTTACAAAGCCACCGATTTTTGATGTCTCTTCAATACCTGTATTGTCGGCTAAAGTAACTTTATCGCCCAAAACACATTCTTTTTTTATTGTTACATTTTTACCAATGATGTTTTCTGTTCCAATGGTGTTACTTTTTTCTATTACGGTGTTATCGCTGATAGATGCACCGTCTTTAATTATGCAGTCTTTTTTTATTGTAACATTATTCCCGATAGTTACATTGTTGCCAATTGTTACATTTTGTTCGATGGTTGTGTTTGCCCCGATTTTTACGTTTTGGCCGAGCCGTGCAGTGGAGTTTATATTTGCATTTGCGCTGATATCATTTCTTATAATAGCAGGTGGAACAAGGGCTTTAAGCATTGTATTGAATTGCTGCCTGGGTATTTGCTCTGTGATTAACAAATTTTCTGCATTTACAATGAGTTTAGCATTATTTAGCTGGCGTATTTCTTCATTGCCGATATAACAGTTTGAAATATTATCGAGATAATTTTTTGCTAAATCGTATCTCCCTGCAAGGCGGTAAATCTGGGCTTTGGAAAAGTCAAGATAAAACTGGTTGAGATAATTTGACTGAGTGGGCGGCGCTGCGAATAGAGAATAAACATCAAGAACATCCTGAACAGATGCGTGTAAAGCGCCTGTATTATCGGCTGTTGTAATACGGCCTGTTGCAAACGCATTAGATAATGCTGCATTCATTTTTGCAAAGGCTAAATCTGAAAGCCATTTCATTGAAGTGTTGCCTGCGGGAATGGAATACATAAGAATTTCTTTAAACATGGTAATTGCAGTTAAATCGTTTTTTGTACTGTCTTCGAGTTCCCCCGAAGTATCGGGGCAGGCTATGTTTGAAATGGCAATGCGCACAGCTTCGTTGTAGGGAATGTTGTTGAAATGGGGTGTTGTAATATTAGTACAGGAAGCGCAAACACGGAGCAGGTTTGCAGGGTTAGGGGTTGGGGGGTTGTCGTTCCAGCCGCAGGTGGAATTAAATTGAGTTGGAGACTCATCATTAACATAATATCCACCATCATCAAGATAGGAAAGTTGCACTTTGTTTGAATTAAAATTATAGGATGGATTTGGTGGATTATTGTACCAAGAGGAGTACCATTGGTTATTATTTAATAAAAATGTTCCATCGTCTGGCGAGGGTGAGCAGATAGTGCCTGTAATATCTGGTAAATTGCAATACGGGAAATACCCTGGACATAGCGCTGCAATATTATTATATCCCCCGTTAATATTGATTGTATTTGCCTTAAAAAGCTGAATAGGTAATTGATTACCTGAAATATTGTTATAACCGCCGTTTAAGAAGGAACTCATGTTTAATGTACAATAACCAGCCGCATAAATACCTATATAATTATCTGAAATTGTACAACAACGCATATTTAAAGAAAACGGATTTTGAGCGTAAATTCCTATACCTGCATCATTCACACTTGCACCAAAACCGGTAATAGCGGTATTAATCAGACGCAAATCCGAACCTGCAGATGTACAGTAAATGCCATAATTCCAAAATTCTGTAAATGTACAATTCTGCACTGTACTTGGCAGCGACATTGCTTCCTGATGCCAGCCTTCGTTGCACATATAGAACTGTACATTATAAAGGTATACACCGCCTCCTGTGGTTTGCAAACCTATGGGTGAATCTGTATCATGAATTTTTGTATTGCGTATCTTTAAAACGTTACTGGAATTACTGAGGGCGCCTACAATATTCACCCCGTTGAAATCGCAGTTGCTGATAATAGAGCCGGATGTACCATAAACATAAAGAGCGCCCCCATTTTCAAAGTTAACTTTGGTGAAAGTATATTTACAACCGAGGTCAAGGGTACACCCACCATCAATCTTAACTTTAGCGTTTGTGATGGTGAACCGATCTAAGTTGTCTTGCGGACAGGGCATGCCATTATACCCGATATGTAAAACAACATCGTCGTTGTTTGCTCCCGTTAGAATGAATTTTGAGTTTGTACCACAAAGGATATTGTTTGAATTTGTACCAAGATATGGGGTTTTTAAATATATTTCGCCATTGCCGGAAAAGGTAAAGGTGGCGTTGTCGCCAATATGCAACTGGCCGTCAATTTCAAGTTTTGTGTCATTGTCTTGTAGAACAATGCTTGCGCCTTGTTCATAGTAAAGGTGGCCGCAGGTGGCGCCTTGGCGTTCGATTTGGATTTTACCAGTACCGGCTAATAGTACTTGTGATCCGTTTTTGAGGATTAGAGAACCGCCGGGTTTTATATCAATAGTACCTGTCCACATTGTATTGTTTACACCGGATATACTTGCTCCATCAACAACCAATGTACTCCCGCTTTCAACAATAATATTAGCCTGATAGGGCATTTCGAGGTGACAGGTAAGGGAGCATATTGCATTTGACTGTATCTTTAAATCCTGATATAAACGGATATTAAAATTCCATGTTTCGTTACTATTTACGATAATCGGATTATTTATGTCGTAACAATCATCTTTAACATATTTCCGTAAAGCAGAAAAGTAAGCGGCTCTATGTGCTTTTCCTATTTGACTCGGAGACAGATAGGTTCGGTCATTCCACTGATTCCCCATGAAATTGTTTGTTACCCTGTCTGAATATTGATATGAATTATCCCATGGGTAAGCACCTCCTGAAATTGTTATTGGGGGGCAATCGGGGCAAGGACTCGGATAAGCACTAGTTAAATGAAATGCATTTCCATATGGATTTAGAGTTGTAGAAGGACCGAACAAATCAGCAAACCAACTTTCATGAGTAACCATGTCTGTATACGACGAATAAGTGTAGGCCATCCCCCCTGGATATGTATGCGCTAGATTTAAACAATGGCCTATTTCATGGCATAAACTACCACCATTAGCCCATGTCCCAACATTTGGGTCAAAACCAGCCCAATTGGGGTTGCATATTGCAACGCCTAAATCATCAGTAGAAAAAAATTCACCTGGCATTAAAGCATTGGTTGAACCAGAAGAACCTGTAAAGTAAACATTTAGTTCATTCAACCTTTCCGGATGATTAGCACCAGTTGGACTTGAAATATAGGCATTTAATGAAGGTATCCAACTATAATAATAACAAGACGAATTTTGATAAAAATAAATAGCATTCAATTCAAATCGAAACTTGGTATCGTTAAGTGATGTAACACCGGCAATTGGGTCTGAAGGCCCGCTTAGTGACTCATATCTTTCTTTAAATGAATTAAAAATCCCTTGCAATGCATCACGCCCCGTTTGATTATCTAAAAGAACTCCAGTTCCTGAGCCATCACTTTTTTGAATAACATTGAAATTAATTTTTATTGTTTTAACAGGAGCATTTGTTGTGGGAATGTAATTTGATATAACTTTATATCTTCCGGTATAGGCAGAAGATGTGCCGCTACAATTATACGATTTTTGCCCTTCTGGTAAATAATAAGCTGAGTCAAGGCAATATGGCCATGTTTGCCCAAAGCTGTTTGCGCATAGCGCAAGCAGGATTACAATAATTATGTTTTTCATTTTTCTAAATTTTTATTAGTTTGATTTTTAAATAATTTTTTGAATTTTTTAATTTAACTTGTACAACGTAATAACCCTGTCGTAAACCCTCTTTCGAGACTTCGATTTGCGAAGAAAAGCCTGTAACCGTTTTAATATGTTTTCCCATTACATCGAAAATAATTACTTCTTCAATATCATTTCCGAAACTGCTAATAATTGTAGATTCTATAAAAGGGTTTGGATAAGCTGTTACTATATTGAAAGGAAATAATAAAACCGGAGTACTGTTTTCATAATCAAATAAATATAAAATAGAAGTCCAACCCCATAAATTATTATTTATATCTTCTTTAATATTTAATGGTTGAATAGCTGATATATCCCAGTGAGTCCACACTCCGTCGCGGTAACGGATTAGGTTATCACCAGCTATCCAAATACTGCTGTCGTGGGCTTCTATAATGCCCCAAACTGAGGGAGAGGGTATCACAAAATACCCGGTATCAAGCATCGCCTGATTATAATTTTCATCAATAATAAAAAGGCCATTTGAAGTAGTTACATATTTTTTGTTATCATGGCTAATAGTTAAGTAACGTGTTATATCGCTGGTTAACGCAGAATTTGTAGTGTCATAAATAGTCCACATATTTCCATACTTTTTTGCTATACCAGCGAATGAAGTAACCCAAATCGTGGTATCGTTTTCAATTACAAGGTCAAGATTTAAATCACCCGGTAAAGGGGAATTACCAGAGTAATAGTGAGTAAAGTTTGTACCATCAAATCTTGCAATGCCATAATCATACATTTGTATCCAAATATCATCGTTGTTATTGTTTATTGTAATCCCTATCACTTCGGTATAAGGAATGTTGGAGTTTGAATAGTTGTAGCTATACCATGTTGTTCCATCGAATTTGGTTAACCCGCCATATCCTGTACCTATCCAGATTGTATTATATTTATCAATGGCTATACAATGGCAGACATTATGCGGTAATCCGGAATTTGACGAATTATAAAGAGTCCAATTTGCACCATCCCATTTAAACACACCAATTCCGGTAGCAATCCATTTATTGCCATATTGATCGTCAACCATGCCTGCTATCCAGCCACCAGAAGAACCAGGTGCGGGTAAAGGAGTATTGGATGTATCATACACTGTCCATGAAAGATTTTGGCTGTATAAAATGCCGAAATACAATTGAAAAATTAAAAAGGGAAAAAGGATTTTAAATATATAGCTCATGCTTTATAAATTTAAAAAAAAAGATTAAAAGAGTAAAGAACTTTTTCATAAGGAATAAAATTTTAGAAATAATATGCAATATAGAAAAAATATATATCATGGTAATGCGATTATAAAACTATTTTTTCGTTTGTTGATATGTTTTTAATTATTGAACCGGATTGACACCAGACTATTAATGCGCTCTGGTCTTCATTGTCGCTACTATTAAGGCATTCAAACTTTACATTTGCAAGCGTGTATTTACAACCTAAATCAAGCGAGCCATATCCGAT
>JACREX010000174.1 GCA_016212695.1 Bacteroidia bacterium
CCGTCCACCCCCTTAATCCCCCGCCAGCGGGGGACAATGCGATATTCATTTGAACTTTGGATTTTGACATTTGGTGGCATATTCAAGTTTTCATCGTTTTGTAAAACAGGGCGTTTACAAGAGCGATTGGGGAGCGGGTTGTGAGATTCAATTTGATGAGGATGTAGGGTATGAATGAATTGTTGGGTTTCGCTTTGCTCAACCCAACTTACCAGCTGCACATGAAAAAATATATATCGGAACATTGGTTGGAAATTTTCTCATTAGCGGTTGGTTCTATGGGCGCTATTATTGGGATTGTATTTGTTTTTCGGTTGATAGCAAACGATTATAGTTTTTCTGGCACTCTTAATTTAGAGGATTCAGCCAGAACTGGCGATTTTGTCGGTGGTGTAATAGGGTCTTTCTGGGCTTTAACAAGCGTTTTACTGTTATTTCTCACATTAAGACTTCAAAGAAAGGGAATAGTAGAAACTAGCGAAGCGCTCAGAATTCAGCAATTTGAAAATAATTTTTATAATTTAGTTAAGACTCAGCAAGAAATAGTTAATAGTATAGAAGTTGAAATCCGGTCGTATGATGAGAATGGTGCAATAACTACATACAAAAGCAATGGCAGAAAATTTTTTACGGAAGCACGCCGGGATTTAAAGTCTATTTATGAATTCTTGACGTCTGACAAATATTCTACCAAAACTAAATCTCTTAACTTACCTTTAATTGTCCACCTGCGTTATAACATCACTGAAAATGACTACAATAGAGTCAAAGAATATAAGAATGATAAACTTTCGGTTATTAAAGAGTCTTACCAGTTTTTTTTCAATAAGCATAACTCTGAAATCGGTCATTACTTTAGACATCTATATCATATTATCAAATATGTTAAAGAAGCGGAGGGTTCTGATAAAAGAACTCATGAGATAAAACATACCTTTTATTGCAAATATGCTAATTTTATCCAGGCACAAATGTCTTCTGCGGAGTTATTCCTTCTGTTCTATAATTGTATATGTTTCCGGAAAATGAAAGAGAGTGTGGAATACTATGATTTATTAGAAAACTTGCCATTTGAAGATTTGATAGAAGAAGATCATAGGGCCTTTTATGTTAAAGGCTTAAAAAGCCGCAAGGAAATATTTACTCTTGATGTTGATTTGACACCATTGCAAACAGATAAATCGTTGGGTTGAAAATAAAGAAAAACAGGGTCAGATTTATTTTTTCCTAATTCTGTGGACACCATACTTAGCTTTTGGCATTGATGACAAAAAGGCTTTTGAGGTCAATTCTTTACATTGGCAAAATAGATTTTGAATTGGATTGCGCATGTCTGCAAACTCTGCTATCAATATAAAAAAATCCGATATAGAGATAGAATTCTATCGGAGTTCCGGTCCGGGCGGCCAGCACAAGAA
>JACREX010000179.1 GCA_016212695.1 Bacteroidia bacterium
TAACATTATTTGTTTTGTAAACCGATTTTTTCTTCTTATTTTTACTCATCTGAAAAGTGGTGTTTCTTAAACTTCTTGGAACAATGTAAATTTAAGATATTCCCACCACTTTTCAGTTTTTTATTTTAGAAATTTAGGTAGTAATAATAATGTAATGAAGTTACCCAATAATGAAGTTACCCAATGCAGAAAATGCTATAATTGACATTAATAAATTAAAGTATTATTGCCTTTGTAAAGAACATCCGGTGGGCAAATATAAAGCGCATATGTTTGAGTCCTGTATTGGCTTAACTCAGGATAATGCAGAAGATTTGAAAAATTTTATTTTACGCGAGATTCTCGGTGTCGAAACAGAAAAAACAACAGAAGATAAATATGGTTCAAGATATTTTGCTGATATCGAATATAAAACTTTAGAAAAAAACTTTATTATCAGAACATGCTGGATTATTCTCAAAAATGAATATAACCCAAGACTAACGAGTTGTTACATAAAATTATAAATTTAAAATTAAATATATGAAACCAGATTTTAACTTATTAGACGCAGTTGCGCTTTTAAAAGACATTCCTGAAAAAAAACTACTTAAAGGACAGGTAGGTACTATTGTTGAAATTTTAGATACTAATGTGTTTGAGATTGAATTTTCTGATAAAAAAGGTCAAACCTTAGTATCTATAGCTATTGAAAAGAATGATTTGTTATTATTAAAATATGAATTAACCGCTGCTTGATTTTTGGGAAAAGGATTATGTTATTTTTTTAAGACCAATAGAACAGCAAAATAATTTAACCTATGACCTAAAAAAGATTTATTCCATAAAATCATCGCTGTACAAACCGCCGAATTTTGCCAAACGCACATAGTTCCTGAATATACCGGAAACTTCTTTTTCCATTTCCTTCAGTTCAGAATCAGAAATATCATTAATAAAACAGGTGGGGTCTTCGCCGAATACATCGCCGGTATGATAGAATGCCATGGCCCTGCACCCGCCGCATGTGAAGTTAAATTTGCAGGTACCGCACTTTCCGCCGAAATGTTTTCTCGAAATAATTTTTCTGAACAATTCCGAATGAAAAAGTATGTCTTCAAGATTCGTATTCTTAACATTTCCGCCTGAAAGATGATCGCCCAAAAGCGGACAGGGCGCCACTTCGCCTTCGGGATTGACAGAATAAAAAGAGCCGCACCAGCAGCCCACGGAAGGGTTTGTCGGAACCAAGGATTCATGCTGCGATTGCCCCGACCATTTCCGGTATATTTCCTCCGGCAGAAAAAACGGGACATAGCTGACATATCCGTGAAAATATTTCCTGAGAAAAGGATGAAATTTTGTTTTTAAAATTTCTTTATCAAACATCCGGTGAGCGGCCATTGAATTACGCGGCACAAAGGGAATCCTGTTATAGGGCAACTGCAGTTTCCTGACCTGTTTCAGCGTTTCCTCAAAATCATCGGCAGTATGCCGGCCCATGGTAATACAAATATTCATCCGGATGTATTCTTTTTCTAATTTTTCGATAAGCTTCAAAACCTTATCTGTTTCAAGACTCCTGGATTTTTTATTTTCCGCGTCTATGAACGAATTAATCCCCAGGGATATTAAAATATTATCTCCGAGAACGGATTTTAATTTCCGGATGGTTTTATCATTCAGCGTTGTCCCGTTACTGGCAATTCCAATCCTGTAGCCTATTTCATCCGCTTTTGCAAGAAGGTCAAACGCATCTTCCCTG
This sequence comes from Bacteroidia bacterium, assembly GCA_016212695.1. Lineage (GTDB taxonomy): Bacteria > Bacteroidota > Bacteroidia > Bacteroidales > GWF2-35-48 > GWF2-35-48. The sequence goes on from JACREX010000179.1 coordinate 1,745, forward strand.
AGTAAAAACTCACCGCCCGAAAATTCGATATATCTTGTTCCTAATTTGAAACCAGGTACTAAAATCCGGTTGGCGATCTCATCAAAAGATAATTCATCAGCGGTTTTCCATTTATTTTTACCAGACCCTGCGGAACAGTTCTCGCAGGAAAAATTACAGTTCCGCGTGGCTTCGAGATATAAGGTGTGAAAGCGTGATAACATGCGCTTATTTTTTCACAAATTTAGGATAAAACTGCAATTAATTATATATTTGTATAAATTATTTGTACTATGAATTGGGCTTTTATTCTCGGCGGTTCAAGCGGTTTCGGACTTGCTTCCGCAAGGATTCTGGGAGCAAAAGGATATTCTCTTTTTATTGTTCACAGAGACCGTAAAATCAAACTTCCCGCTGTTGAGCAGGACTTTGAGCAAATCCGGAAAAACAATGTGAGCGTGGTTAGTATAAATATCAATGCAAACGACAAGGCAAATCATGATATTATACTTGATAAACTCAAAGAAACGCTGGGAACGGACGGAAAAGTTAAGGTGATGCTTCATTCGATTGCAGACGGCAATATCGGCAGCCTTTCTGCAGAAAAAGCGGCGCAGGCGGACAGTGTTTTTTTCAGAAACCTGAACGAGGATGCATTCGCGTTCACGATAAATTCAATGGGTATCAGCTTTGTAGTGTGGAGCAAATTATTGCTGGAAAATAAATTATTTGCAGAAAACGCCCGTATTATCGGATTAACAAGCGAAGGCGCCCATAAGGTTCTGACTAATTATGCCGCAGTGGCAGCATCAAAAGCGGTTCTGGAAACTGCCTGCAAATATATGGCGGTTGAATTTGCCACGTATGGAATTACTACGAACCTGATAAATGCAGGAATCACAGATACGCCCGCTTTGAAAGTTTTTCCCAATTACCGTGATATGATCGAAAACGTAAAAAAACGAAACCCGTTTAATCGCCTCACGCAACCTGAAGATGTTGCAAAGGTTATTTATTTACTTACAACAGAAGAAGCATCCTGGATCAACGGGGAAATTATCCGGGTGGACGGAGGCGAACAAATTAAAGGCTTTTAACTTAAATTATACATTATAATATTTGAATAATGAATATTGAACAAGAAATATCGAACGTTGAAGTGAAACACAATATTTATCTACATTTATCATTCCTTATTCGGTATTCGATATTTATTATGACGCCTAAAATTCATGTACTATTTCTTTGGTACTGCCAATAATCAAATTAAATCAATGGATAAAAACATTGAACGAAAAATATTAAACCGTCTGCCGTATTCTGAACCTTTCAGATTTGTAGATACACTGGAGGAGATTAATGATAATTTTATCAGAGGCGCTTATTGCTTTAAAAAAGACGCTTTTTTTTACCGGGGGCATTTTATAAATAATCCTGTGACGCCCGGCGTGATCTTAGTGGAAGCCATGGGGCAGGCGGGTTTGGTTTGCTTTGGAATTTACCTGCTGGGCCTTCATGAAAACAATCATCCTTATTTTTCAGTTCTTACCCATTTTGAATCGGAATTCCATAAAATGGTTTTACCTGAAGAAAGGGTTATTATCACTGCAGAAAAGCAATACCTGAGAAACAACATACTCAAAAGCCGGATACGGATGGAAAATTCCAATAAAGAACTTGTGGCGACAACGATTGGAAGTTGTAAATTTAACCTCGGCAGTATATGAAAAAACGAGTTGTGGTCACGGGGCTTGGAATTGTTGCGCCCAACGGAACAGGAAAAGAAAAGTTCCTTGATTCGATTCAGAAAGGGATTTCAGGAATAAAATTCATCGAAGAACTGAAAAACCTGAATTTCGGCTGCCAGATAGGCGGGGTTCCGGATTATACGGATTCTCCTTTTCTCAGCGTCGTTGAAAAATATGGATTGTCGTCTGCGAGCAAAACGATCATCTATTCTGTGCTGGCCGCGCTTGAAGCATGGCGGGATGCAGGGATTGAAGTTCCTCCGTGGGACAGCCCGGATGTGGATTATGATACCGGAATAATAATCGGAAGCGGTATCGGAAGCGTTGATATTTTTTGCGAAAGGATAACGCCCCTGACTCAAACCGGCCGGATAAAAAAATTACGCAGCACCATCGTTGAACACGCCATGCTGAGCGGGCCTTCGGCAAACCTTGCGGGAATCCTTGCCGTGGGAAACCAGGTTTCTTTTAATTCTTCGGCTTGTTCAACAGGTACGGAATCCATCATCAATGGCTATGAAAGAATCCTGTCGGGAAAGGCAAAGCGGATGATCGTCGGAGCGGCAGATGCGTATTCTCCTTTCTGCTGGTCGGGTTTTGATGCGATGCGGGTTACCACCTGGAAACATAACGATGCGCCCGCTTCGGGCAGCCGTCCGATGAGCGCAACTGCAAGCGGGTTTGTTCCCGGAGCCGGAGCAGGTATTTTAGTAATTGAAGAACTTGAAACCGCTTTACAAAGGAATGCAAGAATTTATGCAGAAATCATGGGCTGTCATATAAATGCAGGCGGGCAAAGAAACGGCGGTACCATGTCTGCGCCCAATCCGGAAGGAGTAATCAAATGCCTTCATAAAACTATTGAAGATGCAGGCGTCTCCAACTCTGAAATAGATTATATCTGCGGGCATTTAAGCTCCACCATGGCCGATCCGATTGAAATAAAAAACTGGGCTTATGCATTAAACAGAAAAGGAAACGATTTTCCCTATATCAATTCGTTAAAATCAATGATCGGGCACTGCATCGGAGCAGCCGGTTCCATGGAAACCATTTCTGCCATTCTCCAGATGAACCACGGTTTTTTGCACCCTTCGCTGAATTGCGAAGATATTCACCCGGAGATATCAGAAATAATTGATGAAGAAAAAATACCGCATACTCTTAAAAAATTAAATATAAATTGCATTGCAAAATCGAGCTTTGGATTTGGCGACGTGAATGCATGCCTGATTTTAAAAAAAATATAAAGAGTGATATTTCAAAAGTCAAATTTTTATAAAATCATATAATATATATTATGGAAAATATCAAAACGCAGGTTGTTGCAATATTAAACAAATACATTTTTGACAAAAAAGTCTGGAACATCGCGCCGGAAAACCCCAAAATCATTGCCGATCTTAAGATCAATTCGGCACGCGTGGTGGATATTGTTCTGGACGTAGAAGAACTTTTCGGGATTGAAATTGATAATAAAACCCTTGAAAAAATAATAACATTAAATGATATTATCTCTGTTATTAAATCCAAAACCGGAGGATGATTTATATTGGAAATGATATAATCTCACGCAATTGCCCTCATAACAGGAAGAGTTTTTCGAACCCGCGGTTCCTGGAAAAAGCATTTACAGCAAATGAACTGAACCGGATACGCTCAGAAGATATTTCCGCATTATCCTACCTCTTCTGGACATGCAAGGAAAGCGCCTATAAAATTTCCATGAAAAACGGAAACAGGAAAGGTTTTTCGCCAAAAAATTTTGCTGTCACGCTGACTGATTTTTTTTATGATAAATTTAATAATCCGCTTTCTGCAACCGGAAATATTTGTTACGAAAACACGAATTTTTATTTTCATTCGTCGCTTACAAAAAATCATATTCATACAATATCAAGTACAAATGCACAATCAATTTCCGAGATCCGATACCAGGTTATAAAATCAGATTCTCCGGCGCCGGAGGAACAGGTCCCGATTATAAAAAATAATATCATTAAAGCGATTTCTGAAAGTCTTACTATCTGTAACTCTGATATTGAAATAGGCAAAAATGAAATCGGAATACCGTTTATCGTATTCAAAAAGAATAATTTTAAAATTGATATTTCTTTCAGTCATGATCAGAATTATGTGGCGTATGCTTTTCTTGTATTAAAATAAAATGTCGGAATAAAATATATTTTTGCAATGACCGGAACGGAAAAAAAACCATTGATAAGCGTTGCCATATCGGCTTACAACCATAATCTCTTTATAAGAAGAGCCATTGAGGGAGTGCTGATGCAGGAGGTTAATTTTCCATATGAACTGATCCTTATTGACGATGCGTCAACTGATAAAACGCCGGAAATTTTGACTTCATACCAGCAACAATATCCGGAACGGATCAGGCTTTTGCTTTTAAAAACAAATATCGGGCAAACCAGAATCGGAAAAACCATTTATGAAAATTGCACCGGGAAATATATTACATGGTTGGATGGCGACGATTACTGGACTTATAAACATAAATTACAAACCCAGGTTGATTTCTTAGAAAGTCATCCGGATTATGCGGGCTGTTTTCACGATGCCGAAATAATATGCACGGTAAAACAAGATGATAATAAAGAAGAACAGGCCCATAAAAATTTTAAATATTACTCACAATTCAACCGGTATAGAACCGAATTTCATCCATGGGATCTGCTTGAAAGAAATATCATTCCCACAGCATCGTTAATTTTCAGGAATAAAGATTTCTCAAAATTTTTTGAAACCAATAAAAATATCCTGTTCTCCCTGAACTGGTTTATTCATCTTTATTCCATTAAAGGCAGTAAATTTTATTATTTTAATGAAACATGGTCGGTTTACACAGATCATTCGCTGGGTATTTCAAAAAGGATTGAACAGAATTTGTTCAAAAGGGACAATATAAAAATCCTGAAAAAATTATTAAAAGATGATTATTACAGGGAATACCACCGGATTAAAATCTATGCTGCCATTCTTTATGAACAGCGGCAAATACTTTATAATTCTTTTACCTATAAAAAATCATTTTTCTTTTTTATGCAGTCGTGCTGGTTATATACCTGGTATACCCTGATGCTGCACGTTGAGGAACAAAAATATTTTGCCGGAAGATTTATAAAAAGACAATAATGTGCGGGATTCTTGGAAAAATAAATTCGAACCAGCCTGTTGACGAAGCGCTTTTTACTAAGATGCGCGATACCCTGGCGCATCGCGGGCCCGATGGAGCAGGCCTGTATTTTTCAAATGATAAAATGGTTGCTCTCGGGCACAGGCGGCTTGCTCTCATTGACCTGAGCGAAAACGGAAAACAGCCTATGTGCAACGAAGATCAGAGTATATGGCTAACATGCAACGGCGAAATCTACAATTACAGAGAGCTCAGAATCCAGCTACGGTCATATGGCCATACATTTCATTCCGAATCTGACAGCGAAGTAATCGTGCACGGATATGAGCAATGGGGAACTGATGTTGTGAATAAACTCAAAGGCATGTTTGCTTTCGGTATCTGGGACAATGCTAAAAAACAATTGTTTCTTGCACGCGACCGGTTTGGGATCAAACCGCTGTATTTTTACAGGGATGCCCGCACTTTTTTGTTTGCGTCTGAGATCAAGGCAATAGTCTTTGATCCCGGAGTAAAAAGAGAAATTAATTTCACTTCTCTCTGCAATTATTTTACCTACCGCTATATCCCTGCGCCGGATACCATATGGAAAAACATTTATAAAATTCCGGCTGCACATTTTCTTATTCTGGATGCAAAGGGAAACTGCAAAACAGGAAAATACTGGGATCTGCAAAGCAGCGATCATTCAATTTCTGAAACTGACGCCATAGAAAAAATAAATTTTCTTATTGAAGAATCAGTCAAAGGGCATATACTTTCGGATGTTCCGGTGGGAACGTTCCTTAGCGGCGGCTATGACTCCAGCGCCTTAGTCTGCTACCAGAAAAAAATCGGATATCCTGCAAAAACATTTTCTATCGGGTTCGAGAACTGGAACAAAAGCGAACATCAGTATGCGAAATTAGTTTCAGAAATTTTCAACACCGAACACCAATCAAAAATCATCGGGCATCAAACGCTAGATGTTATTGACAAATTAGTATATTTTTACGATGAACCGATTGCCGATATTTCCATAATTCCCACCTATATTGTAAGCGAACTGGCAGGAAAAAAAGTAAAAGCCGTACTTTCCGGCGAAGGAGCCGATGAACTGTTCTGCGGCTATACCTGGCATAAATCGAAAACCGATAATCTAAGCATCCAAAACAAATTGCTTTTATTAAAAGATAAATTTTTAAAAGGCGGAAAACAATATAATACGGATGAATACAGCGAAGCCATGGCTATGGGCTATTTCGGCCAAAGCGATTTGAAAGAACTCCTGCTTAGCGACCTGCACCCATCTATTCCTGAAAATACAAAGTGGTTTTATGATGCGAATTACAAACCGGATTTAACTTCAGTAAAAAAATTTCAGTACCTCGATATAAAAACATTCATGGGAGAACTGGTTCTAACAAAAGTGGACCGGGCAAGCATGGCAAATTCCCTTGAAGCGAGGGTTCCGTTCTTAGATCATGAGATTGCGGAATTTATTTTCAGCGTATCAGAGAAAATTTATTTCAGGGAAAAATATACCAAATTCCTTCTTTACGAAAACATTAAGAAATCATTGCCGGATACGATCATGAAACGTCCGAAACAGGGATTTGTAGGGCCGGACAGTTATTATATGAATTATACATGGTACAGGGAAAACATATTGCCGGGAAAATTAATTTCAGATAATTTAATTAAAAAAGAAACCATTGAAAAATATCTTTTGCGCAAAGATCACTGGCGGCTGTGGAAGGTAGCAGTCTTTGAAAAATGGTATTCATTCTGGAATACTAATAAAGCAAACGGATGTTAAAAATAATCACTGTTTAAAATGCCGGGGAAAAACATATTTGTCTTTGTTGTTTGCGGCGCAGATAAGCATATTGATACACTGAATTTTTCCCTGCGCTGTTTAAAATATTTTTCAAAAAAAACGATTCTTGTTGTAACCGACCTGAAAAGAAACTCAAAACAAATAAACCATCATGAAATAATAGATATAAGCGCGCCTGAAAAGTTCACACACCATCAGGCAAGCATCTATTTAAAAACAAGGCTGCATACCTGTCTGGACCTCTCGGAAAATTACTGCTACTTAGACAGCGATGTAATTGCCCTGAACGGCGAAGCAGATAAAATTTTCAACTACCGGGAAGGGCCTGTTACCTTTGCATCCGATCACTGCAGGATAGACCAGTTCAGCCCATATGCGACAAACTGCGGCTGTCTTGAAAAATCAATTGAAAATAAATCTAAACTCCATGATTTGATAAAAAAATATAACCCTTACTCCGGAAAGGAAGAACTGCTGAATAATATGGCTGCCCGTGATTTCTACAGAGCTATTGATGCAATAAAGAGAAACCCGATATCAAACATTCCGCTGCTGGCAAAATTCTTTTTTACCGTGTATCTGCTCCCTTCAAAATTCAGATATTTCAGGATTAATGAAAACATACGCTATGATAAATTTAAAAAACTCTGGATTGATAATTCGGATGCTCCGGTTTTATATCATGTTTTAAACTATTACAAACAAATTGAAAAGAACAGTGAATTCCGTTTTAAATTATTCCGCACAACCTGGGTTGATAAGGCCGGGAAAAATATCTACATGCCGGAGTGCGATCATTTGACAGAAGCAATTTATAATAAATTCGGTATCTCTATTCCCGACAAAAAATGGCAGCATTGGAATGGCGGCGTTTTCCTGTTCAATAAAAATTCAGCGGCATTCATGGACACATGGCACGACTTCACCATGCAGATATTCGAAGATAAAAACTGGGTGGTAAGAGATCAGGGCACTTTAGCTGCAACAGCCTGGAAACATAATCTTCAAAATCAGAAAAGGCTGCCTGTACATTATAATTTTATCGCAGATTTTTATAATCCCGGAAACACTTTTTCAAAAGAAAAAGGTTTTACTCCCGATAATTTCAAAACCATAATCAACCCTTCGTTTATACATATTTACCACGAGTTCGGAAGAAAGGGATGGGAAATCTGGGACGCTGTTGAAAATATAAGCAAATTACTATTAAATCAACAAATTCCAGAAATTGATAACCGGCTGTATTAGTAATCCTTCACTTATTTTGCCTAATATATATTTTCGTGTACTTTTGTGCATATTTTTAAATTTGAATGGCATGAGTTTTATCGGTAATCGGTAATCAGTAGAAACCACCGATTACCTGCCGGCAGGCATGGCTGTCCGTCGCAGACGGAACCGATAACCGATTACCAATTTTATCCCGTTTTTAGCATAAAATGTTTTTGAGAGATGGAATTACAGACTAAGTACACCCCGGTTGAAATTGAGAAAAAGTGGTATAAATACTGGCTCGATAATAATTTTTTCAGATCGGTTCCCGATAGCCGCACTCCTTACAGCATGGTGATCCCGCCGCCCAATGTTACGGGAGTGCTCCATATGGGACATATGCTCAATAATACCATACAGGATATTCTCATTCGCAGGGCTAGGATGCAGGGCAAAAATGCACTCTGGGTTCCGGGTACGGATCACGCATCCATTGCTACCGAAGCCAAGGTCGTTGCAAAGCTTAAAGAAGAAGGCATTGATAAATCGAAAATTTCGCGTGAAGATTTTATGAAGCACGCCTGGGAATGGAAAGAAAAGCATGGCGGCATTATTCTCGAACAATTGAAAAAATTAGGCGCTTCCTGCGACTGGTCCCGTACAAGTTTCACTATGGACGAACATTATTCCGAAAGTGTTATAAATGTCTTTATTGATCTTTATAAAAAAGGATTTATTTACCGCGGCGTCCGCATGGTTAACTGGGATCCGCAGGCGCTTACAGCCGTTTCGGACGAAGAAGTGATTTATAAAGAAGTGAACTCAAAACTTTTCTATGTAAAATATTTTATTGATGATGAAACTCAAAACTTTATTATAATAGCTACCACGCGTCCTGAAACGATTCTGGGCGATACGGCGGTCTGCATTCACCCGCAGGATGAACGATATGCGCATTTAAAAGGAAAGCGGATTATTGTTCCCCTTGTAAAAAGATCCGTCTCTCTGATTTTTGATGAATATGTTGACCGGGAATTTGGCACAGGCGCCCTTAAAGTAACGCCTGCTCACGATATCAATGACTATAATCTCGGCTTGAAATATAATCTTGCTTCCATTGATATATTTAACGACAATGGCACCCTGAATGAAAAGGCACAACTTTTTGTTGGTAAGGACAGGGTTGAAGCGCGTAAACTGATCGTTAAAGAACTGGAAAAAAACGGACAGATAGTAAAAATAGAGGATTACATTAATAAAGTGGGATATTCTGAACGAACGGATGCGGTTATTGAACCAAAATTATCAGTACAGTGGTTCGTTAAAATGAAAGATCTATCAAAGCCCGCGCTGGATAATGTATTAAATAAAAACATAAAAATTTTTCCTGAAAAATATATTAATACTTACAGGCATTGGATGGAGAATGTAAGGGACTGGTGTATATCGCGCCAGTTGTGGTGGGGCCACAGGATACCAGCATTTTATGCGCCGGATGGTTCCATAGTTGTTGCCCGGACAAAGGAAGAAGCCTTTGAACAATTTAAAATCTCAAATCCCACCTTGCCTGCCGGCAGGCAGGAATCCCAAATCCCACCTTGCCTGCCGGCAGGCAGGAATCCCAAATTTAAACTTGACGACATCCGTCAGGATGATGATGTTTTGGATACCTGGTTTTCTTCATGGTTGTGGCCGATTTCGGTATTTAAGGGATTAACTGAACCCGGTAACGCGGATATTAAATATTATTATCCGACAAATGTTCTTGTTACAGCGCCGGAGATCCTGTTCTTCTGGGTCGCACGCATGATTATTGCCGGTTATGAATATCTGCATGAAAAACCCTTTCATGAAGTGTATCTCACAGGCCTTGTCCGCGACAAGCAGGGCCGCAAAATGTCCAAGTCGCTGGGTAATTCCCCGGATCCTATTCAGTTAATGGAAAAATACGGTGCAGACGGGGTTCGGGTCGGTATGCTTTTATGTTCGCCTGCCGGAAACGACCTGCTGTTTGACGAGAACCTGCCGGAACAGGGGCGCAACTTTGCAAATAAAATATGGAATGCCTACCGCTTATTGAAGTCATTTGAAATAGATGAAAAAACCGGACAGCCTGAATATGCAAAGGTAGCTATAGAATGGTTCGAAAATAAATTGAATCATACCATCGAATTGATTAATGACCATTTCAGTAAATACAGATTATCTGAGGCGCTGATGGCCGCATACCTGTTGTTCTGGGACGACTTTTCCGCATGGTACCTCGAGATCATCAAACCGGCATACCAGAAACCGATTGACAGGAAAACTTTTGATACCACCATTGATTTTTTCGAGAAACTGTTGAAACTTCTCCATCCGTTCATGCCCTTTATTACAGAAGAATTATGGCAGAATATCAAACAGAGAAAAGACGGCGAAAGCATAATGATATCAGAACTTCCCAAAGCAGGAAAAGCAGACGGAAAAATTTTAGAAAAATTTGAAATTACGAAAGAAGTGGTCAGCAACCTGCGGGCGCTGCGCAAAGAAAAAAATATACCTATCAGGGATCCGCTTGCGCTGAATATATCTGCCGATGAAGCGGGATATGATAAATTTTTTGACTGCATCCTTTCAAAACTATGCAACCTTTCCGGGATAAAACCTGTATCGGGAAAAGCAGAAGGCGCATCATCATTTCTAATTAAAACCACTGAATATTCCGTACTGCTCGGAAACCTGATTGATGTTGAGGAAGAGCTTAAGAAATTGCAGGCAGATATTGATTACACCAAAGGTTTCCTTACCTCTGTACAGAAGAAGTTATCCAATAAAAATTTTGTAAAAAATGCACCGGAGCAGGTAATCGGCAATGAGAAAAAGAAGCAGGCGGATGCTGAATCAAAAATTAAAACCCTTGAAGAAAGAATAGCGGTTTTGAAGAAATAATTCGGAAAAACAATTGCTGAAATTTTTTTTATCCTGTTTTCAAAACTTTCGTAATTTTTTTAAGTTTTTTTTGGATGATTGTAAAAAATTAGCATTATTTTTGTAAGACGAAAAGTAAATTTCTGATTATTAACTAAAAAATTTGAATATGAATATATTTAAACCCCTTTCTATTGCGGCAGTTTTTCTGCTTCTTGGATTTTCAATCCAGACTTTTGCCAAAACAAAACTCATCATCCAGAGCAAAGACGACATTCGGCAGTTGTATCTCAAGAATACCAAAACCGGGAAAAAGGATGTGATCTCTACCTGGAACAAGACAGGGGGCGGTTTTTTAATTGAAGTGGACAACATGAAAGACGTTTGCATCGAAACCGACAAAACTTCTATTTTCCGCCTGTTCAGTCTTGAAAAAAAGCAATCCACCAAATGGATCGAGATTTCTAAAGGCAAGAGTATTTCCATTCAGGAATGTTTCAATAAATACATGGGAGATGCCGCATCTGATAAAGACATGAAGAAATCTGCCAGCGAATTCCTTGTATCCAATTATCTTGGAAACCCGATGTATGAAGAAACTACAGCGCTGCGGGGGAATGAAGACAAACTCACTTTTTCCGACAAAAACTCAAAAGAATTTTTTAACAACGAAGATATCGAGATCAAGTGGGATACCAAATTAAAAATCCGCCATATTTATATTGTAGACATTACCTCTCCGAACATTATCTGGAAATCCGATAATTATCCGACCACTACGCTGAAATTCGAACAAATAAAAAATGAAATTAAAAAACCTCTTGAAACAGGCCATCAGTACCAGATAAACATAGTACTCGAAAACCCTCATGATGCGAATATGGAAGGCGAAAAATATGCTTTTGAATTTGCCTTGAGGCCATTGATTTTCAGTACAAAAAATGATCCTTCCTACTTTCTTGCAAAAGATTCTATCAATATTTCATGGAGAACTAAATATAATGTTAAAAATATAAGCCTGAAAAATGTTCCTGAAAACAAGATAATTTGGGAACAGCAGAATTATACTGCTAATGCAGTAACTTTCGAAAAGTTAAAAGCAAGCCTGAAAGGAGAGATCAATCCTAAAGTCAGGTATCAGCTCATCATTGATCTGGAGGATGAAAAGAAATCAAGCAACCAATATGTTTACAATTTTGAAGTAATTTTAAATGATAAAGAATTAAAGGATCTGATGGATTTTATCAATTCAAAATAATAATCCAATCAATTTTTTTGAAGAGGGGTACTTAGTTACCCCTTTTTTATTCTCTTTGTTTTCTTTACAGCTTAGTCTTCACTTTACATTGATTTATTTTTCATGTATATTTTAACAATAACTTCGGTAATTTTTTTTAATGAAGGGCTAAAGCCCTTGGTATTTCTGCGTTTTATCAATTACCCCGACCTTAAGGTCGGGGTAAGTCAAAACGCTCACGAATAGCGGGCTTTAGCCCACGATGAGTAGCGTTGCCACAACGTGGCTCACGCCAAAATGACACTCAAAATTATCGAACTATTGTTTTAAAGAGATAAAATAGAAAAAAGCTTTTCAGGTATTGAAAAATTATTATATTCGCAACCTGAAAAAATGAATTTTTAAAAAGGTTTAAAGAACTTTAAACTTTAAACTTTAAACTTTAAACTAAAAATATGGCAGTATTACAAAGCATAAGAAACAGGGCGGGAGTTGTAATTGCAGTAGTGATCGGTGTCGCGTTGTTCGCATTTGTTTTAAGCGATATGATGAGATCCGGCAAATCGCTCACCCGTGAATCGGATCTTGAGATAGCGGAAGTATCCGGGAAATCCATAGATTACCATCAATACATGGCTAAAGTTGATGAAATTGCCGAAATACAAAAACAAAATTCCGGCAAAACGTCTCTTGATGAAAATACCGTTGAGATGATCCGTGAACAAACCTGGGACTTAATCATCAAACAGATGGTAATGGAGGACGAATATAATGAACTGGGCCTTGCCGTTACACCCGATGAATTAAAGGATATGACCTTTGGAAGGAATATTCATCCGCAGGTTAAGCAACTGTTCACAGACCCCAATACCGGAATTTTTGATACGGCAAGAGTTGTACATTTCCTGAAAAATATGGAGCAGGACCAGACAGGTAAACAGAAGGCTTATTGGCTGTTTGTAGAAGATGCCCTTATGCGCGACCGAATGGTTACAAAGTATAACAACCTTATAAAAAAAGGTTTGTATATAACAACAGAACAGGCCAGAAGGGAAGCTGATGAAAAGAACTTTAAGTTTAACTTTAAATTTGTTGCGCAGAATTACAGCGCTGTTTCCGACAGCGCCGTAAAAGTTTCCGATGCAGATATTAATGATTATTATAATAAAAATAAGAGCAAATACGAACAGGATGCTTCACGGGATATTGAGTATGTAACCTTTGAAGTGAATCCCAGCGAGGATGATATGAAGGCTGCCGGTGATGCAATCAATAGGTTAAAAACTGATTTTGAAAGCGCCGAAGACGACAAGCAGTTTGTGAATCTTAATTCCGATGTGCCGTTTAACGAAACATATTTTACCAAGGGGAAAATGGCGCCTGTACTGGATTCAGCCCTGTTTGATGCAAAAATTGGAACTATTTACGGGCCCTATCTTGAAAATAAAACCTACATGATTTCAAAATTATTGCAGATAAAGAATTTGCCGGATTCAGTTAAAGCCAGTCATATTTTAATTTCAATAGACCAGGATACGGACAGCGCAAAAGCTCAGGCAACAGCAGACAGTTTAAAGAAACTTATCGAAAAGAAAGCCGATTTTGCAGAACTTGCCAAGAAGTTTTCGAAAGATCCGGGATCGGGACAGAAAGGCGGCGATTTAGGCTGGTTCAAGCATGGGATGATGGTGAAGCCGTTTAACGATGCCTGCTTTAACGGGAAAAAAGGGGAACTCGTAATCGTTACTTCCCAGTTCGGCGTGCATCTTATTAAAATCGTGGATAAAAGCAAAGAAGCTAAAAATGTAATGGTGGCAACTATCGAAAGGCTTATAAAACCAAGTTCAAGAACCTATCAGAATGCATATACCCTTTCCAGCAGATTTTCCGGCGACAATAATACGAAAGAGAAATTTGACAAAGCAGTTACTGAAAAAGGAATGAACAAGAAAATCGCTAATAATATCCGCGAAAACGACAAACGGGTGGCTGGCCTTGAAAATCCAAGAGAACTTGTACGCTGGGCTTATCAATCCAATAAAGGCGATGTTTCAAAAGCATTTGAATTTGGGAATGTATTTGTGGTTGCCAAGCTTGCCGAGGTTCGTGAAAAAGGAACCGCCCCTGTGGAACAGAAAAAAGAAGAAATCGAAATTATTGTACGAAGGGATAAAAAAGCTGAAATGCTCATCCAAAAATTAGAGAATCAGATAAAAGCTGAGAAAACCATAGACGGATTGGCGGCTAAACTGAATACAACCGTAGGAACTGCAGAGAATATCAGTTTTTCTTCATTTTCAATTCCCGGAGCAGGTATTGAACCGGTAGTTATTGCTACCGTTACCGCAATGCCGGTAAATAAACTATCCGGCCCTCTTAAAGGGAACAACGGAGTTTATGCGGTATCGGTGGATAACAAAACCGAAGCCAAGGACGCCGATTTTTCCGTTGAGCAAAAAAATATGTTGAATTCTATCCAGAGCCAGGTTGACTATAAAGCCTATGAAGCATTGAAAAAACTGGCGAATATTAAGGATATGAGATCAAAATTCTTCTAAGTTCATTATACAACAAAACCGATTTTAAGTTATCTGCACAAGCGAGGTAAGTTTGCATTACCTCTAATTTTCCCGTTTGTTTAAAAATTCACTCAAATAATTTTAGATATCCGGTTTATTTGTTATAATTTTGTAATAATACCGGAATAATAATCTAAAAAACATAAATCTATGAAAAACCTTTTTACCTTTTTGCTGATAGCGGCAGGGCTGTTATTATGTATTGTTGCCAATGCGCAGGTTGGCACAGTTGTATCTTATCAAAAGATAAGTTCTCTTTTTGGTAATTTAACATGTCCGTTAAACAATAGCGATATGTTCGGGTTTTCCGTTGACACTATCGGCGACCTGGACCATGACGGCGTTGTTGATATGGTCGTCGGGGCTTGCCGCGATGACGATGGCGGTACTGACCGCGGCGCTGTTTATATCCTGTTTATGAATGCCGACAGAACCGTAAAATCGTGTCAGAAAATCAGCAGCGCTCAAGGCGGTTTCACCGGTATTCTTGCTAATGGCGTTTTATTCGGCACAGCGGTTTCGCCTCTTGGCGACCTCGATGGCGACGGCGTTTTAGATATAGCAGTGGGTTCGGAATATGATAGCGACGGCGGCAGTTGGAACGGCGCAGTGTGGATTCTTTTTTTAAATTCAGACGGCACTGTAAAAGCCCATCAAAAAATCAGCGCAACCCAGGGTAATTTTTCAGGAACACAAACAAAATCTTTAGGCGATACCTTATACAGCCCCGATTACCCTGCACATGCCGATACCTTGGCACCCGACACAACAGGCGGCGCTAAATCATTCCCTTCCGGCGACGGAGTACAGGATATTGCCGTTGGAGCAAGGCGAAATACTGACTGGGATGTTCGTACAGGCGCAGTATGGATTTTATATTTGAATCATAATGGCACTGTAAAAGCATACAGTAAAATCAGCGCAGGTCATGGAGGATTTCCTACCATATTGCATTACGAAGATTTTTTCGGGGCGGCAGTTACATGTCTTGGCGATATGGATGATGACGGCGTACCCGAACTTGCAGTCGGTTCCTACCAGGATGATGATGGCGGAACAAATAAAGGCTCTGTTTATATTCTTTTCATGAATGCCGATGGCACAGTAAAATCTTATCAGAAAATAAGCGCTACACAGGGAAATTTTACAGCAAGTTTATATAGTTCAGAATATTTTGGGGTTTCGGTAAAAAGCCTTGGCGATACAGACGGCAACGGCATGCCTGATATTATTGCAGGCGCAACGGGCGATGATGACGGCGGAGCAGACAGAGGCGCAGCATGGATATTATGCCTAAACATTAATGGTACAGTTAAAAGTTATCAAAAAATAAGCAATACACAGGGCGGCTTTACAGGCGCTCTTGACAACTCTGACCAAATGGGACTTGGCGTCGCTTCTCTCGGCGATATAAATAACGATGGCAACCTTGAAATTGCCATTTCCGCTTTTGCAGATGATGATGGGGGAACAGACAGGGGGGCTGTGTGGGTGATGAGTTGGGGAATGCCTTTACCAACTACAAAACTGGTTAGTACAGATTGCGGTGCAACGGATGTTTCGTTACGTCAAATTCTACATGCTACTGAAATATCTGGTGCGACTCAATATGAATTTTTAGTTGAAAATACGGCTTTGGGAATCAGTCAAAGTGTTGTTAATAATAATAATGAATTTAGACTAATTCAATTTCAGGAATATATAAAACCAAATACTTCTTATAATGTGAAGGTCCGTCCAGTTCTAAATGGAATAGCTGGTACTTATGGTCCAACCTGTACTATTATCAGCGATTATGGCGACTATATTCCAAAACAGCTTTTTGTAAATCTGAAATATGGCGATATCTCGTATAATGTTGCTGATTATACTCCTATTGATATGCCTATTACACTCGATTTTATCGAACAATATCAGATTCAAAAAATTAGCAGAATATTTCTGATTGTATCGTTTTGCTGTGCTCAAATGTGGAACATCTACGATGTTCTTTTATAGCTAATTGCATGTTTTTACAATAATGTAACAGCTACGCTGTATTGCTCGTAGAGCATAAATTATTGTAACAACAGCA
>JACREX010000180.1 GCA_016212695.1 Bacteroidia bacterium
TCCGGTATTTGCATTATGCAAACTTCCACATAATTCTCTTACTTTTATATCCTTCAAAAAAAAGTTATTAAGATTCATTTGTTAATTTAAAATTATGTAGTAAATTTAAGGCAGAAACATATTGTGAACGATTACAAAATAAGGTTTAACATTTTATCTAATGTAAAGGCTTTTTTATCTGTAAAAATTTCAACATATTTAGCAACTCCACCCGTTAAAATGTAAAATGCTAGGAAATCTTTAAAGTTGGTATTTTTAGAATTTTCGGTAAAAATCTGCTTTAATACATCAACATTAAACTGTTTTAAATTGATTTTTTCACCGGCTCTTCCAAACAATGGCTCTTTAGAGTGTTCGAATATTTTCTTCATCATCGAATAAACAGAGCCGCTGAAAATTAAATTCAGCTTTGTTTTATCTTTGTTCTGATCCCAGATATTTTGCAGCTCACTGAAGACAGAAGGGTTGATCCTGTTAAACTCCTGAAATTCGTCAATAATTAAGGTAAATGGCTTTTTTATGGAAGTGTTCATCAATAATTCAAACAAATCCTTAAATTTTTCAATAGTGCCAAAAATCTTAATTCCAAGTTTATTCTGGACTTCTTCAATAAATTCCGCACACAAAAGTTTTTCGTCTTTCCGGGCAACAAAAAAATAAAGGAATGTATCGTCTTCTACCGATTTTAATATCAGTTTTGTTTTACCAATTCTTCTTCTGCCTGTAATAACGGTCATTTTAGAAGATAAAAAAGAAAATTCTTTTACTTCCTTAAGCAGTTGCAGTTCATTTTTTCTGTTATAAAAAATCATGAATTTTGTTTAAGTAACAGCTATTACCGTAATAACGGTTACGCAAATATAGAACTTATTTTATTAAACTCAAAATTTCAGGGTTTGTTTTCTCAAAGATAAAAGAAGAAAGATAAAAAGTGAAAAGAATATCGAATATCGAAGTGATTTGGAAATTGTTTTCATGGCAAAGAATGTTTTTCTCAAGATATGAATTTTTAAGAAAAAGGCTCAAAATTATTTTAAAAGAAATTCATGAGCCGGAACCACATTTATGGTTTCGTTTTTATTTTTTAACAGGTCGCTTTGCCCGTGTGTTACTATGGTTGCCTTTTTTAGTTTAAAAAAATCCATAGCTTCAAAAAGCCCATTGGTTTCTCTCTCAAGGTTATCGTTATTGAGCACATAACAGGCCTGCACCAGTTCAAGAACTTTTTCGTTTTTACAGGCAACAAAATCACATTCATTTTTTTCAGAGAAATAATACAGTTCATTGTATTTTCTCCGCAGATGAAGGAACACGGTGTTTTCAAATAGTGCGCCCAGATCATCGGTAAATGAGGCGGAATTCACCCATGCAAGACCGGTGTCAATGGAGTAAACCTTTCGCGGATTCACATTTTGCACTTTCAGCGAATAGCTGAATTTCGGAACAAAAAACAAGAGGTAAGACATTTCAAAATACGAAAGGTATTCCATAACGGTTGTTGTTGAGCCTACAGAAAATTGTTTTTTTAACTTAGTGGCTGTGATAAGACGCCCAATATTGGAAATAAGATAAAGAGCCATCCGTTGAAGTGTTTTCAAATCCCTCAGGGAATACCGCACGGCAATGTCGCGAATCAGAATATCCTGAAAAAAATGATTTAAAACCTCTGTGTCGCGGGTTTTTACAAATTCAGGAAATCCCCCTGTTTTCATATAAACTGTAATGCTGTCCCGTGAAGGTTTTATTTTTTTAAAGGATATAAATTCAGCATAAGAAAATGGGAATAATTCCCTGCTGATATGCCGGCCTGTAAGTTTTGTACCCAGTTCCCTGCTTAGCAGCGAGGCATTTGATCCTGTAATAAATATACGGTATTGTTCGTCAAGCTTCTGCCTGATATACCGTTCCCATTCATTTATAATCTGTATCTCGTCAAAGAAGAGCGCCCGGGAGCCAGATGCCGAAATTATTTCATCTAATCTCATCCAGTCGTTTTTATCGAAATCAAACAATCTCGGATCATCAAAATTCAGATAAAACGCCTTGGGGTATTTTGATAATAAAAGCTGTGCCAGCAGGGTGCTTTTACCACACCTTCGGATCCCGGAAACAATTAATGCATGCGATACATAACTGGAAAAAACAGTTAATGCTTCCCTGGTAAATCCTTTATCCCTTTTTCTGAGAGCCGATTGCTGCGATTCAATAATCTGACTTAATACCGATTTTATTATCATATATTAAAATTTTGTCCAGTACAAAAATACAAATTTATTCATTACTAACAAACAATTTTGTTTAATAATATTGAACAAGACAGAATTTTTCAAGAAACGGGGAATACCGAGTGATTGCCGTAGTGTGTATGCAGCCCTGTATTATATTAAGAAATTCTTTCGTATCGGGAATATATTTATAATAAATATTTGAAGACCTTTTAAACTTCTTTTCTTTCCTTATTCTGAATCAAAGGCAACACGCCGGCCATATCACCGATAACATTTACCAATTCGGTTCCGCTGGGAATAACAATTTTGGCATTCGATTTAAGCGATGCTTCAAGGGTTTCAAGTTTCTTTAACAACTGGGCGTTTCCTGTAAAGTATTTATCAGCGGCTTCATTCACTAATTTTATGGCTTCCGCTTCCCCTTCGGCATGTAAAATTTTTGATTGTTTATACCCTTCAGCTTCTTTTATTTTTGCCCGTTTTACTCCGTCAGCCGCCGTTTCCACCGCAGTGGCATAGTCTATGGCGGCGATTTTTTCATTTTCGGCCTTCACTACTTTATTCATTGTTTCCTGAACATCCCTGGGCGGGTCGATTTGTTTCAGTTCAGTTCGTACAATTTCAATCCCCCAACTTTTGGTTTCATCACAGAGTGTCCTGTGCAACTCTGAATTAATTTTCCCTCTTTCGCTGTTGGCAGATTTCAATGTAAGCGTCCCTATGATGTTCCTGAGCGTTGTCCGTGCAAGATTAACAATCTGCCATTTGTAATTATTCACGTTATATTGTGAATTTTTTACATTTTCTTCCGATTCAATCACCCTAAAATAAACCTGGGCATCTACGCTTGCATTCAGGTTGTCGTTTGTTATAATTTCCTGCGGTTCGGCATCAACCATTTGTTCTGTAGTGTTAACTAAAAACATTTTGTCCACTAAGGGTATCATCCAGTGGAACCCGGGTTTCGCAAATTTATAGTATTTGCCGAGTCGTTCTATCAACCCTCTGTGTGTTGGCCTCACTATTCGTATGCCGCTTGCGAAAATGGTAATTATCGCAAGGATTATTATTAAAGTCGTTGATAGCATTTGTACCTCCTTTTTAAATCGGGTTAATAATAAAATTATCTTTATACAAAGAAAGCGTAATTATTCGATATTGAAAAAAAACGACCAGAAAAATATACATAATAATAAAAGAAACAGAATAGTAATTGAAAACCCTGCAAAGGTTGCAATTCTGATAAAACAGGAAGGGATGTAAAAGCGGTGTAAAAGGTTTGAAAACAGAGTAACCCTATTTATCTAAGAACTGACGAAAAAGGAATTACTTTCTAAAGCACAAACAAACAATAATACCATCCGGGATCAGTACTACGTTATCTTCATTACTTCCTTCAGGACTAACGCCCTTGGGAGATAAAACACCAATCAAATTGTAACTGCATACATTTGCCACATTTGTTTTTAAAATAATATATTTATATTTGTTGTTACAAACAATTTATGAATCCCTAAAACCTATTGCTATGAAAAAATTATTCTCTATCCTCAGCCTGGTTACTCTTTGCAACTTGTTTGCTTATGCCCAATGGCAACAAACTCAAGGCCCTTATGGTGGAAGTATCCAAAGTCTTGCTTCAGACGGGACAAATATTTTTGCCGGAACTAGTGGTGGAGGCTTGTTTTTATCCACCAACAATGGAACGTTTTGGAATAATGTAAGTAATGGCTTGCCACATGCAGCTATCGCATCATTGGCTATAAGCGGGACAAATATTTTTGCCGGAATTTATGGTGGAGTGTATTTATCCACCAATAACGGGGGCAGTTGGACTGCGGTGAATAGCGGGTTTCCATTTACTACTGTCACTTCATTTACCATAAACGGAACAAAAATTTTTGCAGGAACTTTTGGTGATGGCATTTATTCATCATTGAACAATGGAAGCAGTTGGTCTGCAGCGAATACCGGTTTAACAAGTACCGTTGTCTATTCATTAATTACATGCGGCTCAAAAATTTTTGCCGGGACTTCTGGTGGAGTGTTTGTATCCAGCAACAACGGAGGCAGTTGGACTGAGGCGAATACCGGTTTAACAAATTTGTATATTCGTTCATTTGCCGTTAGCGGGTCAAATATTTTTACCGGGACTTATGGTGGAGGCGTGTTTTTGTCCACTGATAACGGTAGCACTTGGGTTGCAATGAATACAGGTTTGACAAATATGGATGTCCGTTCATTAACCGTTAGCGGAACAAATATTTTTGCCGGAACTTATGGCGGAGGTGTGTTTTTATCTACCAACGACGGTAGCAGTTGGACTGCGGTGAATACTGGTTTGATAAATACTACCATCAAGTCTTTAGCGATTTGCGGAACCAATATTTTGGCCGGGACTATCGGTGGAGGCGTATTTTTATCATCCAACAACGGAAGCGACTGGACTGCGGTAAATACCGGTTTGACAGATACTGATATCCGCTCAATTGTAAAAAGCGGAACAAATATTTTTGCGGTATCTTCTGGTGGAGGAGTATTTTTATCCACCGACAACGGAGCGCTTTGGACTGCAGTGAATACCGGGTTGACAAATAAGGAGGTCCGTTCATTAGCCATAAGCGGAACAAATATTTTTGCCGGAACTAATGGTGGCGTGTTTTTATCAGGCAACAATGGAAGCAGTTGGATCGCTGTCAATAATGGCTTGACAAATACAAGTGTTCAGTCCTTAGCGATAAGTGGAACCTATATTTTTGCAGCCACTGATGGGGGTGGTGTGTTTTTATCGAGCAACAATGGAAACAGTTGGACTGCAGTAAATAACGGTTTATCAAATTCTAATGTCTGGTCACTATCCATAAGCGGAAACTATATTTTTGCCGGGACAAATGTTGGTGTGTTTGTGTCATCAAACAATGGAAACTCATGGTGGAACCCTAATTGGTTTTATAGCAATGTATTTTCATTTACCATAAGCGGAACAAAAATTTTTGCAGGGACAAGTAATGGCGTATATTTGTCTTCTAATAATGGAAGTTCCTGGTTCTCGGTGAGTACCGGTTTAACAAATACATACATCTATTCATTTGCCGTAAGCGGGTCAAACATTTTTGCGGGGACTGATGGGGGAGGCGTATTTTTATCCACTAACAATGGCACGCTTTGGACTGTGGTCAATGATGGTTTGACAAATAATTATATCAAATCATTGGCCATAAGCGAGTCAAACATTTTTGCGGGAACCAGCAGTGTATGGATTCGTTCGTTAAGCCAAATGATATTTCTAGTAACAACATCACAAACTTATGTTCCATGTTTTGGCAGTAACAATGGCAGTGCAATAGTTACCGCAGCCGGCGGCTCACCGCCTTACACATACAACTGGTCAAATGGGCAAACTGATTCTGTTGCTATAAATTTAGCAGCAGGCACTTATTTTGTAACAGTTACAGATGCTATTATGAACACAGTTGTTGATTCTGTTATTATCACGCAACAAAATCCTGCAACCATTAATGGCACCGTTCATCATTCAGGAGGCACAATACCTGCAAATTCTGCAACTGTGGAATTATACCAAAAAATCAATACTACAGATTTCAATCGTGTTGATACAATTGCATTAACCGGTAACTCATTTCAGTTTTCAAATGTAGTATCAGGTGAATATCTAATAAGGGTTAGAATTGATGACAATTCATTCGACCCGCTTGTATTAAGTACATATTACGATAGTGTTACAGTTTGGAATATTGCAAATACATTAAATATTAGTTGTGATAGTACTTATAATATAAATATTCACCTTTACGAAATTACTCCGCCTGTCGGCGCACCAACAGGAAGTATTTCGGGAACTCTTCACTATTTTATAGGCGGAAAAGGGATTAATGCAGTTAAAAGTCCGCTTGAAATGGGCAATCCTGTTAATGGCGGAGAAATATACATAGAATTGGAGCCGGACGACGAACCAATAGCAAATACTGTTACAGATACATCAGGATATTATTCTTTTACAGGTTTACCTGAAGGGAACACATATTCACTTATAGTTGATATTCCGGGGTTACCGATGATTTCAACATATACTTTCACAATTAATCAGGGTGATACAATATTTAATAATTTGAATTTTTATGTTGACACTTCTGCAACTAATGGTTATATCACAACTGATACAATTACAAAAACACCAATATTTATCAATTCTGAAATTACAGTTTTAATATATCCGAATCCTGTAAAAAATAATTTTAATATTGAATGCAACTTGATAAAATCGAGTTCAGTAAACATTGAAATCATTGATATAACTGGAATGACACACACAGCACTTCTAACAAATAATTTGATTGAAGGTAAACATAAATACAATTTTGAAACAAACGAATTTGGTTTAAAGACCGGACTATATTTGTTAAAACTTACTATTGACAAAAATATTTATTTGAAAAAAATAGTAATTCAATAAACTGAAAAGACAGCCAACGCAAATAAAACTAAATTTTAGCGAAGTCAATTACATAAAAATATTTTGTTATAATATGGAAAATGATATTGGAGATAACCAACCTAAACACTAACAACAAACAATGAAAAATCATAAAACAAGTAGTGAGCAGACTCCCCTGAGCCAGTCGAAGGGTAGCCGAACTATTAAAACAGGTTTAACGCTAATATTGACAATACTAAACTTATTACTATATGCCCAAAACCAAAAAAAAATTGATTCGCTCTTTACTGTATTAAAAACCGCCAAAGCAGATACAACCCGTGTGCAAGCTTATGCTGGTTTATGCCGGCAATACTATAGCTCTAACCCCGACACTGCCTTATATTTTGGAAACCTCGGACTAAATCTTGCAATAAAAGTTAACTTCAAAAAAGGAATGGCAACGTGTTATTCAAATATCGGAATTGTTCACACTTACCAGGGCAGCTACCACAAAGCCACAGAGTATTATTTAAAGTCTTTGAAAATTACAGAAGAATCAGGCGATAAAAAAGGAATGTCTATGTGTTACAATAATATCGGCAGTGTTCACTCTGACCAAGGTAGTTACGACAAAGCAATAGAATATTATCTGAAAGCTTTAAAAACCTTAGAAGAACTACAAGATAAAAAAGGAATGTCTATGTGTTACAACAATATCGGCAGTGTTCACCATTACCAAAGGCTTTACGACAAAGCGATAGATTATTATTTTAAGGCTTTGAAAATCAGAGAAAAATTAGGCGATAAAAAAGGAATGTCTAACTGTTACAACAATATCGGCCTTGTTCACTCTGACCAGGGCCGTTATGACAAAGCTATTGAGTATTATTTAAAATCTTTGAAAATTAAAGAAGAATTAGGCGATAAAAACGGGCTCGTGGCTTGTTATATTAACATTGGCTCACTGAATATATCGCTTGCCGATTCGGCTGCCTTGAATGAAAACCAGAGATTGAATTATTTGAACAAGGCTATTGAATATGGTACAAAAGCTATAAAATTGGCACAAGAAATTAAAGCGATGCCTCGTGAAAAGGAAGCTGCAGATAACCTTATGAAGGCATACAAAAAACTTGGTAACTTTAAAAAATCTGTTGAATTCGCCGAAATCTTCATTGCTGCCAAAGACAGCATGTTTAAAGAAGAAAAGACCAAGGCTCTTGCAGGTATGGAAGCAAAATACCAGAATGAAAAGAAACAATTGGAGCTGGATAAGCTTGGTAAGGAAAAAGAGTTGCAACTTTCTGAAAATAAAAAACAAAGATTAATAATTTTATTCGTGGTTTGTGGTTTGGTAATGATCATTGTTTTTGCAGTGTTTGTTGTAAACCGCCTCCGCATCACACGCAGGCAAAAACGGACTATCACCGACAGCATCCGCTATGCTGAGAGAATACAAAAAGCAATGCTGCCCGATATGAAAAATTTCTCCTTTCAAAAAGGTGAAACTTTTATGTTAGATTACTTCATCCTCTTCAAACCCAAAGATATTGTGAGCGGTGATTTCTATTTTGCAGAACAAAAAAAAAACTGGTTGCTTATTGCTGTTGCCGATTGTACAGGTCACGGTGTGCCTGGCGCTTTTATGAGTATGCTGGGTATATCTTTTTTAAATGAAATTATTGCTAAAGAAGAAATACAAACGCCAAGCCATGCATTAGACGATCTGCGGCAATATGTAATTCATTCTTTACAGCAAAAAGGTATTACCGGCGAACAAAAAGATGGTATGGATATTGCCTTTATTGCTCTAAATACTTTAAATAATGAATTACAATTTGCTGGAGCTAATAATCCGCTCTACCTTATAAAACAATTTGAAAATGATAATACAAATATTCAAAATTCATCATCTGATTCTCTTAAAGATAAATCTGAAACAACTAATTTCCAAATTGACAAATTGACAAATTCTCTCATTGAATATAAAGGAGACAGACAACCCATTGGCATATACGAAAACATGAAGCCATTCACCAACCATGTTATCAAATTACAAAAAGGCGACACGATCTATTTAATGAGTGATGGTTATAAAGACCAGTTCGGCGGTCCGAAAAATAAAATGTTCAAAGCCAAACAACTGAAAGAGCTTCTTGTTGCTAACGGTTTAAAGCCAATGAATGAGCAGAAAACAATTCTGAACCAAGCATTTGAACATTGGAAGGGAAACAATGAACAGATAGACGATGTAACAGTTTTAGGATTACGAATATGATATTATTCTATAAGCGCTATTGCTAACGCATAGTATAATAAAATCTTGATACCAATGTATCGGGAGTGTAAAAGGTTGAAGGGTGAAGCAGGTGGTTTGGTTGTGGCTTGTCCGGGTTAGGATAATGGGATTACAATAATGTTATTTTCAACTGCCGGATGAGTTCTTTTGTACTAATATCGTCAATGAGTTTTCCGTCTTTGGCATAAGAGATATTTCCGGTTTCTTCCGATATAATTATCACTAATGTATCTGTTTCTTCAGACATACCCAGGGCTGCACGATGGCGTAAACCAAAATTTGCAGGAATATTCGGATTGTTTGAAAGCGGGAGAATACATCTTGCAGCACGGACTTTATTGCCGATAATAATAGCAGCGCCGTCGTGAAGCGGACTGTTTTTAAAAAAAAGATTTTCTATGAGGCGTGAAGAAACATCCGCATTGATCATATCGCCGGTATGAGTATAGGTTCTTAGTTCAGCCATATTAGAGACAACTATCAGCGCTCCGGTTTTTGTTTTAGCCATATTTTCGCAGGCATGAATGATTGAGTCAATCACACTGATCGAAACAGCGCGGGGATTCAGGGTAAACATCTTATCGAATGAGAACTTTTTGCTTTTAAAATACCGGGTTCCGATAACAATTAAAAATCTTCTTAACTCCTGCTGAAAGACGACAATCAATGCAATCATTCCCACGCTGATGAACTGGCTTAATATAGAACTGAGCAATTCCATCCGGAATGCTTTTACAATAAGCCAGATAAGATAAAGAGAAAAAATACCGATAAAAATATTGATGGCTACAGTTCCTTTGATAAGCCTGTAAAACTGATACAGCAGTACCGCTACGAGAAAAATATCGATGACATCGAAAAAGCGGACATGTATGAACAAGGGGGGCATTCAGTTATTTAAAATTTTTTTACACATCAAAAATACATAATTTTTTTAATATGTCTCGTAACAGGAAGATTTAACTCGGAAGTACAGCTACTCAACCGGAACATCCGCTGTTCATAAAATGTTAATTGCGCCCTTACAAAATGTTAATAAGTATGTTTTAATAGATAGCCGGAATCCAAGAATAGTCTATACTTTTAGAGGAATTAATTTTTGTTCACAACATTATGACAGACAATAAGAAAAACAAAAAAAATACCCAGAATATACCCCTCGGTGAATATGGAAAATTACCTCCTCAGGCAGTAGAGCTTGAAGAAGCGGTACTTGGAGCATTGATGCTGGAGAAAGACGCTGTTATTGCAGTGCTGGATATTTTAAAACCCGAAAGTTTTTATAAAGAAGCGCATCAGAAGATATATGCTGCAATCAGAGACCTGTCATCCAAAGAACAGCCGATAGATATACTCACGGTTACAGAAGAATTAAAGAAAAACGACCAGTTGGAATCCGTAGGCGGCCCCTTTTATATAACGCAACTCACAAGCCGTGTGGCGTCGGCTGCCCATATTGATTACCATGCCCGTATCATTTCACAAAAATACATTCAGCGCGAGCTTATCCGCATTTCATCCGAGATCCAGGAAAAAGCTTTTGATGAGACGGAAGATGTTCTGGACCTTCTGAATTTTTCTGAAGACCAGCTTTTCCAGGTAGCAGAGGGGAATATTAAAAAAGAAGCGTCGAAGATCCGCCCCCTGATCGATGAAGCGATCCGGCAGATCGAGGAAGCAAGCAAACGGGAAGACGGGCTCAGCGGCGTACCATCAGGTTTCACAGGTATAGACCGGATCACATCCGGGTGGCAAAAATCCGATCTTATTATCATAGCGGCTCGTCCCTCTATGGGTAAAACCGCACTCGTATTATCAATGGCAAGGAACATGGCAGTAGAACATAAGGTACCTGTTGCCGTATTCTCTCTTGAAATGTCGTCTATCCAATTAGTAACACGATTAATCGTAAGCGAAACAGAATTACCCGTAGAAAAAATCAGAACCGGAAAACTCGAAAACTATGAATGGCAGCAGCTCGAATATAAAATCAAAGAACTTCATGACGCGCCGATATTTATTGATGATACGCCTGCTATTTCGATCTTTGAACTCCGCGCTAAATGCCGCAGGCTGGTAAGGCAGCATCATATTCAGGCGATTATCATTGATTACCTGCAGTTGATGTCGGCCGGCAGCGACAACCGGGTTGGAACCCGCGAACAGGAAGTGAGTTCAATATCCCGATCGCTGAAAGCCATTGCAAAAGAATTGAATGTTCCTATCATCGCGCTTTCTCAACTCAATCGTTCCGTAGAAACAAGGGGTGGAAACAAACGGCCTGTTTTATCTGACCTTCGTGAATCCGGGGCTATTGAACAGGATGCCGATATGGTATTGTTTATTCACAGACCTGAATATTACGGGCATTCGGAAGATGAAGCCGGAAATTCTCTTAAAGGGATCGCTGAAATCATTATTTCAAAACACAGAAACGGCGCGCTGGGTGAAGTGCAACTGAAATTCCACGTCAGGATGGCAAAATTCTCCGAGCTGGATGCCGTATTCAGCGATTATGAAGATTCCGGACAAATTCAATCGGGAATGACCCTTAGTTCAAAAATGAATGACAACGAAAAAAAGAAAAAGAAAGATTCATTTGAAAGCAATGTGGATTTTGATACTACTCCTCCGGATCAACCCTTTTAAAGAAGGAATGCTGAATATTGAATACCTGCCCGCTTCGCAGCAGGCGGGTTGAATAAAGAATGTTGAATTCAGAAGTGAACGCCTGAAAATAATGTAATTCTTTCCGCACATTTTTCTATTGTTTTATCTGCTCCCTGTTATGATTTTTTCATAAAGGAATAAGTTCCATACATTTTTTCAATCAGAAATCGTTATCTTTGCAGGTATAAATTATACTAAAAACGGAATAAAATAATACTATTGGTAATCGGTTACCTGCCTGCCGCAGGCAAGGTCGGTAACCAGTAATCAGAATTACCGATCACCGAATACTGATTACCAAATGTGAAATGTATAAATTTATACCATTTAAAGTATATAAAATACGATTATTAGTATACAATTCATGATGAAATTTTTTAAAATAGGATTAATATTTTGTTTTGTTTTCACAGTAAAATTTTCCTTTGCCGGTTATCTGCTTATACCCATGGATGACGACCAGAAAAACCACCTGAAAGCTTACGGGATTGCATACTGGACCCTTCAAAACGGCGTAGAAGTTCAATGGTTGTTAAATTACAAAGGAGGAAGTTTTCTTATAAAATATGTGCAGGACATTGAGCAGGAGTGCGTGGTACGCGGTGTTTCGTACGAGATCATTGCAGACGTACAGGCTCAAAGCATACTGAATGAAATTGCCCAGCCCGAAGTGAATATGGATGCAGTGAAATTAGAAAAGGCTCCTAAAATTGCCGTGTATACGCCTTATGATCGACGCCCCTGGGACGATGCCGTTACCCTTGTAATGACGTATGCAGAAATTCCGTACGATAAAATTTATGACCCGGATATCATCGAAGGAAAATTATCGAACTACGACTGGCTTCACTTGCATCATGAAGATTTTACAGGACAATACGGGAAATTTTACGGCGCTTACCGTTTTGCGGCATGGTACATTGATCAACAGAAACAAATGGAAGAGATGGCGCAGAAATTCGGATTCAGCAAGGTCTCCCATCTTAAATTATTCGTTGCAAAAACCATAAAAGATTATGTAGCCAATGGCGGTTTTTTGTTTACCATGTGTTCCGGAACAGATTCCTATGATATTGCCATGGCTGCAGACGGCGTTGATATCTGCGAAAGTCAGTTCGATGGTGATCCTTCTGACCCGGACGCGCAAAAAAAACTGGATTATAGCAAGACCTTATCCTTTAAAGATTTTACCTTAATTAAAGATCCGTACAGATATGAGTTTTCTAACATAGATGTTACGGATACCCGAAAGGTTAGAAAAGAGGAAGATTATTTCACACTATTCGATTTCTCGGCAAAATGGGACCCTGTACCGACCATGCTGTGCCAGAGTCACAGGAATATGCTCAAAGGTTTCATGGGACAGACCACCGCTTTTAATAAAGACCTTATCAAAGCGAGCGTGATCGTTATGGGTGAAAACAAATCGGCCCATGAAGCAAAATATATTCACGGAGAATTCGCTAAAGGCACATGGACATTTTACGGCGGACATGATCCGGAAGATTACCAGCACTTAGTTGGCGATCCTGCAACAGACCTTAACCTGCATCCGAATTCCCCTGGGTACAGGCTTATTCTGAACAATATCCTGTTCCCGGCAGCCAAGAAGAAAAAACTGAAGACCTAAGCATTATCAGGCCAATCGGTATTTTTTTGCAAATTCATCAGAGATATAATTATCCATACTCAAACAAACATGTGTGGCAAAATCAATGCCTGTCTGTATAATCTCATCCCAATGTTCTATAGAAAGTCCGGGCAGGTCTTTTTTGAGAATGTTATTTTTAAGGATCGAATACATTATTCCGGCATTGAAATTGTCGCCGGCGCCTATCGTACTTACGGGTGTTATGGAGGGTACATCATAGCGCTTATGAATGGCCGGAGTCATTAAAACAATGCCCTTTTTGCCGGCAGTAAAAATCAGAATGGTATCCTTGCCTTTTAAAATTTTATAAAAATTATCCGGGTTTTCAATACCAAATGCAGCCGATACATCTTCTTCCGAACAGCGTATGATATCTGCATGAGCGATATTATCCAGTAATAAAGTTTCAAAATTTTGAATTTCGTTTCTGTATGAATTCCGGATATTCGGGTCGTATAAAACAATGGCATTTTTCGATTGGGCATTTTTAACAATATTTTTTACGTTTTTATGAATCTCTGGATACAGTGCATACGAAGAACCAAAAAGCACCATATCGTTTTCGGTTATAAGGGGCATAACAATATTCAGCCTGTCTTTCGGATAGATTTTATAAAAATTATATGACGCATTATTGTTCTTATCAAGCGCGGCAATAGCTAACGAAGTTTTTCCATCCGTATATCTGCCCACAGAATCGGAATTGATTTTATTCTGTTTTAAAAATTCTTGTACAAGGGAACCAATATAATCTTTACCGAATTCACTGATAAAATAAACCGGGATATTTAATCTGCCTAGTGTCGCAGACGTATTGAGCACAGCTCCTCCAACTTTTCCTGCCAGCGGTTCGTCATTTTTAAAAATGACATCAAAAATTGTTTCGCCGATTGTATAAATTTTTCTCATAATAATGCGGATTAGATTTTTTATTGTTTACGGAATTTATTTTGCAATATACAAAACTCTTTTGAATAAAATATTAGTTTCAGTTTTTCCGTTTTTTTATCTAATTTTGAACATTATTTAAAAATGATGAATACCCGGAAAATAATCTTTACCACGATAATAAGTCTGCTATCCCTTGCATGCCATTCCCAGGGTATTTTATCGCTCGAATTTTTAAAAGACACAACTCCGAAAGGCAGGCAATACATAAAGCTGATCTTTAAAGCCGACAGTCTTTTCAAAGCAAGAAATTTTCAAAATGCGGTGGAAATTTACGACCGGGCTCATGCGCTGAAATCATATGAAAAATATCCGAAATTCAAAGCAGAAGATATCCGCACGTTGTATATGCAGAATAAAATTGCAAAAGATGAAGTGAAGCAGGCTGAACCACGGGAATACTGGTATTCAAAAATGCATAAGCAAAAAGTTGAACGTGAAGAAAGGAAGAAGCTTTTAGCAGAAGGTAAAACCATTGAAACTGAAAAGAAAAAAGAGATTCTGGCCGAGAACAAAAAGCAACAGAACAATCTAACCGAAGTAAAAAAAGAAGAGGTAAAAACTTTTAAAGCAGATGAAAAAACAAAGAAAGATGAAGAAGCCCGGCTCAAAGCTTACGAAGAACTGAAGGCAAAAGAAGAAATGGAAGAAAGACAGAAAGCCGAGAATGAAAAGAAAGCGAAAAAAGAGATGGAAACCCGTGTAATAGCAAAGGATGAGAAAAAGAAAGAGAAAGAGAAGGAAATCATTACTATCAGCGATATAATCATTCAGAAGAGCAAAGAGGAGCAAGAAAAGCGAATCTATGCGCAGGCTTCCGTCAGTTTAGAAACAAAACCGGAAGATGAGGAAAAAATGATAGCGGCAAAATATCCGAACGAAAAAACGATTGAGACCATAAAAGAAAAAACAAAAACTATTACACAGGTTATATTTAACAAAAACGGCAGGATTACTATTTATTTAAGAGTTGAGCACAACTGGGGGCAGACGTTCTATTTTGTAAAAGAAACCGGGCAACCGATGATGAATGTGAGCCGGGATTATTTCGACAGATATACCAGGTAAAATAAAGAGAACTATACTAAAAACGGAATAAAATTATACTGTTGGTAATCGGTTACCTGCCTGCCGCAGGCAAGGTCGGTAAACGGTAATCAGAATTACCGATCACCGAATACTGAATACTGATTACCAAATGTGAAATGTTTAAATTTAGACTACTCTGAGTATAACAATTTTTACCTAATACTTCTTCATCCTTTTCATTTCGATGTCTGCATCCTGCTTTTTCAGAACTTCGCGTTTGTCGAACTGTTTTTTTCCCCTGGCCACAGCTATTTCGAGTTTTGCATATCCGTTATCTTCGATGAAAATTCTCAGGGGTACTACAGTGAAGCCTTTATCATTAATTTTTTTATTGATCTTTTTAAGTTCGGATTTATTCAGAAGTAATTTCCTGTTTCTTTTGGGTTCATGGTTGTAATGTCCGCCATGTTCGTATTCCGAAATATGCATCCCGGTTACCCAGAGTTCGTTGTTTACAAGAATACAATAGGCATCCACAAAACTCACCTTTCCGGCTCTTACCGATTTTATTTCGGTGCCCGTGAGTACAAGCCCTGCCGTGAACCTTTCTAAAAGTTCATATTCGAAAGATGCTTTTTTGTTTTTAATGTTTACTGCAGAGGTCAATTTTATTTAGTTTATAAAGTTTGTAATACTTCGACTGCGCTCAGCACAAGAGTTTAAAAAGTTATAATGGAAAAAATTAAAAGTCACAAATCACAAATTTTATTTACTTTTGTACAAAGTTAACTAAAATTTAAAATTATGGAGGAACAAATTAACCAGACAGCCTCGGGCGAGGACAAAACAATTGCGATTGTGAGTTACATGACTCTTATCGGATGGATCATTGCGCTTGTTATGCATGGCAGCAACAAAACGAAATTAGGCGGGTTTCATTTACGGCAAATGCTGGGATTAATAATCGTAGCCGTTGCGATTTCCATTGTTAATTTTATTCTTGCGTTTATTCCCTTTCTCGGATGGCTTATCAGCCTTTTGCTTGTTATCGGGATGGTTATTTTTTGGATTATGGGGCTCATCAGCGCTGTAAACGGTGAAATGAAACCTCTTCCGCTTATCGGCGAACCGATACAAAAAATTCTAAAGGATTTTGCAAATTAAATCATCGGTAAAAAGGAAGCGGGGCAGCCCGCTTTTTTGTTTTTAATGTAGCCTGCCGAAGCCAAGCCACCAGAGTTTTTTGTAATACTCATTTATTGATAGTATTTTTACTATTATAATCGCCATCATTACACGTATCGGGATTATATACCATAAATTTCCGCCGATCAGCCAGAAAAGAACCGTGTCTTCTACTATTGCATGGGCAAGGCATAGGAAAACCGTGATCAGGCAGGCATCTTTATGCGTGATTTCGTTTTTCTCTTTAAACTGGAACATGATGCCGGCGCCATATACGATACCAAAAACAAACCCTACCATCCAGGGCACAAAGGCTTGCTCCGAAAGGCCTAATGAATTCGGGATCACGCTGATTTTTTTCTTAACAGATTGTATATACCGCCACTTTTTCAGCGACTCATAACTTATATTCAAAACTAAGATCAGCAGAACGATCTGCGTGCAGGTTGTTAAAATACTTCGTATCGCAGCAATCCATGTAAAATCTACCACTTTTGCATAGGGATTGATAATAGCCCCGCTGATTTTATCGGGAAGTAAAAGGTTCATTACTATACCGGAAGCAATACCCAGTATGATACGGAAAATAAATATCCTGAAGTTTGCAAATTTCAACTTCATAAGAATTCCGGTTTCGACGATGAGGTTATGCGAAAAACCAAGCACCACTCCGAGA
Source organism: Bacteroidia bacterium (assembly GCA_016212695.1). Lineage (GTDB taxonomy): Bacteria > Bacteroidota > Bacteroidia > Bacteroidales > GWF2-35-48 > GWF2-35-48. The sequence continues at coordinate 17,125 of JACREX010000180.1, forward strand.
ATGGTAACCTGCCGGAACGAAAGATCGAAAGCGGCCATGGTGGCAATACCGCCATATATGCCGTTGGTGCCAGCCGCTATTAAGGATATTGCAGCTTCGCCGGGCAATCCCATGATCTTCATCAGCGGTGCTAAAAAGGGTGAGATAAAGTTTAAGAATCCTGTTTCTTTTAATACTAATGTGAGCACAGAAAGAGGAACATATATCTTGATCATCTGCCACGAAACCATAGCAGAATCTTTTACGGATTTGATCAATATCTCTTTCACCAATGTAGCGTATTTCGCTTCAAACTTAAAACATTTTTTGCATTCAGGTATACATCTAAAAATTAATTTTTAATGATTTTTTACACCGGATCATCCCATGCAGTGCTGATAAAATATTTTATTTATTTGCTTTCTTTATACTATACTGATGTCGGGATTAATCTACATATTTAAAAATCCAAATCCCAAATTCCAAATTCCAAGGATTCTTGGGGCTTGGGTTTTGGAGTTTGGTATTTGGAACTTTTCAAAAAAACTCAAATTATGCCCGAGCATGGTATATAATTGTTTTCATTGATCGGTTGCATCGGTTGAAAAAATTATTTTTTGCATTTTTTGAAATATTAGTGCAACTAATTTTTTTGTATTGAGGTCTTGTCTACAGAAAGTAATCATTAATACATTTTTTTATGAGAACAATTGTAATATTAATTATAATGCTATTGTTTTGCCCTTTCCTCAGAGGAAATGGCGTAGCAATCAAGATGGGAGTTGTAGGCTCCTATCTGAGGCTCTATTCCAGCCAAGTAACTGTAACCGTAAATAACCAGGTGGCTGTAGTTACCGCTACCCAGAAATTTTTTAATAATACCGGTGCAGCAACATTAATTAAATATGGTTTTCCCCTGCCTGATGGTGCCAGTGCAACCATGCTGCGCTGGAATATTTACGGGCTTTGGTATAATGCAAGTTTTACCCCGATCACTCAGGATACTGTGGTCCCGCAGTATCCTGGAGGAAATACAGACCCGAATCTGGAAGCATACCTGGGTGCAACACCTCTGTTTTTTTCTCCGAAGGATACGATTCTTCCTGATTCATCTATCACTGTTGAGCTAACCTATGTTCAGCTTCTTCCTTATAAATTCAACAAGGTGAACTTTTATTACCCCAACGGGTATAACCTGATCCAGACATCCCCGTTGAACAGTCAGGAAATAATATTTAACGTAACATCAGAAAGAACCATTATACAGGTAGATTTTCTTACTCATGCCGGCACTGTAACCAATACTGGAAACGCTGCACAGGCTGTATGGTCATGTTATTCATGCCTTGCTGATTCTAACTACAGGATCTGCTATGAGCTATCGTCGGATGAGCTGGGAATTTATGATTTCAGCACATTCCTGCCTGACTCAATGAAAAAGTGTGATTCCACGGGCAGGGGCTTTTTTGCGATGATAATAGAACCGGAAACAAATCCTGAGGTTGCGGTTATACAGAAAGTATTTACCCTGGTGATTGACCGGTCGGGCAGTATGGGTGGCACCAAGATACAGCAAGCAAAAGATGCGGCAACTTATATTGTGAACCATCTCAACCTGGGTGATCAGTTTAATATAATTGATTTTGATGATGTAATCACTTCATTTCAACCTTCGCATATTCTATATACTCCAACCGCGCAAAACAGTGCATTGAACTATATAGACGCATTATATGCAAGGAATATGACGAATATTTCCGGAGCGCTGGTTACAGCCATAAATCAATTTGGTACAACGGATACGAATAAAGCAAATATTATTATTTTTCTCACAGATGGGGAAGCCACTGCCGGAAACACAAGTACAACTGGAATACTAAGCGATGTACACAATGCCGTAGTAATGCATAATACAACCATCAACCTGTTTACTTTTGGAATCGGAAGCAGCGTGAATGAGCAGCTACTTACCTTGCTGGCTAACCAGAATAATGGCATGTCTGTTTTTCTCGGATCAGACGATTTGTATAATGTGTTGTCTGAATTTTATCTGACTATTCAAAACCCTGTTTTGCTGAATCCGGTCATTACTTTTTCTCCTCCGCTAATCACAGAGGTTCACCCATCTTTTATACCAAACCTTTATAAAGGTATTCAGGCAATCATAACAGGAAGGTACAGCGAACCCGCGAATATGACAGTTTCTCTTACCGGTAATGCTTTTGGAAACAGTATACTTTATACTTATAATATAACCCTTGCAGACAGTTTTGTTCCGGGAAATGCCTTCCTTCCGAAATTATGGGCCAAAAAGAAAATTGATGAACTGCAGAATCAATATAATTCACTTCCCCTTAACGATCCATCAGCAGCAGACCTGAAGGCTGAAATCATGAATACCAGCCTGTGCTATGAAGTAATGAGCACACTTACAAGTTTTGTTGATAACGGAGGAAGCGGGTATTCAACATTTTTTGAAGAATATCCTTCTTCTGCAGAGATTGATAAATTAACAAACTCGCCAAATCCCTTTACGGATGAAACTGTGATACGATTTACTGTTGATGACCCGGGATGCAGGGAGGCTGTTATTATGATATATGATATCAGTGGAAGGCTGGTTTACAAAGAAGCAATCGATAATATCACGATGGGTGAAATGAAGTTTAAATGGAATGGCTGTCTTTCGAATGGGAAAAAAGTGGAGCAGGGAAATTATTATTTCACTATTGAAATATGCGGAAAGATTCTCTGTGGCAATATGGTTAAAATATAAGGCACCGGACTTTAGCATGTCACCGCAAAGACGTCATACCTCATACCTCGTACCTTTATTCCTTCTTCGCCTTTGCCCGGCTGCCCAGGTCTATGATTTGCCTCACATTCACATATTCGGCATACAGCCGCGGGTTGTCGGGGGCTACCACTATCCATGGAACGGAACCTATAATGGCAATGACGCGCCCACAGGTTCATATATTTTCATTATTAATCTGAGTAATGGTTCTGCGCCCATCAATGGAATTGTTACGCTGATAAGGTGATTTGTGATCCTGTTATTGTTTATATTCTGTGAATTTCTTATTTTTGCAGAGATAACTAAACAAGCTTACGCTCTTTAAAAAAATAAAATTATGTTACAGTATATAGCAGATAGTAATGGAAAAACGGCAGGCGTGTTTATTCCATATACTGATTGGGAAAAACTTGTAGAAAAATATAAAGATATCGAAAACGATATTTTAGAAATCCCTGAATGGCATAAAAAAATAGTGATGGAACGTATTAAAAAATATGATGCTTCACCTGAAAAAATGCTTGATTGGGATGTCGTTTCAAAAAAGTTAGATGAAAAATACAAGTAATTTTAAAATCATAATTACTCTTGAAGCGGCCAGTGATGTGGAAACTGCTTCAGATTGGTATGAGCTACAGGTAAAAGGGCTTGGTAAACGATTTTATAAGGAAATAAAACTTCATTTAAAATTATTAAAAACTTTACCCTTCGGGTTTCACGTAAGATATAGCGATATACGATGTGTAACTGTTAAAAATTTCCCCTTTTTAATTCATTACAGAATAATTGAAGAAACAAAAATTATTTCTGTTATTGCTGTTTTTCACACCAGCCAAAATCCAGATATTTAGGAACAAAGAACTGAATAGAATAAACAAAAAAGCCCCAATCTCTCAGGGCTTTTTTATTCAACTGTTTCACAATTTTCCACTCCTCCTTCTTCCCATCAATCCCTATCTGCAAAAAATAAACCCCTGCCGGAGCGCTGCCAATGTTTTTTTTCCTGCCTTAGTTACCGGTTTACTAATATTTTATTGAGCCGGTTTTAAACCTGCATTACTGCAACACAACCTTTTTATTAAACAGCCGCCCGTTCACATTCAGTTTTACAAAATAGATCCCTTTTGATAGGTCAGAAATATTTATTTGCAGGCTGTTGTTTGTTAAGTTATCCTGCCTGTAGAGTGTGCTGCCAAGGAAATCGGATATTTCGAGGCTGTAGGGTTCTGCATTTCCCGTGATGGCGATTACAAACCTGCCTGTATTGGGGTTCGGATAAACAGTTATATTATCAGAACCGCATGGCAATTCGTCAATACCCGATACATTGCTTAATTTCGCAATAAAAAAATCATTACTTTGATATGTCGTATCGGCA
>JACREX010000181.1 GCA_016212695.1 Bacteroidia bacterium
ATAAAATTGGAAATATCATGAAATCTCTATTTGCTAACGTAACCGGTAGAACATTCCTGCCTAACATACAAACCAAGCCATGCCTTTGTGGGCAGTTGTCGTTTATAGAATTATTAACTTAAATTTTGGGAGGTAGTCAACGAATAAAAAGGATGCTTTTCTATATTTTCTCCAAAAATCCAAAAAGTAGTAATACAGGTATGCCGCTAAAAGGCCAAACCCAATTGTATCAAGCCTTGTAAGAACGAGTTTTCTGTAATACAAATCCCAACTTTTGAAAGTATCATATTGAGATATTCTATATATAAGCGGACAAACAATAAAAATAACAATCCCTGTTAATATGATGTTTTTAACTTTAATCCTATATTTAAAAAACTTATAAATAGCCATCATAGCGAAAGGAAACAATAAGTAAAACCATTCTTCAACGCTTAAACTCCATGATTCCCAAAATAAAAAATCAAATGGTTTAAAAAAATTCTGGAAAAAGAAAACATAGGTAATAAAAAAATGATTCAGACACCCTTTAATCAGGCCAAAGTAAATCAATACAATATTTACTGTTAAAAACAAGAAATAATTTGGGAGAGTTCTAAACCAGCGCCTGACAAGAAAATTTAAAGTATCTTTAAATTCAAAACTTTGCGCATTGTCGAAAATTTTGATAATAATTGTACCGACTAAAAATCCACTGAGAACAAAAAACAAATCAACCCCATCAAGAGATGGAAGATATGGAAAACTTTTAAAATATCCTGAAATTAATGGAGAACTATGACCTAAAACAACTATTAATATCGCTACACTTCGTAATAAATCTAACCCAAAAACCCTGTTCTTCAATTTCATTCATTTCCCCTTATTTAAATTGCATTTCCTTTTTTGTTAAAAAAAATCGTAACTACTTAACAGTAAAAATACAAATATTTAGATTATAAAAACACTTTGTTAAAAATTTATTTCTGCTTCCCATTTTTCGATAAATGAAATGTGGGGTTTTTACAAAATTTTTTTCACGTCATCGAAACGATTACCATACCATTGTTCGAGTATACGGCGATGAAAACGATCATAGTCGAATTATAACATCAAATTGTAACCTTACAAGAGCAGATACAACTTTTAAAAATCGCTATTCAGAAAAAAATATATATACCTTAATAAACTTTAAAATAATTTCGATGAAGTGATTTTGTCTGAAAGATTCTCGATTATACTATGCGTGGGATAAAATTATACATAGCAAAGTAGGTATCCCGTTTTATGTATAAAATTCTCGATTTTCAAAACAGCGGTTTTGACCATCAGCGGTCAGACAGCGGTTTTTATATTGAACAGATACGTTTGAACTTTAAAAAAATAGTTTTACTTTTGTTGGCAAAAAAAATTATTAATAAAAACCCGTTATGAAAACAAAATCAATTGCATTTACTAAAAGCGAAATTGAAATTTTAAGAAAATTTTATAAGCATGAACTTGGCAAAGCAATGGAAAAAGTAACTGAGATTAAGGAAATACTTGACAAATTAGGAAGGCAATCAAAAAAGATTACTAAACCTGCACATACAATAAAGAAAAAAACCGCTGTCGTCGCCAAAATTAAAAAAGAGAATAAACAGGGTTATAAGAAAACGCATTCGGGAAAACCTGCAAAAAGTGAAATCGGATGGACTGCGCTTGTTACAAATACGCTGAAAGAAAAAAATACCCTGTTGCCTGCAAAAGCATTTCTCGACATTGCGGTGGCAAAGTATCGTATCAATCAGAAAGACCGCACCCGCACACGGAGCAATATTACCGGATGCTTGTCTGACCTGACCAAAAAATACAAAAGGATCATGAGATATGATATGGAAGGCAGAAGCAGCGGCCTGTACGGATTACCCGAATGGTTTGATACGCGGGGAAGATTGAAAGTTGATTACAGAAAGAAGATTATACTTTGAATTGCCTAAATTTATACATTTGCGTAAAGTCTACAATAGACAGTATACAAAATATTGTGTTTTAATTTATTGTCTATTGTTTACTGTTAATTGTCTACTAATTTTAAAATGTAAATTTATATCCCGTTTCAAATATATAATAATCAAAATCCGAAAATTATTTCCTGTAACTATATACTAAATGCGCTAAATTGTTGTTTATTTTGTTGAAAATTTGTCGAACCCATAGTATGATGCCGAAGATATTTAGCGTGTTGGCTTTTGTTTTTTTTATATTTTCTTTTTCAGCCTTTTCGCAACAGGTCGCTGTGGGTAAATGGCGCGATCACCTTCCGTATTCTCACGGGTTAAAAGTTGCTGTGGGCGGCGATAAAGCGTATTGTGTCACCAATGCAGGTTTGTTCACTTACAACAAAAGAGACAACAGCGTTGAGAAATTGTCGAAGATCACCGGTTTATCGGATGTCGGCGTAACCGCTGCCGGGTATAATAAAGACTATAGCGTGGCGCTTATTGGTTATACAAACGGTAACCTTGATCTGGTAGATGGAACTACCATTTACAATATTCCCGATATCAAAAATAAACTTATGCCCGGTAACAAACAGATAAATAATTTTCTCATGATCGGAAATTATGCGTATATCTCCTGCGGATTCGGCATTGTTGTAGTGGATCTTATAAGAAAAGAAATCAAAGACACTTATCTTATCGGAACGAATGGCGATTACCTTGATGTATCGGAGATTGCATACGATGGCACGTATATATATGCAGCAACAGAAAATGGTATTTATAAAGGCAGACAGGATAATCCGAACTTAGTGAATTTTGCCGAATGGACCGTTATTACCGACATTCCGAACGGACAACCTTATTCCTGGTTAAGAAATAAAAAATTTAACACCGTTACCTGTTTTAATAATAAAGTGTATGTAAATAAAACTTCCGGCGTCTGGGGAAAAGATACCATACTCTCGTATTCGGATGCAGGCTGGAGTTTTTTTAAAAAATCTGATAATTATTTTTATTGTGTAAGGAATAGTGAAGAAACTCTTCTAATCGTCTCGGCATGGGCTGTAGAAGGTTTTGACTCATCGGGCAATCCCAATGAACAGGCCTGGATATCGGAGGGCCGGTGGGCAGAATACGATCAGAATAAAGTGTTGTGGATTGCCGATTTTACGGATGGGTTGATTAAAAAAGTGAATTCTTCATCTACTGAAAAGATTCACCCGAAGGGTCCGAATAAAACCGATGTGGTATCCCTGTCTGTTGCCGGAAATAAACTCTGGGCAGCTACAGGAGCAAAAAATGGTTCGTGGGGAAACATGTGGTACGACGGCGAAGTGTATTCTTTTATTAACGAGGAATGGAATACTTACAATTATACAAATGTTTCGGCCATGGCTACCACTATAGATATATTAAATGTACTTGTCAACCCTCAAAATCCGGATCAGGTTTTTGCAGGTTCATGGAATGGCGGAGTGCTTGAATTCAGAAATAGCCAGTTGTACAAAATATATGATGATTCGAACAGTACTCTTCAGACGGTTGTTGCCGGGCGATGTTTTAAAGTAGGAGGCATGGCTCTTGATCAGAACAACAATCTCTGGATTTCGAATCCGGATGTGCCAGCTCCTTTTTCTGTAAAAACCGCAAGCGGCAATTGGTATAAATTTAATTACAGTACTGCTGTGGATGCCCAAGTTATAGGATCGATCATCGTTACGAAAAATAATCATAAATGGGCCATACTTCCACGGGGCGTGGGTTTGTTTGCTTTTGATGAAAAAGGCACGTATTCGAACACAAGCGATGATAATGTAAAAAAATTCAGTATCCTTGATGAATACGGGAAAGTAATTTCCAATGATATTTTTTCCATAGCGGAAGATCTTAACGGGATTATATGGGTTGGTACGAATATGGGAGTCGTTGTGTACTATAACCCGGAAAATGTTTTTTCGAACAGTAATTTTTATGCGCAGCAGATCAAGGTGCCGAGCGAAATCGCAGGACAGGCAAATTACCTTTTAGAAACCGAAGTTGTAACAGCTATAGCTGTTGACGGGGCAAACAGGAAATGGTTCGGAACTGAGAGCTCGGGAGTATTTTTGATGTCTGGAGACGGGTTGTTACAGATAAATCATTTCACTACACAGAACAGCCCTCTGTTATCGAACAGTATTACCTGCATTTCGATTAATGGGGAAACCGGCGAGGTATTTTTTGGCACGGAAAAGGGAATCATTTCTTATCGGGGAACAGCAACAGACGGAGCGGATGAGTTCAAAGAAGTCCTGGTTTTTCCAAACCCGGTGAAGCCGGATTATACCGGGCTTATCACGGTCAGTGGCCTTGTAACAAATTCAAATGTGAAAATCACGGATATTGGCGGTAATATTGTTTTTGAGACCAAAGCAGAAGGAGGCCAGGCGGTCTGGAATGGTAAGAATTTTAATGGCGACAAGGTTCATACCGGCGTTTATCTTGTTTTCAGCACAAACGAAGACGGTTCGAAAACAAATATCACAAAACTTCTTTTCATAAATTAAACAGATATCGCCTTTCTTTTTTATCTGTTGTATCTCGGATTTTTATTTTTTGGATATTTCAAAAAAGCATTTTACAGGGTAATGATCCGAGTAGTCTGTGTGCGATATAGAGAAATTATATGACTTTAATTTTTTACTGTGAAGGATGTAATCAATCCTGTAAGAAATAAACAATCCCCGGTATGTGTTACCTGTTCCGTTACCCGATTCTTCAAATGCATCTGACAGCGATCCTCTCATTTTATGATAAGCATATGATATGGGCGCATCATTAAAATCACCGCAGACAATTACAGGATAAGGAGATTTTTTAATTTCCTCTGAGATTATATCCACTTGTTGTGCCCGTTTCATAAATGCTTTTTTCAGTTTTCGGAATATTTTTTTGCTTTTGTCTATCTGTCCTTTATCCGGATCAAAAATACTGTCCACAAAATTATAATCGGTTGCATGGAAATGCAGCGACGCCAGATGACAGTTATAAATCCTGAACGTGTCCCGGTTGATTTTTATATCTGTGTAGATGCAGATATTATTTGTATGGGGAAAATTAATGCAGCCTTTCTTAACGATAGGATAAGCAGTAAAAGTTGCAATGCCGAAATTATGATTTCTGTTATGAGCGGTATAATAATCATGATAGTTTTTTGCTTTCATAAACCGGGCTATGGTATCCGGTGAAATAAATTCACCGCCGGTATCGGAAAAAAATTCCTGGAAACAAATTATCTCGGGTTGTTCCTGCCGGATAAATTCAAAAATCTTATTCCTGTTTTTTTTATTGTACGTCCAGTTTTTGCCCCAGTTGTAAAGATCAAACAAACGGACATTATAGGATATAACTTTAAAAGAACCTGATTTCAAAATTTTATCAGAACGTATGGTAAATTGGAAGAAATCATTAAAATGATTATAACCTGACATGATACAGAGTAGCGATACCATGAACCAGATTTTTCGCGCAAGCAGCCATATCAGAATAAAGAAAAGATTAGCAATAAGGATATACGGATAGGCAAGCCCGAAAAATGCAAGGTACCACGCTTTTTCCGGGCTTATATAAATTGATAAATACGACAATCCTACGGCTGCGGCAACAGGAATGTTGATCAATAAGAAAGCCTTTGAATAGAATTTTTTTAATGAATAATATGTTGAATACTTTTTTAAATTCACTTATTGCTTGCTTTGAACAGAAGTTCTTTTTCTTCTTTGGTGAGGCTGCCATATCCTGCTTTGGAAATTTTATCGAGTATCACATTGATCCGTTCCTGTTCTTTTGCTTTGTTGAAATTATAATCCGGATCGCTCTGCGGACGTTTGTACGTAACTTTTATTTTAGGTTTCGGTTTAAACAGTTTGTATAACCAGTCTGATAATTTGCCGAACCCTTTGGTCAGGTCGCGTCCCTGTTTGAATTGCATGATAAAAATATAACCCCACAGCGCTCCGCCAAGATGAGCAATATGGCCTCCTGGGTTACTCACCGAAATGCTTAATATATCCAATAAAATGGAAATCAAAGCAATATATTTCAGTTTCACCGGACCTATGAATATTAAATTCAATGTGAGGTTGGGAACATAAAATGATATGGCCGTTACCACTGCGATAACTGCTGCCGAGGCGCCAAGGCAGGGTACGGAAACCATGGGTTTTAACGCCGGAAGAATATTAAAAGCTGCAATGAAAAAGATCGCCCCGGCAATACCGCCTAAAATATATGTGCCCAATAATTTTTTTGCATCTAAGTAATCGAGAAAGATTTTTGCAAACCAGTAAAACCAGAGCATATTAAATAAAATATGAAAAAATTCTTCATGGTAGAACATGTAGGTTATGAGTGTCCAGGGCTTGTAAATAAGAATATTCAAATCAGCCGGTACCGCTAAAATGGATAAGAAGCTAAAGGGTTTGATATTGAAGAGAAATACGAGTTTAACTATATTCACAAGGATAAATACCGCAATATTGATGTAAATAATTTTTGTCAGTACCGACCCTTCTTTAAAGGATTTTTTTATTTCATCCGTGATACCCATGATTCAATGTTCTCGGTTACCATTTATTCTTTGAATGGCTTAAATTTATATATTTTCTAAATGGTAATCGGTATTCAGTAAACGGTAATCGGTAAGAAACCACCGATTACTGAACACCGATCACTGATTACAAAATGTACAATATTATTTCGTTTTTAGTATAACATTATATGTTACTGCCACCTGTTGAACTGCTTTTTTTTCCAGTACCGGATAAGGATAAAACCAAAGAGCATACCGCCTAAGTGTGCAAAATGAGCGACATTGTCGCCGGGCTGGTTAAATATTGCAAAGTAAAATTCAATTCCACCGTAAATAATCACAAGGTATTTCGCTTTAATCGGAATGGGAGGGAAAAGAAGCATCAGAACCGCATTGGGATAGGTCATCCCGAAGGCAAGCAATATTCCGAACACAGCGCCGGATGCGCCTAACATAGGCACATTCATGATTCCGGTTACATGATTGTTGATATACATTTGCGTTTCTGCAAGGAATGATTTATCAGCGGGATGTTCCATCCATGCTTTGATAAATTTATAGATCCGATCATTGTCTTCGGGGAAAAAGTTACTTACAAAAGCTGAGAAAGCATCCTGCGAAGGGGTGTTGAGATAAATGGCCTGCGCATCGATGAGTTTAGACATAGACCACCATGTGATCAGCGTATGCAATGCTGCCGCCCCGACTCCTGTTATAAAATAATAGATTAAAAACCGCTTAGTGCCCCATTCAATTTCCAGTACTTTCCCAAACATCCACAAGGCATACATATTAAAAAAAATGTGAAAAAAATCGGCATGCATGAACATGTAGGTGATATACTGGTAGGGCTTGAAATATTCAGAACCGAAATAATGCAGCGCAAGATACTGGTTAAGGTCCACCTTCCAGGAACTTTGAAAAACCTGCGCTCCCAAAAAGAAAAGAATATTGAGAATTAACAGGTTCTTTATGGCGGGAGGCAATCTGAAACCCGTTGAATAATTTCCAAACATCTGTTTTAGTTTATCAGGCCAAAGGAAATACTATTTTTTAAATATTAAAACAGGAAAATCTTTCAAAGCCTTTATTTCATTATAAATTTTTAACCATTTTTTCAATACCGTCCACCATGTTTGACCAGGAAAATTTATTTTTTTCAATAGCGGCACAGGCTGAAAATTCTTTTTCCCGGGACATGGAATAAAAATCAAGAATGGCATCAGCAATAGATTCCGGCGTGGTTTGGGTAACATATCCTACTTTTTCATGAGGAACGATTTCTGCCAGCCCTCCGACATCTGTAACAAGCATGGGACGTTCAAAGTGATAAGCGATTTGCGTAACGCCGCTCTGTGTCGCCGTATGATAAGGCTGAACCACCATATCTGCAACGGCGAAGTAAAATCTCACTTCATCGCCGGGTATAAATTTATCATTGATAATTATATTTTCCTGCAGGCGGTTATCTGCAATAATTTTTTCATATATCGTTTTATCTTCATAAAATTCGCCGGCAACTATCAGTTTGATATTTAATTTTTTTATTTTATCAAATGCCATTGCATTCAGTAAAAGGTCAAGCCCTTTGTAATGCCTTACTAATCCGAAAAACAAAAGATGCCTGTCATTTTCATTAAGCCCCAGATGTTTTATAGCCGCCGGCCTTTCGGTTTTCTCTCCGAAGATATCGTAAACAGGGTGGGGGATAAACTGTTTATGGGTATTTCCGGTAAACTTGGAAAGATCGTCAAGCACGGATTTGGCAAGAGTTATAAACCCGTCGCACGAATTGATAAAATATTGCAGAAGGCATTTGTCATAAAAGTGGTGTTCGTGCGGGATCACATTATGCGTGACGGCAATTACCTTAATGCCGTTTCTGCGGGCGATTCTTGCAATCGTTCCCAGGGCCGGAGCCATAAACGGCATCCAGAATGCAACTACAATGTAATCCGGTTTTGTCTTGAATATTTTCCAGCCTGTATGGATCCAGCTTATGGGATTCACAGAATTTATATCCTGTGATATTCTGATTCCTTCAGGTACCGGGCCATCCTCAGTCTGGGTTTTTCCAGGAAAGAGAAAACTCGGGTATTGCATTGAAAAGGATATGATATCAGAAGCAATATTTTTTTTGTGAAAAGCATGGCATAATGCAAGGTTGAAATTTGCAATTCCTCCCCGAAGCGGGTAAGCCGGGCCTATTATTAAATTTCTCAATACAATCGGTTTTTTATATAACGAAGCAAAAATAATAAATAGTTGCTTTTAACAGAAATATTGAATGAAAGTAGAAGCTATTGATTTTCCTTTTGAAATTTTTTAATGATACTATCTGATTTTTTAATCGTTTTTTTCAGCCATTCAATTTTAAGATTTGCTATTTCTTCTTCTTCAAGTTGCCAGTTTATAGAAAGGTTTCGCATTTTATGGGATAGGTGATGCAGAACAAGCGCTACTGAAACAGAAATATTAAAACTTTCTGTAAATCCAAACATGGGTATCTTCAGGTATTCATCAGCATTCTGTTTAATATGATCCGATAGGCCGTGCATTTCTGTACCAAAAAAAACCACGAATTTTCCTTTCGACACATCAAAATTTTCGAGTTCAATCTCATGGGTATGGGGAGTTGTGGCAATTATTCTGTATCCCTTATTTTTTAAAGATTTTATTGCATCCGGAGTATTATCTTCTTCGGTATTATAATTATATAATGTAAGCCATTTTGAAGATCCCATAGCGATGGCTTCATCCACAATGAAAGCATTATAATTTTCAATTATATGTATGTCCTGGATTCCGAAACAATCGCAGGTTCTGAGCACAGCGCTGGCGTTGTGCGGCTGGTAAATATTCTCTAAAGCGACAGTGACGTACCGGGTCCTGTTTTGAAGGACTTTGTCAAACTGTTTAATTCTATTTTCAGTTACAAATTGCGATAAATAATTGATGAGTTCGGTTTTCATTTGGAATATTGATGACGTGCAAATATAAAACAAAAAGGGGAGAACAATAGTCCTCCCCTTTGGTTTTCGACAAGCAGAAATTACTTGTTGATAGCTTTTGACAAATCACTGCCAACTTTAAATCTTACCACATGTTTTGCGGGGATTTTAATAGCAGCTTTGGTTTTTGGATTTCTTCCTGTTCTTGCAGCTCTTTTAGCTACGCGGAAAGTACCGAAACCAACCAATGCTACGCGACCATCTTTTTTGCTCTTCAGAGCATCATGTGTGCTGTCAATAAAAGCATCTAATGCTTTTTTTGATTGTGCTTTTGTCAATTCAGCTTTTTTTGCAATTGAATCAATCAATTCTGCTTTGTTCATAATTAATAAAATTTTTGAGGTTAATAAATAATTAAATTACAGGAGCAAATGTAGCTCAATTCTTTGTTGGTGCAAATTTTTAGAAGAAAAAAATCATCAATTGTTAATAAATAGGGCGTTTTGTTAATAACATATTGATTTTTTCCATGTTTTACAGTGCTTTCACAATATTCATATACATTATTTATAACAATTGTAAATAATACAGCGTTTCCATTTTCTGAAACACATGTAAATACAAGCTTGTATTTATGTAAAATTTGGAAAACCAGATGTTAATGAAGTTCTATTGAATGTGAACGACAATTTTTTTCTGATTACGTTATTGTGTTTTTCTCTTTAATTCACTGTTAATGCTATACATTATATAATATATATAGGGAAATTTTATAAGTGGAGATTGATATAGATTAAGAAAAGATTTCTTTAGGTAAAAAATGTTTTTAATTTTGCATCCCTGTTTTGGAGAGATGGCAGAGCGGTCGAATGCGGCGGTCTTGAAAACCGTTGTCCGGGCAACTGGACCGGGGGTTCGAATCCCTCTCTCTCCGCCAAAACAAAATGTCCCGCTGAAAGCGAGATTTTTTATTTCAAAGCAAACCCAAACTTGCTTGAAGGTTTGCGAAGAAATAAAAAATCAGAACAAATGTAAAGCATTTGAGACATTTTGTTTTAAAGCCTCCCACATGGGATCACGAGTCGAGCAAAGCGAAGACGAGTAATCCCTGTAATATAAAAAAATATTTACAGAATGAAATCAAAATATTGCAAAGCAATGTGGACATTTCATTGAAACAACTGTAATATATATACCGGTGACTGAGCCCCTGCCTGCCGCCTGCCTGCCGGTAGGCAGGGGGTAGGCAAGGTGTCGAAGTCACCATTCGCATCACAGACATTAGCGGTAAAATTGTTTTTGAAAAAGGGAACATAAGCGGTAACACGTATCAATTAAATCGTGGCACACTACAGAGCGGGGTTTATTTTGTTGAGACAAGGGGATAAGGTTTATAGGGAGAAATTAATTATCGAATAATGAATTACGATTAACGATCATCAATTAACGATTAACTTTTTTTATCTTTGAAAACAGAAACTAATAAATTTTATATATATGTACATTCGAAAAAAAATCTTTTGGCTGTTGCTGTTCAGTAATATTTTTTTTATTACAAAAGCACAGTTTACAATAAATGTTGAACAACCACCGGCATTGAGTACGCCGGAAATTTGTGTTGTGACAGTAGATGATGTCACCGGAAAAAATAAAATAATATGGGAACATAATCCCACTGAGGGTATTATTTCTTATACAATTTACAAAGAAGTTTTCACCAATATTTTTGACTCTATAGGAAATGTTCCTGTGGGCGGATTAACAGAATTCATTGATATTAACTCCAGTCCGGCTTCCCAAAGTTCAGTATATAAAATCGCGAGTATTGATTCATGCGGTGTGGAAACGGTATTGAGTTATTATCACAAAACAATTATACTCACGCTCGGTATGGTGGGACCAACCATTTCTTTAGACTGGGGATTTTATGAAGATGAAAGCAATGATTTTATTCCTTCGCAATACCTCATCTACAGGGGTACTGATCCCGATAATTTTATCAAGTACGACTCTGTACCCGGAAGTCAGCATTACTTCAATGACGAAAACATATTTCAGATATATTATTATAAAGTCGGGATTGAAAAACCCGGCGGTTGCAGTTCGGGGTCTAAAACAAATTACACCCTCTCTTTCTCCAATAAAAAAGACAATGCTGCTTTTGTAGGTATAAACACCTCGTCAAAGCTGTCTGATAATATTCCCATTTTCCCGAATCCATTTACAGAAACCACTATAATATACATACCGGTGACTTCGACCCTTCGACAAACTCAGGGCTCAGTTACCGTTTGCATCACTGACATTAGCGGTAAAATTGTTTTAGAAAAAGAGGATATCACTGGTAGCACGTATGAGTTAAAACGTGGCACGTTGAAAAGCGGTGTGTATTTTATAGAAATTACCGGGGATAAAATCTCAAGAGGAAAATTAATAGTACAATAAAACATTATACAGTTGAAAAATTTAATCAGGTTTTATAATTTTCAGAATATTTATTTATGAGCAACAACAATGTAAAGAAACCACACGGGGGCATAAATAATAATTGTCCTGACAATGTCCGGGAAGGGTTAACGGTTGAAGATATCAAACAGTCATTTCTTGACAACCTGAGATACCATCTCGGCAGCACTCCATTGTCAGCGTCAAAAAATGATTTATATACTGCACTTGCTCTTGTTGTGAGGGAAAGGATTTTCAGGCAGCATTTCTATTCGTTGGAAAATTACAGTGAAAGTGAAAACAGGATCGTAGCATATCTTTCAGCCGAATTTTTGCCTGGTCCTCATCTATCAAATAATTTATTTAACCTTGGAATTACCGAGCAGGCACGCGAAGCGCTCTCGTCTTTTGCAATAGACCTCGACGATCTGATTGAGCAGGAAGAAGAACCCGGCCTTGGAAACGGAGGACTTGGCCGCCTTGCATCATGTTATCTTGATTCTCTTGCTACCCTGAGTATTCCTGCTGTAGGATACGGCATACGTTATGAATTCGGAATTTTCGACCAGGAAATCCGCGGCGGATGGCAGGTTGAAATTACTGACAAATGGCTGCGTAAAGGAAACCCCTGGGAAATCATCAGGCCCAATCTTTCTTACAAAGTTAAACTGGGCGGATACACTGAAGCATGGACAGATAGAAAAGAAAGACTCCGTGTAAGATGGATTCCTGATACAGTAGTAAAAGGGGTTGCATATGATACTCCTGTTCTCGGATACAAAGCGCACAGTGCAAACCCGCTAAGACTATGGAAAGCAGAAGCAATTGAATCTTTTGATTTTTCAGCATTTAATCACGGTGATTATTATATGGCCGTTCAGGATAAAATGTTTTCAGAAAATATAACAAAGGTGCTTTATCCAAACGATGAATCAACATCCGGAAAAGTTCTCAGGCTGGAGCAACAGTTCTTTTTCGTTACCTGCTCGTTACAGGATATGATTAGAGTACATCTGCTGATAGGAAGAAAGCTAAAAGATTTTCACAAAAAGTGGGCGATACAACTGAATGACACACATCCGTCTCTGGCTGTTGCAGAACTGATGCGATTGCTGATAGATAAACACCTGATGGACTGGGACACTGCATGGAATGTTACCTGTAATACTTTTGCATACACCAACCACACATTGCTTCCTGAAGCGCTTGAAAAATGGCCCGTTCCATTGTTTGGTAAACTGCTTCCGCGACACCTGGAAATTATATATGAAATAAATTCCCGTTTTCTTGAAATTGTAAAAAAAGTATTCCCCGGCGATGATGGTAAACTATCGCGTATGTCACTGATTGATGAATCAGGCGACCGTTATGTGAGAATGGCAAACTTAGCTACTGTTGGCAGCTCAAAAGTAAATGGAGTTGCAAGACTGCATTCCGAATTATTAAAAGATACAGTACTGAATGATTTTGCAGATCTCTGGCCCGAAAAATTCTGTAATATAACCAACGGAGTAACACCCAGACGATTTGCAGGGATGAGCAATCCCGGGCTCAAAAAATTGCTCGATGAAAAAACAAGCAAAGAGTGGCTGAACGATCTATCCGTTTTGAAAGAACTCGAATCATTTATCAATGATAAAAACTTTTTAAAGGAATGGAGAAAAATTAAACTTTCGGTTAAGAAAAGACTTTCTGTAATTATTGAACAAAGAACCGGAGTGCAGGTTGATCCTGAATCGTTGTTTGATGTACAGGCAAAAAGAATTCATGAATACAAACGCCAGCATTTGAATGTGCTTCATATTCTGACTTTATATCTCAGATTAAAGCAAAACCCTGAATTAAATATTTCAAAACGCACTTTTATTTTTGGCGGGAAAGCGGCTCCGGGTTATTATATGGCCAAACTTATTATCAAACTTATAAATTCAGTTGCAGATATTGTAAATAATGATCCGGATGTTAACGGTTGTCTTAAAGTTGTATTTTTCCCGGATTACAATGTTACCAATGCTCAAAATGTATATCCTGCTGCCGATCTTTCCGAGCAGATTTCAACTGCAGGCAAAGAAGCATCAGGAACAGGGAATATGAAATTCTCGCTTAACGGGGCGCTTACCATTGGCACGCTCGATGGTGCAAATGTTGAAATCAGGGAAGAGGTAGGGGAGGAAAACTTTTTCCTTTTTGGCTTAACAGCCGCCGAAGT
Source organism: Bacteroidia bacterium (assembly GCA_016212695.1). Classification (GTDB taxonomy): domain Bacteria; phylum Bacteroidota; class Bacteroidia; order Bacteroidales; family GWF2-35-48; genus GWF2-35-48. Next base: position 14,140 of record JACREX010000181.1, read on the forward strand.
GCAGGAAGTAAAAAGTAAGGGGTACAATCCGTATGTGTATTACGAACAAAATACCGAACTGCGTGGCGTTATTGATTTTATCCGTTCAGGAGCCCTTGTAGGGGGAGATACTGAACTTTTCAGGCCATTAATTGATAACCTTCTGCATAATGATCCTTATTTACTTTTTGCAGATTATCAATCCTATATCGATTGTCAGGATCAGGTTGGAAAATTATGGCAGAATCAGGCTGAGTGGACACGAAAATCCATTCTTAATACAGCCCGGATGGGAAAATTTTCATCTGACCGGTCTATAAGAGAATACTGTAACCTGATCTGGCATGTTTAAAACAGCATTTTAAAAAAACCAACAAACCCAAAATAGACCTTTGCACAAGTTGTCACTGTAACACGAATTTTATAAATAATGGCACGCTATAGAGCGGGGTCTAGTTTGTAATTTTCTGTTTGATTTCAAAAAATGCAAAAAATATTGTATTTTAGCAAGGTTAAAATAATAATTGATTATTAACAAAACAAATATATAAATTATGAAAAAGAACTACTTTCTGATGCTATTTCTTGTGTTTTCATTTTTTGCCACAGCACAGGTTGACTGGGTTCTCAACAACACTAATGTGAGCAACAACCTGAATGATGTATGGTTTGTAAATGCGCAAAAAGGATGGATCGTTGGCGATAACGGTATCATACTTTATACTCCGGATGCCGGATATCACTGGACAGAGCAGACATCGGGCATCACTACCAATCTGAACAGCGTTTGCTTTGTAAATTCAAACCAGGGCTGGGCAGCGGGCATGAATGGAAAAATTCTTTATACTGCCGACGGGGGCGCCACATGGAATCCCCAGACATCAAATACAAGCAATGAACTAAAAGCTGTGTTTTTTACAAGCCCCACAAAAGGATGGGCAGTTGGAAACAGCGGAACCATCAGGCATACTTCCGACGGAGGCTCTACCTGGGCGACGCAATCTTTCACTGTTCCCCAAAACCTGATGGCCGTTCAATTTATCAATGATAGCACGGGTTGGGCTGTGGGCGCATACGGCCAGATACTTTTCACCCAAAACGGAGGCACAACCTGGTCGCAGCAAACTTCAGGCACAACCATCACACTTTATGGAGTCTGTTTTACTGATACTATTCACGGCTGGATTTGCAGACAGGACGGCAAAGTTATGAAAACAAGCAATGGCGGTACCAATTGGTCTGTACAGAATACAGGCACTTCAAAATATATGACCAGTGTTTTTTTCAATGATTCATTAAAAGGCTGGGCAGCCGGACAGGATGGGACCACATTATACACATCAAACGGAGGCGCTGCATGGCAAATTATAAATACAGGCAATATCAACACTATCAAGAGCATTTTCTTTGCCAGTAACAAAGCCGGATGGATGGTCGGAAGCACGGGAACCGCCCTAAAATCTTATGAACAGCAGAAGATATGTTTTGTTTCTTATGATCCGGCCACGGGAAAAAACCAGGTAGTGTGGGAACGTTTATGGGAAATGGGAACGGCATTTTATAAAATTTTTCGCCTCGAAGCCGGATCAGGTTTTGTTGTCTTTGATACGGTTCCATTCCATTCTTTAAGCTTAGTTACCGACTATACATCCAATCCCCAGCAGAACGATTACTATTACGCTATTTCCTCGGTTGATTCATTAGGAAATGAAAGTCCCCGCTGCCCTCACCACCGTACTATGCTGCTTGCCGTTAATCAGGGTGTTCCTTCCACAACAATAAATTTAAGCTGGAATGCTTATATTGATTCTACCGGAGGAATTGTTCCGGATTACTATATTATTTATCGCGGTTCAACTACGGATATATTAGACTCAATAGCTGCAAAACCTGCAGTAGTTGGACAGGAGTATTATTCCTGGTCTGACCTGAATATTACATCTCCGTATTATTACCAGGTAGGTATCCGCATGCCCTACAGTTGCACTGCAACAGGTGAAAGTAAGGATATGGCTGGCCCGTTTAGTCAGTCCTTATCAAATATCGAAGATAATGGAATTATAGACGTTGTTATTAATCAAAACAAACCTGCAAGTTATTTCAGTATTTATCCAAATCCTTTTGCTGAATCGGCAACCATTCGTTTTTATAATCCGGCAAATCATACATACAGGCTCACCATAACCGATATCTCCGGAAAAATTATTTTTGAAAAAACCGGTATAACCGGCAGTTCGTATGATATCAAGCGCGGTACTTTGCAGAGCGGGGTTTATTTTGTAGAGATAAACGGAGAGCAGGTGTTCAGAGGAAAGTTGATTATTGAATGATTTGAATTTATATATTCTTTGATGCAAGATACAAGATGCATGATATTCAGGAAAAACAGTTATCCTGTATCTTGTATCCTGAATCCATGTTATTGATTACAAAATATAACGATTATAGTTCATAGTATTTATTTGTAAAACCCTGAAGTATGAAAAGAAATTTACTATTCCTGATTTTATTATTTCCTGTATTATTACATGCAGCGCAAGTAACGATAGATTTAGCAAAAAAAGTCGGAAAAAATTACTACTACGAACGGGCGAACATTACAAGTACAATAAAATATGAAGACATCTATCTCGATTGGATTAATTCAGATAATTCCGCTGACCTGCCTTTCTATATTTTTAATATTAATGAAGATAAGGGCTTTATCATTGTTTCGGCCGATGATGCAACAGTTCCTGTACTGGGTTATGGTTTTGAAGGCTCATTTAATAAAGACAATATTGCCCCTTCACTAAATTATTTATTGAATGATTACGCAAGACAAATTCGCCTGATTCGGACAATGAATATTCAACCCGCAGAAAATGTAGTTGCAGTATGGAAAGAATATTCTCAGTATTTATCTGGAAAAGGATCAAAAACCTATCAGAATGTAGGCCCATTATTTTTAACAAACTGGGATCAGAGTTACCCATATAATGCATTGTGTCCTGCTGATGCCGGCGCTCCTTCCGGTTATAATGGTATTGTCCCTGTCGGGTGTGTTGCAGTTTCCATGGCTCAGGCTATGAAATACTATAACTATCCGCTTCATGGCGTTGGTTCAAATACAGACCACACGGATTATGGAAATTTCACTGTGAATTTTGCCGCACAGACGTATAACTGGTCTAACATGCCTTACACTTTATCCACCGGCAGCGACTATCAGGAAGTGGCAAAATTTCTTTATCATTCCGGCATAGCTGTAAATATGAACTATGGCCCTGATGGTTCTTCTGCATCTGAACAGGGTATACAACATGCGCTTGTAAATAATTTTAAATACAACAGTTCCTGCACAATTCTCGATCGTATGGATTATTCAGACCCAGACTGGATCGCTGCATTGAAGGGAGAACTCAATAATGCAAGACCCACATGTTATGTCGGATATGGAGATGCAGGAGGCCATGCCTGGAATTGCGACGGGTACCAGGGCGAAACCGGCAGCGAAATGTTTCATATGAACTGGGGCTGGGGCGGCCAGGGAAATGGTTATTTTAACATTAATAATTTAGTGGTTCTTGGTACTCCCTTTTTATACGGACACTGTGTTGTCGTCAATATTTTTCCGGCTTCGGGATATCCGGAATTTTGTACCGGGCAAAAAGTGTTTACCACGCAGGAAGCTAATTTCGATGATGGCAGTGGAAACCAGGATTATCATAATAATATCAATTGTAAATATCTGATTCAATCTACCTGCGGGAATAAAATTTTGCTTCATTTCGACAAATTCGACCTCCAGCCCGAAGATGCGGTTTATATATTTGACGGTACAACAACCTCCGACAGCCTGATCGCTGTTCTTTACGGCGGCGCCACGGTTATGGATTATTCTTCCACCTCGGCAAATATGCTCCTTAATTTTGTAACCAACGGGGCAAGTACAAAACCGGGTTGGACCGTCCACTATAAAATTGAATATTGCATTTACAATGGGATCACCTATCATCAACTCTCCGGTACCATCAGCGACGGGAGCGGCGCCTGCAATTATAAAAACTCCACAAACTGCAAATGGTATATTGATATACCGGATGCATCGGATATTACATTAAATTTTACTTCGTTTAACCTTGCCAGCGACGGAGATTTTCTTGGCGTGTATAAAAATTCGTTAATTACGGAAAATTTAATACAGAAATACACATATCAAAATATACCCTCTGCTCCTCTCAGTATCAATGCTCCATTAGTAATATTGCGGTTCTTTACAAATAGCGCAACCAATGCCCAGGGATGGTCGCTTATCTATAATTCTGTTCTTTCAGGAGTGCATAATTACCCTGAAAATATTTCTGATATATTTATATATCCCAATCCAATTACAGATGAAACTCAGGTATGTTTTGATCTTGCAGCGAACAGCAACGTTTCGTTATCTGTAACCGATCTGCTGGGGCAGGAATTATTTTTAAAACAAACATTTTCTCCCGCGGGTCACTATATTTACAATCTTCGTTCGTTAATTCCGCATCTGAGTAACGGAGTGTATATTTTAAATGTCAAAACCGATAAAAACTCCGTTGTGAAAAAAATATTCTGCGGGCAGTAAGGGATTGTAACGAAATAAATTAGTCATTTAGTGGATACCTTTTTATCTATAATGTAATTCCACTCACCGTGAAATTCATTCCTTTTTAAGTTGACACTTTCTAATTCTTTGTCGGTAATTTTAATGCCTCTATTAT
>JACREX010000175.1 GCA_016212695.1 Bacteroidia bacterium
CGAAAAGTCAATAACATAAACTCAAAATTAATTTTCATCTACCAGATGACAAAAAAAATGATTTATCAATATCCTACATATCGCATGGTTATTGAAACATAGAATTTAATTTAAAAATCCATTTTAGAAATGTAGGTAAAATTTAAATCATCCTTAATATTTAAAACTGCTCCCGCCGAGAAATTCACGCAATATGGATGTAGGCGGAATCTCCCTTTCGTAATGTTCATTAATATCGGCAAAAAACGATAAAAATTTAATAAGCCTCATGGCTTCCGAATATGCATCTTCCTGCTGCGGAACTTCATTTAATAAGGGTAACGCATGACGTTTCAGGATGGAGATTTCATACAGTAACGCAGAATTAAATATGGCATCCGCTTCTTCCTGGTACGGGAAGATATTTTTTTCTTCGCCTCTTTTTACGCTGTGCCAGCGTTTCAGGGTTTCCATAGCGCTATAGCCCCTGTATCTGAAATCGCGGCACATCCTTCTCAGCAACCGGTTGTCTGTAGTCGGTATCCTGTTGTGGTTGTCAATGGAAATTTGTGTAAGGGCGGAAACATACACTTTGAACTTCAGTTCGTTTTTGATCTTTGGCGTTAATTTGGGATTGAGGCCATGAATGCCTTCGATAATAATAATAGAATTCGGAAGAGCTGTTATTCTTTTTCCGTTTGTCGTTTTCTTTCCGAGTGTGAAGTCGAATTTGGGCAGCGACACTTCCCTGCCCGCCATCAGGTCGAGCAGGTTCTGGTTAAACAATTCTATGTCTATGGCTTCGAGGCATTCAAAATCGAATTCTCCCTTTTCATCTTTGGGCGTGATATCCCTGTCTATAAAATAATTATCGAGCGAGATCATCATGGTTTTAAATCCCAGTACCTGCAGTTGTATGGAGAGCCTCTTACAGAATGAAGTTTTCCCTGAAGAAGAGGGCCCTGCAATAAGAACAATTTTTACGTTGTCTTTTTTTGAAAATATATCGTCGGCAATTTCAGCCACTTTTTTTTCATGAAGCGCTTCGCAAATTTTAATAATTTCACTGATCTGGTTATGCCGTATCATTTCATTGAGGCTTCCCACATTTTCGGCGCCAAGGATCTTGGCCCACTGCTTATGTTCCTTGAAAACGCCAAACATCTTTTCCTCGTTCACCATTTCTTCAAGCTCTTCCAGATTGGATTGTTTGGGAAACCTCAGCAGCATCCCTTCGTGATACTTTACCAGGTCAAAATTCGATATGCGTCCTGACGACGGAGCCAGGTATCCATAAAAATAATCAATCGTATCTTCGAGCAAATAAACTGAGGTGTACATTAATTTACGGTTCTTGAAAAGCTTCACCTTGTCCCACTGCTTGTCTTTTTTATACATTTCAATAGCGTCGTCATTGGGTAATTCCTCGCGGCGGATCGGAATATTTTGTTTAATGATATCCTGCATCGCTGCCTTCACCTTTGCCACTTCTTTTTCTGAAAAAGTCTTGTTGTGTCCATCAATTTCGCAATACAAACCTCTTGATATCGAATGAGCGATTTTCAGGGTTCCATCCGGATAATTTTTATAGAAAGCGCGTATAAGAATAAAACATAAAGAACGCACATACATTCTGTATCCTACGGCATCCGTGATGTCAACAAAACGGATATGTTTTGCGCGGAAAAGCTCGTAATTCATTTCCTGAAGTTCGTTATTAACTAAAGCCCCGAGGATCGGATATTTTAATTTTGGTTTGATATGCTCCGCCACGGCAAACAAGTCGGTCCCCGCTTCGAAATAATACTTCAGTCCATCATTCACGCATGTGATTACAACATTTTTTCTCATGAAATTAATGATTAATTTTTGTTCCAAACGTACATAAAAATCGTTTTATATGCAAACCGGATTTAGCTAATAGAAAAGGCTGTTTTTCAAACAGCCTTTTCTCACTTTAGATATTATTTATTGCGGCTATTGTACCGGAGTTGTCCTGATGGTTATATTCGTAAGCTCCCAGGTGGCAGCGCTGGATGTTGTTGAAATATATTTAAATGCAATATACACATTTGTTCCTGTGATCTGTGAAAGATCAAGAACACCGGAGTCTGTCCATGTCCAGTTTCCCGTAGATAATGTGTAGCCTGTCAAGGGAGTCCATGTTGCAGCATTGGGGTTCCCGGATCCGGTATAATTGTGTGAATAGAGTAATGTTAGTGATCCGTCGCCGACCGTGCCGTATTTCATTGCGGTGCGGAATTTCATTATCTCGCCAGTATATTGATCAAAATTTAAAGACGGTGAGAGAAGCCAGTCTTCGTTTTCTATATTACCTCCGGAGTATCCGCTCATGGTGGCATATGTGCTCCCGCTATAAGTAGCCCAGTGCCAGGTCTGGGCTCCGGTGACACTGTATTGGGTGAATGCTCCAAGAGTTGTGGTGAAGGGTTCATTGATAAGATAATAAACCGGCGCGAAATTTTTTATATCGTTCAGGTCGCGTATCACTAATTGGTTTGTGCCGTTAAAATTAGTTAATATCCCTGTAACCGTTCCTATTCCGTTCGGAAGGATATTATTGGCAAAACTGGCATATTTACTGGTTCTGACCACTAAGGTGGCGCTTGTGGAATCTATTAAATTATGGTTTGTGGCCGAAGCGTCTGTTGATAAATAATAAGTCTGTCCGGAATCAGCAAAAGAGACATTCTGAAACTGCACTAATTTGCACCAGTCGGATGAAGAAAGGTTAGAAAATTTTCTGAAAATTTTCGGGGCAGGAACCAAGCCCGGCAGGCTGTCATTAAAGAGATACGTATCAATCAGAATATTCGGTATACGGCCTACAGCGCCGGCATTATTAATGCCAAGTTGTGTCATTCCTCCGTAACTGCCAAGAACCAGTCCTTTGCATCTCACATAAACACGCTGGCCCAACGGATATTGGGTGTAATAACTTACCCTGTCGAGGTTTATCATAAGTCCGCCGGATGCATCCTGAATAATGATGTTCTTATAGATATTTCCGGACTGGTCTGTTCCTATTACAACACCCATTACATCGGTAGTATCGCTTTTCAGCGTATCCAGCCTGGAGGCATCCGTATGAAGCGCTAAAAGTTGGGAAACAGGGATTACCTTTGATCCGGCAGGGATCGTATATTTGGGTATGATAAGCGCTGGTGATTCAAAGTCTTGTTTAACGCAACCGCTGATAAATGCTGCTCCTCCGATTAGAAGAAGAAGGATTGCCTGAAAATTTATTTTTAATTTCATATGTCTTTTTTTGAAATTTATCATTAATGTAAAAATCCGATTACATCGTTCAGGTCTCTTAAAACAAGCTGTTTTGCTCCGTTATAAGCAGTAAAAATACCAACAACCGAACCTCTGCCGGAGGGGATGATATTTGCCGCCCATGTAGCATAATTGCTGTTTCTTACAATGAGGCTTGCTCCATCCGCATCTGTCAAGCTTCTGTTTGTTGAACCTAACGGACTGCAATAAATCTGTCCGGAATCTACAAAAGCCACGTTATTTATTTTAACTAATTTGCAAAGGTCATCATTTAATATCAGGCTGTCTATTGAACTAACGATTTTCATAGCGGGGACGGCGCCCGGAAGACTGTCTTTAAAAATATAATTCTTTCTGTTAGCATCTAATATACTACTTATTGAGCCCGCGTTGTTAACGCCTAACTGTAACATCTTACCATATGCGCCCAATACCAAGCCTTTACATTTAACATAAACCCTTTGTCCAAGCTTGTATTGCAAATAAAGCGAAGAATTGTCTATTTTAATAATAAGTCCGCCTGTTGCATCCTCAATCACAATATACTTATAAATATTGCCGGTGGAATCATTCGAGATTATCTTTCCCTGTATGATTGTATCTCCTTTTATAGTGTCAAGTTTTGTGTAGTTCGGATCACTATACCTTGCTTTAAACTGTGTAATAGTGACAAGTGTGGAACCGGTTGGGATATCAAATTTCGGTATGATCACCTGCGGCTGATCAAGTTCTTCTTTTGTGCAGCTTCCCACAACGACAGCTATAGCTATCATGAAAAGCGCTATTATCCGGGTTGTATTTTTTATTTTCATAACAGTATGTTTTCTAAATTTTATTATAAATCTTTTTTAAAATTTAAAGCTTATGCCAAGGTAATAGGTTCTGCCAAAAGCATAAAAATATTTTGGCGGAAATTTGTCTACATTTTTTGTTTCAAAATCAAATCTCATTTGCTCATAGCCGCCGGTTACTAATTTCTGATTGTCGAGCACATTGCTGACATTGAAATTAATATTGATGAAATAGTTTTTTATTTTTAAGGATTTGCCTAAGGATACATCGAGGGTATTCTGGTCGGTCATTCTCTGTTGATTTATTATGGTTAAAATTTTTGGATCACCCGGGCCAAGGCCGTCAATGGCGGTAACGGTTCTTCTTTCCGGATTTACATCAATATATATGTCTCCGAAATAATTCCAGTTAACGCTTGCATACCACATTTTAGGATGACTGTATTTCAGACCAACTGAACCTGCAATCTGAGGCGTTCCGCTGATATTAAAATTTTTAAGATATATGGTTTCGGTTGTGTCGGGCACTGAGCCGTTGTCGTAAGAAATGGTGGCTGTGGGGCGTGATGTGAAATAGTATTGCCCAACGGCTGCTACTATAATAGCAGAGAGTGATTTTGTGATTTTACATTCTGAACCGAATTCAATACCGCGGTGGATTTTGTCAATTCCTACTAATGCCTGGTTGACATATGTCTGGTACACGTCGTGATAAAATGTGTTTATCTCGCTTCCATTTTTAAAATTCGTCTGATAAAGCGTAACTCCTGCCTGGAGCCTGGGATAACGGACAATATAGCCTACCGAGGCAGATAACAGCTCTTCGCTTTTAATTCCGGGTGCAATATTATCACGGATGCGCGGGGACATGTATGCGTTTTTGAAGAAGGGCGCCCGCGTAAGATATCCGGCTTCGATATTTACAAAATGGCGGCCTGTGATTTTATAGGTTGCCCCTCCTTTTACTCCGAAATTATTAAAATTTTGTTTCGCTGAATTTCCATACGAGTTATCGGGATACCTTCCGTTTTTCATATTGCCGGTTCTCCAGAATTGTGTTGCAGTAAAAGATGCGGCAGCGAAAATATCCACTTTCTGAAAAGTGAAAACGCTTTGAGCCCAGAAATGTCCGGTGTTTATATGCGAGTTGTAGTCATAACCGAATTTATCGCCTTCTTTTATAATACGGTTGGGGTTATTCAGGTCGTTTTGCAATTTTACGGTATCGGCTGAAAAATCACGCTCTGCAAACTGATCTATGTCTATCCAGTATTCTCCGCCTAACAGATCATTAAGGGTTTTATAATGCGATCCCGTGAAATTTTTTAATTCAACACCCCCGGATATTGAGATGCGTTCATTTAATTCATGATTGATGTGTGAATTTAAACTTAGCTGGTTATAATCGTCCCTGCGTTCTTCAATAATATAACGCGCCTGTTCTCCCGATAGATTGCTCAGGTAATTTATCTGGTACAGTTTATTCCAGTTAATCTGCGATATGGAAGGATCGGTTTGCCAGGCTGTGGTATAGATGCCAGCTATTGCAGAATCTGTCTGATAGCTAGGTAAATACCGATAGTAATCGGGCCGGGGATCCTGCGCATTATACCAGTTTAATGCAGTAGTCCCGAACCTGCCAAAACTATAACCGGCAGAAGATGTAATCTTGGTTTTTTTATTTATGTCCCAGTAATGATTTAAAATAATATAAGGATCGTTTACGCTTCTTACTTTGGCATTCCTAACTTCGCCGTTCTGATATCCCCAATTCGGGTTATAATAATTAGAGCCTGTCAGATCATACGCTTCCTGCACAGCAGGCGCCTGCATCCCTCTTTTGGTTGGGGCTGCAAAAACTGTAATACCCAGGCTGTGATTATCGGTTACTTTTTTCTCAATACCCATAAAATACGACCATCCGTCGTAAAATGTGCCATCCACATAGCCGCCGTTTCCCCACCTGCGCGAACCGCTCACGGTAAAAGCCCATCCGTTGCTCATCATACCGGTGGAATAGGTTGCCATCACGCGGTTGGTATACGTTTTATTTGAAAGGGCATAAGAAATTTTTGTTTCTTTTCTCTGGTGCGAAGCCCGTGCATCAATATCAGTTGCTCCGCCAATATTTCCGAAAGAAAATTTTGACGGTACCAGCGTAAATACAGCATCTTTATTGCGGGTAACATCGTTCAGCCCGCCCCATTCAGACCATAAGGCGCGGCCGGTTACGGCATTATTTACCGGCACACTGTTGATATAGATCAGTTCGTTTTCGGAATCATATCCTCTTATTTTAAAACCCCCGGCTCCCAGGGTAAATCCGACAGTGGAGATGAAAACGTCGCTTGCCGAGTGAAGCGGCCCTGAAATATTCTGCTCCTTATTTTCAACTTCCAGGTCTTGTTCTGAAATGGTGCCTTCGGTTTTATCCACCTCGTCCAGCATTTTCTGCTTCATGGTAAAATTTCCGATGGTAACTTCCGGATTATTTACATCCACGGGAAACGAAGTGGTTTCAAATCCATCTGCCTGTAAAATAATAGTCCATTTACCATAGGGAACTTTTAAAAATTCAAAATAGCCTTTTTCATCAGTCTGTGTTTGCAGGGTATTAAGGCTTACGGTCACTTTCTGTACAGGTTGTGCAGAAACAGTATCCACAATAATCCCAGAAACCTTCCCTTCCTGTGCTTTTGCTCCCGCAACCACGAAAAACAAAAGAATTAAAAACAAAAGCGTTACTCTCATTTGATAAGGTGTTAGTTAAATTTATGTATATATTTAATTCAGTTTATTCTTTTTTTAAGTGGAAAAAAGTCCGCTAAAATAGACAATTTTTTAAATTCTGAAATTAGTTTTGGATTTAATTTTCGACAAATATTTAATGACAGGATTTTTAAGAACAATAGTTCGGTAATTTTTGGGGTCATTTTGGCGTGAGCCACGTTGTGGCAACGCTACTCATCGTGGGCTAAAGCCCGCTATTCGTGAGTGTTTTGACTTACCCCGACCTTAAGGTCGGGGTAATTGATAAAACAAAGAA
>JACREX010000176.1 GCA_016212695.1 Bacteroidia bacterium
AAAATTGGAAATATCATGAAATCTCTATTTGCTAACGTAACCGGTAGAACATTCCTGCCTAACATACAAACCAAGCCATGCCTTTGTGGGCAGTTGTCGTTTATAGAATTATTAACTTAAATTTTGGGAGGTAGTCAAATAATGATTATCAATACCATAACACGGGTTTTTACACATCATTATATTATAACGATATATATAATCCAAGTAATCATTCTCTAATCCTGCATGTAAGTTTAAGAATCGAAAACAATAATATTTATCCTCCCTGCGCAGACGAAGTAACCACAGATGTCGTAGTTTTATTGTGCGATGAACAGACGGCTGAATATGATGGCACATCATTTCAGCATGCATATTATATTGATGATCCAACTTCACCGTATTTATTTGTTTCTGCAGGTAGTTTTAATTTAGATGGCGCTGTAAATAATGTTGTTCAAAATCGTTATACTATATTAGATGCATGCGATATTATTTATCTCGGTGATGGATTTGAAACTGCAAATTTTGATTTTGAAGCTGGTGGAGGTGCTGCTATAGAACCATGTGTCCCTCAACCTTCATCATTAACAGAAATGAAACAAGAGAATATAAATAAAAACAATGATTCTAATAAGGAAACAACCAATTCAAATTTTGAAAAAAATACAATTCCTCTTAATGAAGGAACAAATACTTATTACAATAAACCAGGAATTGTATTTAACGCAGTTCCAAATCCATTTATTAATAAAACACAGATAACCTTTACTAACATTGAAGATGGAGTTATAGATTTATGTATTTATAATAATTTGGGTATGAAAATAAAAAGCATTATTAATGGTTTTTATCCTAAAGGCACATATTCAATATTATTTGATGGTTCTGGATTTTCGGATGGTATGTATTCCTGTATCCTTAATAGCCAAAACAATATTCAATTAGTAAAATTAATTAAATTAACAGGTATTTAATGAAGCGTCTTTCTTTTATTATTATTATTTGTTTCCCGATAATCTCTTATTCACAATTATTTGTACAGTTGTACACGGGTTATGGTTTTAAACTAAATCAAAACACCTTAAAAAATCCATATTTTAATCATAAACGTTATACTGAATTTAGCGAGGATACTATTTATAACCAGAATATTCAGATGTGGGTCAATTATATTGTAAAACAAAATATTAATATAGATTCAGTGAGAATAAACCTTGGGGCTGGTTTGCATTTTGGGGGTAGTGTGGGCTACATGTTTAATAAATATTTTGGTACGGCTTTAGATTTTTCTTTTCAATCATCAGATATAAACCTGGGTATTTTCCCTGATAACAGAGTTACCTGTTATAAGGAGAATATATATTATGATCCAAGGCATACACCGAATCATTCCGGTTATATTGAATATATTTTTTCCGGTCGGATGTTAAGTTTAGTACCCTCCGCTATTTTTCAATATAGTTTTAAAAAGTTTACTCCTTTTGTAAAGATTGGGTTAAATATCGGTTCTAATCAGGTTTATATTACCAAACATGAATATATGACTTACTTAAATGAAACAAATCATTTGGTTGATAGTATTCAAAAAGAAAGGTATTGGGGGGATATAGGTTTGAGATTTAATTCTTCAATCGGTTGTATGTATAATGTGAATAGTTATCTATCAATATTTTTAGATTGTAATTTGATTTATTCTAATTTCAAACCTACCAAAGGCAGAGTGTATGAAAATATTTATTATTATAATGGGGATTCTGGTAATTCTATAAATAAAAAAACTTATGATGTTAGCTTTGTAGATAAAGTTCCTCAATGTACATGGGATGGAGGATATTTCCTATATGGAAAGAATAGAGTTAAAATGACATACCCTTTTTCAAGTTTTGGGATAAATGTAGGTGTAAGTTACTCATTCGGAAAACGTGAAAATCAAACAGTGAGTAACTCTTTAAGCAGGGAATAATAGGATATTGAATGTTAATGAATTCGAGTTGTATAGTCGGGAAGTAGGTATATATAGGTATTTAAAAGTAAGGATAAATAATAGCAATATATTACCACATCCAGCGTTTCATAAGAAATCTGAACGAAATAAATTTATAACCAAATAAAAAAAAGGAGGAACAAATCGCAGGATGTTACGGTGCATATCCGCCGCGGAACCGTTAACGAGGTAACCGTGCGGTTGAAGAAAGCGGTTTAACGGTTTGTACATTTTAGAATCACAAATCAAAACCTGAATCCCAGCACAAGAATATCATCCGTCTGGTTCCTTTTATCTCTCCATTCTTCGTGGGTCTGTTCAAGAATTTTTTGCTGTTCTTTCATAGGCAGGCGATGGATGGAACCCAGCAGGCTTTCGAACCGTAGTATGCCGAATTTATCATAGTCAACGCCGCCAAACTGGTCCTGGTAACCATCCGAGATCAGGTACACTGTTGTTCCCTTGTCAATTTTAAATTTATCGTTATGAAAAACAGGGCTGCTTTTATAAGAAATAAGCCCGCCGATTGAGTAAATGCTTCCCCTGATGCTCCGCACTTTGCCGTTTTCAATAATAAATGCGATCTGGTTGGCGCAGGATATGATGAGTTCATTTTTTTTCATATCCGCAAGGCACACGGAAATATCCATGCCGTCATCCTGTATCTCGGAATAATCAGAGCCCTGGTTCAGCGATTCAATGATCCCGATATTGAGTTTATGCAAGATCATTTCCGGGTCATAAATATTTTCTTCATTTACAATTTTATTGAGCAGTGTATTTCCGATCATGCTCATGAATGCCCCGGGAACGCCATGCCCCGTGCAGTCTGCCACGGCAATGATATATTGCTCGCCGCCTCCGTGGAACCAGTAAAAATCGCCGCTTACAATATCTTTGGGTTTGAAATAAATGAATGACTCCGGATGATACTTTTTAATCTCTTCCTGTTTGGGGAGAATGGAATTCTGAATCAGCTTGGCATATTGAATGCTGTCTGTCAGCAACTCGTTCTTTTTAGAAATTTCGTTCAGAATCTCATTCAGGCTGTCGCGCTGCGAAGAAATCTCTTCGTTCTGCTGCTTGATTTCTTCGTTCTGCTGTTTTATTTCTTCTTCCGCTTCTTTTATATCCGTTATCTCGGCTTCTATGGCAACGATTCTGGATATCCTTGCGGCTTGGTCAAGAATCGGGGTGAGCGTGGTTTGTATCCAGATGGCCTTTCCTTCTTTGTTTGTTGCAGGAACTACATATACTACAGACCGTTTGTTTTCTTTAAAATCTTTTATGAGACCGCTTACATGCCTGTTGTTTTTGTGATCCATGATATTATTGCTTTTTGCAATTCTGAATTCATTAAGGTTATAACCCCAGAGTTTTGAGAACCCGTAGTTGACCCATTCAATATTTCCGTCTTTATCGGCTATTACAACACTGTTGTCGGTTTCTTTGGCGACAATCGAAAGTTTTTCAAGTTCTTTATTCGCATCTTCGAGAAGGTCTCTCTGGGATTTTATTTCTTCGTTCTGTTGTTTTATTTCTTCGTTCTGCTGCTTGATCTCTTCTTCCGCTTCGATGATCTTTGTGATATCCGAATCAATGAGTACAAGCTTGGTGATGGTCCCGCTGATATCGTAAACAGGAGTCAACGTTGTCTGAACCCATATCTTTTTCCCGTCCCGTGTTTCATTCGGGCTTGTGTAAATTACCGGCTGCCGGCTGCCGAGGCATTCGATGATGGCTTCAAGAATATCGGGATTGGTGCTGGCTTTGATGACATTTGCCCCTTTTTCTTTGATAAATTCTTCATAGGTGTAGCCATACAGTTTGGTGAATCCGGCATTTACCCATTCAATCAGGCCTTCCACGGTGGCTATGGCAACTGCATTTTCGGTTTCGCTGGCAACGATGGAAAGTTTTTCGAGTTCTTTATTTATTTTTTCGAGTTCATCTTTTTGCGATTGAATCAGGCGCTGGTTTTTTAACGACTGCTCCAGTAATACATCCGCTTTCTTCCTTGCTTCGACCTGTAATTTATAGGATTTTTCACGTGTTGCTTCAAACACATATGATAATACGGATACGGCAAAGTACGATGAAATAAAACAGAATTTAACAACAGGAGAATAATCACATACATGGTCTTTGATAAAATCAATAAACGGAAAAAGATAGAGAATGATCAGGGAAAAAATTACGGATGCCATAATAAATTGCAAGCCTCCCTTTTTTCCTAAAATGAATAAACAGGTTGTCGGAAAAATATAAAACCAGACATAACCGCTTTTTTCGGAACCTCCGTTAAAAAGCAGGAACAGCGCCAGGAGAAACATCAGGATAACGACACTGTAACCGGGAATGGTATGGTCGCGGGTTTTTCTCAGGGTTCCCTGTAGGCCGCTTGTGGCAATATTCAGGAATATTTCTTTCAATTTCGGCATAATATATTATAAAGACCCAAATACCAAGCCCAAAATCTCAAATTCCAAGAGAAGGACAAAAAACTAAAAAGGCAAATATGTAGCGAGAAATGGTACTTTTTTCTTGGGTCTTTGGGCTTGAAATTTGGAGCTTGGAGTTTTCATTTTTGAATATAATTCACGTTCTACAGATACTAATTAATCCCAATGTCATAGGGAAGACGGGCCTGTATTCCCTGCATTTTTAAAACATTTCTGAAGCTCTGGTAATATTTATAATTTTCTCCTAATTGCTTTTTAATTGCCGAAGTTTCATTTTCGCCGGTTATCTGTTCCAATATCTGCTCAACAGGATCTTTTTGTTCGGGGAAGGAAACAATCCTGTAATCGGTAATCTTCGCTTTTTTTGAAGCAATCTCAATTGCGGTCTGTAATCCGCCGAACACATCCACAAGGTTGATGTCTTTTGCATTGGCGCCGCTCCACACGCGTCCCTGCCCTATGCTGTCAACCTGCGCTTTGGTGATTTTACGGCCTTCGCCCACATGCGTTATAAAAACATCGTAAACTTTTTCGACTTCCTGTTGGATCACCGATCTTTCAGAATTTGAGAGTTTCCTGAAAACAGATCCTATATCGGAATGCGCATTGGTTTTCGCAACATCAACCGTAAGCCCCAGTTTATCGTTCATGAATTTCTGACCGTTGAACAAAAGGCCGAATACGCCTATTGAGCCGGTGATCGTAGTGGGGCTTGCCACAATGGTGTCGGCAGCGCAGGAAATGTAATATCCGCCCGAGGCGGCCACATCGCCCATAGACGCAATAACGGGTTTCGCTTTTTTCGCAAGCGCCACTTCGCGCCATATCACTTCCGATGCAAGAGCGCTGCCTCCCGGTGAGTTTACCCGCAACACAATGGCTTTAATGTTTTTATCAAGCCGCGCTTTGCGTATCGCTTCTGAGAGGCCTTCGGAGCCGATATTCTGGTTGTCTCCTTTGCCCATATCAATCTGACCTATGGCATAGATAACCGCAATTTTTTCTTTGGCAAATTTCTTCTCTTCTTTTACCTTCGGAGCCTTCCTGTATTTTCCAATGGAAACAAGTTGCAAATCGCCAGAGTCAGGCGTACCGGATAATTTTTTAAGTTCGGCAATAATTTCATCGTTATATTTCAGCCCGTCTATCATTTTTACATCTACGGCAGCCTTCGCATTTTTTACGACCATGCTGTCAGCATAATAAGTTAAATCTTCAACAGAAATTTTCCGTTGTTCGGAAATGCCCTTAAGAAGATGGTTCCAGATAGATTTCATGTAAGTAAGCGTCTGTTCCTTATTTTCAGGGCTCATCTTATCAAGGATAAAAGGTTCTATGGCGCTTTTGAATTTTCCATGACGTATCACCTGGGGTTCAATGCCGAGTTTTTCGAGTGTTCCTTTAAAAAACATAAGTTCGGCAGTCAGCCCCTTGAACTCTACCATGCCCTGCGGGTTTAAGTAAATTTTGTCTGCAACGGTAGCCATATAATAAGCTCCCTGCGTGTACATATCGCCATAGCTTAAAATAAACTTCTTCGATTTTTTAAATTCCAGCAGGGCATTCCTGATCTCTTCAACAGTGGCAATACCAGAGGGAATCGAAGATAATTCCAAGTAAATCCCTTTAATATTCGGGTCGTTCTTCGCTTTTTCAAGGTTTTCGAGTATTTCGTTCAGGCCAAGTCTTTGCTCCGACTTGAATGACGAAAAATCAAAGTTATCCATGGGATTGTTCGATCCCCTGTCAACAACCGGTTTGTCAAGTTTCATCTGCAGGACAGAGTTTGGCTTGACCTTTATCTCTTTTTCCTGTGTTGAAGAAACTATGGAAGAAACTATCCCGATAAAAATAAGAACCATTATAATGGTTGTAACTAAAATGCCTACAATTGTAGCCAGCATGTATTTTAAAAATTGCATAATATGGATGGTTTTGGTTAGACAAAATTTGAGTTAATAAATTCTCACAAAAATAATTATTAAATTAAATGTTTTACCTTTGCCTCAACTTAAATTTTACTTTTTATGAAAAAAGGATTAATTACAGCGTTGTTCATCCTGTCCGGTTTATTTCATTCATTTTCCCAATGTACTCCTGATCCGACAATAACAGATCCTGAAAACGACGGAACATTATTTCCGGATACTTTAATATTTAAACAGAACCGGTGGGTCAACCTTATTTTAACGATCACCCCTCCGCCTACGGCAACATATCAGAGCCAGGTGTTCATACTATCAAAAATTGTTATCCGGAATATTACAAATATACCTGCCGGATTGAGTTATGTTTCAAATGCGAATATTGTGCAGACCGGGTATCAATATCCTACAACAGGATACGAATTAGTTGTCGGACAACGTTACTGCATGTTGTTATCCGGCACGCCCACCGGCTCATTTATCGGGACAGACAGCATGGCTGTCATGGTTGATGCTTATATCGCCGGCCCTTTGCTGCTGGCCGAAAATGAAAACGGCGGATACGTTAATTATACTGTCTGCGCTCAGACAGACTCGGCATGTGTTCCAACCGATGGAGAGATTCCCGCAGAACTTAAATTCAAACAGAACAAACCTCTTAATAATATGAAGCTGTCCATTGCACCTCCGTCGCAGGCAGACTACCAGGGATCAACTTATAATTTATATAAAATGGTATTGAGAAATATCTCCAATAAACCGGCATGGTTAACATATACCACGAATGCCAGCCAGGTTACTACCGGAACGCAAAATCCCGTACAGGGAGATGAATTTATCATAGGGCAGAAATATACTATGACCTTAAACGGTACTCCCGACAGTTCTTTTTCAGGAACAGATACGATGGATTTTGTTGTGGATCTGTATCGGGGCACAGCCTCTCAGACGGTGCTTCTTGCTGAAAATTCGTACAGTATAAAAATGCCATATACGGTTTGCCTCCAATCAGACACAGGCTGCCACACAACCGGCATTCAAATTAATGAGTTTGCGGGATTTTTTCTTCCGGAATCAAACCCTTCCGTATTCGGCAATACAACAAAAATTAGAATACTTTCCGATAAAACGAAGAAGATTGAATTATGCCTTTATAATATGATCGGGCAATTGATATATAAGGAAATTCTTAATGCTGAAACAGGAGAAAATTATTTTAATTTTACTGGAGAATCGCTCCATGCAGAGCCTTATATTTACACTGTTTCTGATTATAAAAATAAATTCTCTAAAAAGCTTGTAAAAACGGAGTGAAAATAGAATGACTTAAAATTTTACATTATAACTTTTTGTAATCAGTAACCAGTAATCGGTAATCGGTCTGAAACCACCGATTACTGAACACCGATCACTGATTACCGAATGTACAATTTTATCCTGTTTTTAGTATAAAAGAGATATTTCGCTAATTGGTTTAATAACGATAAATTGCATATGAGCATCATGGATAAAAAAGAATTAAAAGTAAATGCCATTAAAGACGGCACGGTAATAGACCACATTCCCGCAAGCAATCTTTTTAAAGTTATTTCTATTCTGGGGCTCGATAAAATAAAAAACCAGATTACCTTCGGAACAAATCTTGAAAGCAAACGCTTGGGACAAAAAGCGATTATTAAAATTTCCGATATGTTTTTCGAAGACGAGGATATCAATAAAATTGCGCTGGTAGCGCCACAGGCAAAACTGAATATCATCAAAGATTACACGGTAGTTGAAAAACGCATTGTGGAAGTGCCCGACCGGATCATTGGTATAGCAAAGTGTGTGAACCCGAAATGTATAACCAACCACGAATATGTTGTTACAAAATTTACAGTAGTCTCTAAAGATATTGTTGCATTGAAGTGCCACTACTGCGAAAAGATTACCGATCAGAATAATCTTGAAATCATTTAAGGGAAGCCCTTTAAAATACAAAGGTTTTTTCTATGCTTCCGAAGCCTTTGTTCTTTATAAAACCACATTGATAATGGTCAATAAAAATGCGCTGCCCAAAGACATTGCGAAAAAGCTTAAGTTGTTGAATTAAAAAATTCAAAATCTAAAATCTAAAAATTGACCGTTACTCCATATAGTAATTCCGGCAAAGGCAAAAAAGAACAGGTTGCCTATATGTTCGACAGTATTGCCCGCAGGTATGATTTTCTTAACCATTTCCTTTCGTTTGGCATTGACAGATCGTGGAGAAAAAAAGCCATTAAAATACTTGAAAAATATTCTCCTGAAAAAATCTTGGATATAGCAACTGGAACGGGTGATTTTGCCATTGCCGCCTGTAAATTAAAGCCAAAGACGATTATCGGAATAGATATTTCAGTTGAAATGCTGAAGGCGGGTAAAGATAAAATCAGAAAAAAACATCTTGAACATATAATAGAATTAAAAGAAGGAGACGCTGAAAATATACAGGCAAACAGTAATTATTTTGATGCAGCAATCGTTGCTTTCGGTGTTAGAAATTTTGAAAATATAGATACCGGATTAAAAGAAATTGCCAGAGTATTAAAACAAAACGCGCCGGTTGTAATACTTGAATTTTCAAAACCCGGCAAGTTCCCATTCAAACAAATCTATTGGCTTTATTCTTACGGGATATTACCTTTTTTGGGTAAAGTGGTTTCTTCTGATAAATCGGCCTACACATATCTGCCAAAGTCTATTAGGGAATTTCCCGACGGAAAAAATTTTCTTGATTGCCTCGATAATGCAGGATTCCGGAACCTGAAACAAATACCTCTCACTTTTGGAATCGCTTCTGTTTACTTAGGACATAAAGCGTACTTCGACCCTTCGACCATATCGACAGGCTCAATGGACTCAGGGCTCAGTACAGCGTAAACGGAAAAAGATTTTCAGATAATAATACTTTTTTCGACCTTTGTCAGTTTATTTATTTTAAAAATCAAAAGTATAAATATTGAGTCCGTTCCAAAAAGTACCCATATTATTTTTCAGCGATTTTTTGCCCTTAGTCCCTGAAGGGAAATCGCTGAAAAACAGCCACCCTTTAGGGCCGGGGCAAAAACTGGTTGTTGATAATCGATTTTTGGGAGTGGGACCAATATTGAAAAGAATAGCCGCTATACTATTTTGCTTTTTCACACTTGCCTGCTTTTCGCAACAGGAGTTCCGGCCCAAGAATTTACCCAAATACGATAACAAGGTTCTGCATTTTGGTTTTACCCTTGGTTTAAACACTATGGATTTCAGGATTCATCCCGCTACAAGTTTCATGAGCGACTCCATTGATATTATTGAAAATAATAGAAGGCTGGGTTTTAATATTTCTATTGTCTCCAGCCTTCGGCTCGGACAGTACCTTGACTTGCGTTTTCTTCCGGGCCTCTCTTTCGGTCAGCGCGATATGGATTATTCCCAATGGGATACTTCACGAAAAGTTATGGCAACCAAACGGATGAAAATTGAATCCACATTTATTGATTTTCCATTGGTTTTCAAATACAAAGCGAAAAGAATTGTAAATTACAGCCCATATGTGATAGGCGGAATGAATTTTGCCCTCGACCTTGCTTCGCAAAAAGAAGTAAAAGAAGAAGAAAAACCCAAAATACGGCTGAAACCCTTTGATGTTTATTATGAATTCGGGTTTGGAATAGATTATTATCTTACTTATTTTAAATTTTCCACAGAGATAAAATTTGCCGTAGGGCTTTTTGATATACTTCGCCGCGACGATACAAAATATACAAGCGCGATTCAGCGAATGAATTCAAATATTATTTTTATTTGTTTCCATTTTGAATAAAATGGGTAAATTCATAAAAATTGCCCGATTCAGACCATGATTAATTATCTTAAAGATTTCATAAATCTTTTCTTTCCGAATATCTGTATGGCTTGCGGAACTAACCTTTTAACGAATGAAAAGAGTATCTGTACCGGATGCCTGTATCACCTGCCAAAGACCAATTATCATAAAGAAAAAAACAATCCCGTTTCACAGATGTTCTGGGGAAAAACTTTTATTGAAAATGCCACTGCGTATTATTTTTTTCATAAAGGCAGTAAATTCCAGGATTTGATACACAACCTGAAATATAAAGGGCAAAAAGAGATTGGGTTTGTACTTGGCTCTCATTTGGGCGCTGATTTAAAAGAATCTGAGTTGTACCGGGATATTACTATGGTTGTTCCCGTACCGCTCCATCCAAAGCGTGAAAAAAAACGCGGGTATAATCAGAGCGATTTTATTGCGAGGGGGATCGCAGAAAGTATGAAGATCGAAGCGAATACCACATCCCTGTACCGTGCTGTTGAAACAGAAACCCAGACCAAAAAATCAAAACTCGACCGGTGGAAAAATGTTGAGAATATATTCCGGATCAGAAGAGAAGATGCTTTTATAGATAAACATGTTTTATTAGTGGATGATGTAATCACCACGGGCTCCACTATAGAGGCCTGCGCAGAGGCGTTGCTTGCTGTTAAAGGAACAAAGGTGAGCGTTGCCTGCCTTGCGGTTGCCGCTAGTTAATTCTTGTTTTCAGTTTTTCTATAACGGCGATTATTCCCAGGGATTTTTCTTTTCTGATGCTAAGCTGATCAAGTTTGATATATGCCTTTTTGAAATATTCGTTCATCTTTTTTTCAGCAAGTTCCTTTACGTTAAGCTGGTTGTATATTTGCGTAACCGACCGTATCTTTTCTTCAGCAATAAAATTTTTATTATGAATAAGATTTTTCAGCGTTGTCAGGGTTTTATCTTTTGCCAGTTCAAGAGCCGATATCAGCAAAAAAGTTTTTTTATTGCATAAAATATCCAATCCAATGCTTTTCCCGAATACAGACGGATCTCCATACACATCCAAGTAATCGTCTTGCAACTGAAAAGCCATACCAATGTTCTTCCCAAAATCATAAAGCAGGTTAATATCCTTTTTAGGGGCATCTCCCAATATGGCGCCAATCTTAAAACTTGCCGCGATAAGGACAGATGTTTTAAGTTCAATCATTTTAAGATAGTCGTTAACACCGACTTTTTCCTGTGTCTCGAAATCCATATCATATTGCTGCCCCTCGCATACGCCCAACGCCGTTTTGGTAAAAACATCCAATACAGGTTTAATATATTCCGGCTTAAGCATTGCAATATGTTCATACGCCTTGATGGACATGGCATCGCCCGAAAGAATGGCGACATTTGTATTCCATTTGGTATGCACGGTTGGATGGTTGCGGCGCATCGGGGAATTATCCATGATATCGTCGTGCAGAAGCGTAAAATTATGAAAAGTTTCAAGGGCAATAGCTGCAGGAAGAGCTTTTTTAATATTGTCTGAATAGAGATTGTTTGCCATCAAAACAAATACCGGGCGAAGGCGTTTGCCTCCGATAGACAAAATATATTTAATGGGTTCATACAACCTTTTAGGCTCAAGGTCATAATTTAGCTTTTCTATTTCTTTTTCGATGATCTGCTGAAGTTCTTTGAATGTATGCATTTCTTGTTGGTTTTTACTATTGATGACGGATGACGGATGATTGATGACGGATAAATTTCGTCGGTCGTCCATCATCTGTCGTCCGTCTTTTATTGAATATTTGATTTACGTCCAAGATCAGTCGCGATGTTCAAAAATGCCTGTTGCAAGTATTTTTTTAATTCCTTCTTCCAAAGGCAATAAATCACGGCCAAGTATTTCTATCATTCTTTTATTGTCAGGCAGGCGGCGTGTCATATCGCCTTCTTTCAGGGGTGGACGATGAACAATTTTTGATTTTGATTTCGTTAACCGGATGATAAGGTTCGCAAGTTCCAGTATGGGTGTTTCAATTGCTCCGCCTATGTTTATCACATCATTAATAATCTGGTCGGTATAAAATGCTTTTATACATGCTTCAACATTATCGTCTATGTAGCAGAAGGTCCGTGTCTGCGAGCCGTCGCCATAAATAGGAATATCTTTGTTTTCAAGCGCCCGGATTATGAATTTGCTGATCACAAAATCGCGGCTCTGCCTGGATCCGTACGTGTTAAAAAATCTGAATATGGTATAGTTTTGCCCGTATTCCTGCTTATAAGAGCGGAGAAAAGCTTCTCCCACATTTTTAACGATAGCATAAGGAAGCCTTGAGTTCAGGGGAGTTGTATATACATTTTGCGGAAATTCCACCGGTTCGCCATAAATTTCTGAAGAAGAGGAATAAAAAATACGCTTTACCCCGGTGTTTTTACATAATGTAATGATATTTTTGATCCCATCAATATCTTTTAAAACCTTAATCGGATTTTCCTGGGTTCTCTGCACTCCGACGACTGCCGCATAATGGAAAACGAAATCAAATTTATAAGAAAGCATGATTTCAGAAATATCCGGATATACATTTACATCACATTTAATGAATTTATGCCCGTTACCATTGGTTTTCGGAAGTTTTCCGAGATTTCCGGTAGAAAGGTCATCAACCACCACAACAAAATTTTCTTTGTCTGTAATAAGCCTTTCTGCAAGACTGCTTCCTATAAAACCAGCGCCTCCCGTAATCAGTATTTTTTTCATGCCCAATGTTTTTTTTCGTTACTATACCAAAATAATTACACTATTTCTTTTCATCAGATTCTTCCGCATCCAAAGATAAGGCATCTTTCAACATGTTTTTTGTGTTTACCCGTTTTTCAAGCGTAAGAAGTATCGAGGGAAGAATTACCAGGTTGGTGCATAGGGAACATAATAAAGTAATGGATATTAAAATTCCCATCGCTACGGTTCCTCCGAAGCTTGATACGATGAAAATAGCGAATCCGAAAAATAAAATAATGTTCGTATATATCATGCTTAATCCGACTTCCCTGACTGTATTTGAAATAGCCTTAGCGCCCGCGCCCCTGTTTAACTGGAGCCTGTATTCTGTTAAAATATAAATTGTGCCATCCGATGCAAGCCCGAATGCTATACTGAAAATCAGAATAGTTGACGGTTTGAAGGGGATTCCGAAATATCCCATTATTCCGGCTGTGATCACAAGCGGAACAAGACAGGGAATTTTCGAAAGGACTATTATCAGGATGGAACGGAACAGCACAATCCCGATGAGCAGAATCAACCCGATTGCAATAATAAGGCTTATGAACAGATGACGAAACAGGTAATCATTGCCTTTTAAAAAGACCAAACTGTGTCCTGTAAGGCTGACATTATATTCGCAGGGATTAAAGATGCTGTCAATCCTTGGCCGGATTTCTTTTACAAGTTCTTTCATCCGGACAGAGCCGACATCGGCCATCTGAAAACTTACGCGGGTATATCTTTTTGTACTGTCAAGAAAAGCTTTGAATTTGCTTTCTTTTCCGGAAACGGTTTGCGTGTAATCAGTCATTTTGGCAAGCTCTCCCGGCGGCGGAAGCTGATAATATTTTTTCTTTCCGTCGTTGAATGCCTGGTAAGCAAATCGTAGTGCCTCTACCACAGATATTGGTTTTGAAAATTCCGGATATTCATTTATCGTTTTCTGGAGTAATTTTATTTTATAAAGTACCTTAGCATTTTCAGCAAATACGCCTTTTTCTTTTTTGGTATCAACCAGCACCTCAAAAGGAAGAACGCCGTTGAAATTCTTTTCAAAGAAGCGAAGATCCGTATAAATAGGATCATCTTTAGGCAGGTCGTCAACAACATAACCGATAAGTTTTATTTTTATCATGCCCAGCCCGCCGATAATTGTAATAACTGCAAGTCCGATATACAGAGCCTGTCGTTTATTATGGACGAGATAATCAACATAAGCCAAAATTTTTGTTATTCTTTTCCCTGAAAGGTGGCTGGTCTTGCTTAATGAAGGTACCGGCAGGAAACTTAAAATGATGGTCAGAAAAATAAGCGCTACAAAATAGGTTGCCATAACATTGATGGCTGCCACAACGCCAAACTCTACCAAAAGCGAACTCTGCGTGAAATAAAAAACTCCAAACCCGATAGCGGTTGTAATATTTGCAAGAAAGTTTGAAAGTCCCACTTTACGAACCATCATGGTTAAGGCTTTCATCTTGTTCCCATGCTTTCTCAGCTCTTCCTGGTATTTATTGGTAAAGAAGATGCAGTTGGGCAGCCCGATAACGGTTATCAGCGGAGGAATCATACCTGAAAGGATGGTTATTTTATACCCGAAAAGATGGATGGTTCCAAGCGACCAGATAATACCGATTGCAACCACAACTAATGAATAAGCCACCACCCGTAATGAGCGGAAGAATAAAAACAGGATGATTGCCGTAACGCCAATAGCAAGGGCAAGAAACAGGAACATTTCGTTTGAAACTGTTTTCATGAACTGCGTGCGTATATAAGGCATTCCTGAAAAATGAAGCGATATATTATGCTTTTGCGAATACGTATCTGCGAGTTTTTTGATCTGTTCCACAATTTCAATTCGCGCCCGTGAGTTGAGTTTTTTATCGTCAAAGGTAATAGCCATCAGTGTTGTGTGGGTTTCCTTATTAATGGCAAGGCCTTCGTAAAAAGGAAGTGAAAGGATGATTGCTTTCAGGCTGTCAAGCTCCTGTTGTGTTCCGGGTTTTTCTTTAAGTATTTGTTTGAACTCAAATTTTTTCAGGCTGTCGTTTTTCTGTATATTGTAAAGATTGGTAAGAGAAAGAACTTCTTTAATACCATTTACTTTTTTGATATCTGTTCCCAGGTCGTACCATCCATTGAATTTGGAAAGTGAAAAAATGGAAGAATCCTGAAGCCCGATAACCATCACGTTTCCATCCTCGCCGAACATCTTTTTAAAAGAATCATATTCTAAAAGTGATTTGTCATTTTTAGGTAAGGGACGGGCAAATTCATACGACAATTCTATCTTGCCGGCCTGCCATCCCATAAATGCAGTAAACAGAGTCAGCAGGATTAGTATAAGAATTCTGTTACGTAATATAGTTGTCGCTATTTTTCCCCACATAAACTTCTATAATCGGTTTGGCTTTTTTATACAAAAAACGGATTAATACATTTTGTAATCGGTGATCGGTTTCGCCTGCGGCGAACAGTAATCGGTGGTTTTTATTACTGAATACCGATTACTGATAACCGATTACCCTTTGAAAAATGTTTAACCTTAGACCATCCAAAGTATAAATAAGAATGACAAAATTAGAATATTTTAAAAGGAAATATAATTTTTTTAGAGTTTAATCATGGGGGGTACGAAAACAATATATCTTACCTGTCGTCAGGCTGGAAACCTGACTGACAACAAATGACGGATGACGAACCGGAAACTTATTAACAGGCCAACCTAAACAAAAACAGCAATTTATACACTCTTTTATCCGGCAAAGACCAACCGGAACCATTAACCTTTTTGCATGTTTTAGTATTAACTGCCAAAAACCATAGCTGTAAATCTATGAAAAGCAAAAACCAATATCTGAAACCATTGGTGATAAAATCAAACGGTAAAAGAAATAGCG
>JACREX010000177.1 GCA_016212695.1 Bacteroidia bacterium
GGGTTCGCGCTGCGATGCGGGAACAGTAACATTGGGAGCTACCGCTTCAGCAGGAATTGTCAACTGGTATAGCGTTTCCACCGGAGGGACAAGCATGGGTACGGGTACAAATTTTATCACACCCAGTATTTCTGCAACCACACTGTATTATGTGGATGCCACATCGGGCGGCTGCACTACCGCTTCAAGAACTTCTGTTTCAGCTAGAGTCAATACTTCTCCGTCTATTACCGGCGCCACTCCGGGTTCGCGCTGCGATGCGGGAACAGTAACATTGGGAGCTACCGCTTCAGCAGGAATTGTCAACTGGTATAGCGTTTCCACCGGAGGGACAAGCATGGGTACTGGTACAAATTTTATCACACCCAGTATTTCTGCAACCACACTGTATTATGTGGATGCCACATCGGGCGGCTGCACTACCGCTTCGAGAACTGCGATCACGGCAACGGTTAACACTACGCCTTCAATTACAAGCACAACGCCCGGCTCAAGATGCGATGCGGGAACTGTTACACTGGGAGCTACCGCTTCAGTTGGAACTGTCAACTGGTATAATGTCGCCACAGGAGGAACAAGCATTGGTACAGGCACCAGTTTTACTACTCCTTATATTTTGGCGACCACTTCTTATTATACAGATGCCACCCAAAACGGATGCACTACAACGTCGAGAACTACAGTAGTTGCCGAGGTTATTAATTCTCCGGCTGTAAATCTGGGCAGCGATACTATTTTATGTTCAAACGGTTATCTGTTAGATGCCGGAAACAACGGCGCCCATTATTTATGGAACACAGGCGATACAACATCCGCTATCATAACTGCGTATTCCGGTCAGTACAGCGTTACCGTAACGGGTTCTACCGGATGCACTGCCAGCGATACCATAATGCTGGTTATTAATCCTGAATTTATAGTAAACCTTGGACCCGATACCTTCTTATGTAATAATTCACCGGTAACCATAACCATTAACAACGCAGGCTTGATTTATTTATGGAATACCGGCTCTACACAGCAATCTATCACGGTAAATACCGCGGGATACTATTCGGTTACCGTTACCGATAACAACGGATGTAATGCAGCAGACAGCATTCAGGTGATTTATTCAAAAGGAATTATTAAAGGGAAAATTACTTATAATAACTTGCCGGTAGCGAATAATAACCTGAGCATACATGTTTATTCCACTACATTAAACACAAGAGGCGGTTACGACGAGGTTACTGCACCCATCACAGTTTTTGGCCAGGGAGAATATAAAATTACGGGATTGACAAGCGATAACTATATTGTTAAAGTTTTTTTAAATAACCATACTAATGAATATTTAAATGTTCTGAATAGTTATTATTCATCAGATACATTAGCTTCCGACTGGGCAACGGCTTCAGAAATAATTATCAACTGCGATACCGTCACGGCAGATATTAATATCGGCTCGCGAATATCTAATGGTCTTGCCTTTGGTCATATCCGGGGCGGAGTTTATTATACTGTTTCCGGAACAAAAGAATTTACAGAAACGGATACCTTAGGAAATCCGGTTTCAGGAGCCGATATTTTTATTGAACGAAAAACCGATCATCTGGCTATTTTTAACACATGCACCGATGCAGGCGGAAAATTTGAAGTAAAAAATATTTACTGGGGTGAATATACCGTAAGGGTTGACATAGCAGGATTTGATCAGTTGGCAACCTATTCAATCAATATTCATAATGCGGATACTATTTACCGGAACCTGAATTTTATTGTTGATACAACTGCAGGTAGCGGGTTTATTGATACGGTGAGAATCCTCTCGTCTCCTTTCATTGAAAGCGATGTAAGCAGTATTATTATTTATCCGAATCCTTTCAGTGAAGAATTGTATCTGGAGTGTAATATACTGAAACAATCATCCGCCAGTTGTCGGGTTGAAATTTACAATATCAGCGGCAGCCTGGTATTTTCTGAAACAGAAAAGCAAAATGCAGGAACCATAAAATTAAAGGTTGAACTGAATCATTTCTCTCCGGGAGTTTATTTTATAAAACTTAGAGCAGGGAATACTATTTTTATCAGGAAGATCGTAAAAACGGAATAAATAAGTTACTCTATCTTTTCCGTATTAAAATTTATTTTTTCAGGATCATCCGTTATTTTTATGGTAATCATCAAATGTAACTTTTGTCGGGGTGGCCAGATTTGAACTGGCGACCTCCACGTCCCGAACGTGGCGCGCTAACCGGGCTACGCTACACCCCGAAAAATAAATCTATAAATTCTCAATGAACTGCAAATGTATCAATAAATACCCGACTCCTCAAATTTTTTTTTTAAATTTCTTGTAATACACGGATATTTGAATGTAACTGTAATTTAAGTTTCCCAAAAAGATAAATTGAAAATTACATTAATATCCTACATTTGCGATCTTGAGATTAGGTTTTATGTATTCTTTGTTTTTAAAATTTATAAAGTTTGGAGTTGTCGGCTTTAGCGGGATGCTGGTTGATTTCGGCATTACGTATTTACTTAAAGAGAAAATAAAAATCCAGAAATATGTTGCAAATGCTGCGGGATTTATCACGGCTGCCAGCACAAATTATTATCTGAACCGCATCTGGACGTATCATAGTACCAATCCTAAAATTGTAAATGAATATTCAATATTTATCATTATTTCTGTCATCGGTTTGGGAATTAACAGCCTTGTGTTATGGGCACTTGTGAGCAAATACAAAAAGCATTTTTATCTTTCAAAATTAGTTGCCATCGTAGTTACTACATTATGGAATTTTATAGCAAATACCCTGTTCACGTTCAGTTAATTTTTCAGGGAATCCATTTGCACAAAGCAGTTTCCTATTCTATAAAAATAGAAATAATAACTTTAAATTTCAAACTATAAACCGTAAGTTTACTCAGGAATTTCAATATAATTCATAGGCAGGTTGAGCATAGAGCCAAGGTCTTTTCCTACTTCTTCAATGTCTTCATCGGAATGGTACCAGTTGATCGTTAGTTTCATATCATTTTTATTGAGCTTTGTCAATTCTTTGAATATCGAATAAAGCCATTTCGAAGAGCTGGTATTTACATATTCAAGTTCAATGTTAACAGTGGTTTCTTTTACCGGATTGTTAATATATACGATAATCCATTCCGCAAGCGGCTGATAAAAACTGTATGTGTTTTCAGGAGTTGATTTCCCCCTGATATCAATCAGTCCGATATCTCCATCGCAGGTAACGGTTGGAGTTCTGTATGTCCCTTCTTTAACAAACTTTTCCATCAGTAACCACTATTATTTCAATAGTGTTATCTTTATATAACGAGTTTCAAAGATACAATTTTTTTGAAAAAAAAAGTATTTTAATTCAAAATTTAGAATTTTGTAAGAAATAAGAACCATATCTGTAAAATTTCTGTAATTTTGTTTTCCTTTTATAGTAACGGGATTTGCTTTAAATATTAAAGGTAAAAAGAATATGAAGATTTCATACAACTGGCTGAAGCGATATATAAATATTGATATAAAACCGGCAGAACTTGCAACCATATTGACCAGCATCGGCCTCGAAGTGGGCGGTATAGAAGATTATGAATCTGTAAAGGGATGCATGAAAGGATTGATAATCGGTGAAATCAAAACAAAAACGAGGCATCCCAATGCCGATAAGCTGAGCCTGACAACCGTTGATATCGGCCAGCCGGATTTGTTGCATATTGTATGTGGTGCGCCCAATGTGGAGGCTGGACAAAGGGTGATAGTGGCAACTGTTGGCACTACCCTGTATAAGGGAGAAGAAAGCATGGTGTTAAA
The DNA here is from genome assembly GCA_016212695.1 of Bacteroidia bacterium. Lineage (GTDB taxonomy): Bacteria > Bacteroidota > Bacteroidia > Bacteroidales > GWF2-35-48 > GWF2-35-48. The sequence continues at coordinate 3,818 of JACREX010000177.1, forward strand.
AGAAACCCGGATCCGCGGCGAAATTTCGCAGGGAATGATTTGTGCCGAAGATGAGATAGGCTTTGGTACATCTCACGCAGGGATCATTGTTCTCCCATCCGATGTGCCGGTTGGAATTTCTGCAAAAGATTATTTTAAGGTAGAGAACGATGTGGTTTTTGAAATAGAGATTACCCCAAACCGTATTGATGCCGCTTCTCATATCGGTGTTGCGCGCGATCTGGCTGCATTTCTGAAGACCCAGTATACAAAGCCGGGTATTGATAATTTTAAAGTAGATGACCAAAGCAATATGATCCCGGTGATTGTAGAAAATAATGAGGCCTGCCCGCGGTATAGCGGGATCACAATTTCCGGAGTTGAAATAAAGGAATCTCCGGAATGGCTCAAAAACAGGCTGAAAGCGATTAGATTAAATCCGATCAATAATGTGGTGGACAGTACAAATTTTATACTTCACGAAACAGGGCAGCCCCTGCATGCATTCGATGCAGACAAGATCAAAGGTAAAACTGTTGTTGTGAAAACGCTCTCAGAAGATACGGCATTTGTTACACTTGATGGGATTGAACGCAAACTGTCTGCTCAGGATCTAATGATCTGCCATACCGAAGGCGGTATGTGCATGGCCGGAGTTTACGGCGGTTTGCATTCCGGAGTGTCGGAATCCACAAAAAATATTTTTTTGGAAAGCGCCTGTTTCAATCCGAAATTTATCCGGAGGACATCAAAAAAACACGGGCTTTCCACCGATGCTTCTTTCCGTTTTGAGAGAGGAACCGATCCGGAAATTACCGTGTATGCATTGAAAAGAGCCGCTATGCTTATCAGGGAAACGGCAGGCGGAAAAATATCTTCAGAAATTGCGGATGCGTATCCTCAACCGGTCGGATGGTTTAATGTGGAATTAAATTATGCAAATACAGATAAACTCATCGGGAAAAAGATAGAAAGGGAAACCATAAAAAATATTTTAAGATCGCTCGAAATCCATATTGAAAAAGAAACCGAAAACGGCCTCTCCGTGAGTGTTCCGCCCTACAGAGTAGATGTGCGGAGAGAAGCGGATGTGATTGAAGAAATTCTCCGCATCTATGGTTATAATAACATCGAGATACCGACAAAAGTAACGTCATCCCTCTCTTTTTCGTCAAAGCCAGACCATGATAAAATGGTAAACATGATTTCCGATTATTTAAGTGCAAACGGTTTCAGTGAAATTATATGCAACTCGCTCACAAAATCCGAATACTATGAATTGCTGACTAGCTATAAAAAAGACAACCTCGTATATATCATGAATCCATTGAGCAGCGACCTGAACTGCATGAGACAAACCCTTCTGGCCGGTGGTTTGGAATCTGTACTTTTTAATATAAACAGGAAAAACCGGAACCTTAAATTATACGAATTCGGGAATTGTTACCGGCTGAATTCTTCGCAGGGTAAGAATCCTCTCGACAAATACAGCGAAGCGCAGCACCTGGCATTGTTCATCACAGGCAGCAAATCGGAACTGAACTGGACAGAAAAAGAAACGCCTGCTACTTTTTACCAGATAAAAGCATTCGTTGAAAATATTTTTAAACGACTGGGTTTTAACTTAGATAAATTTGAAAAACAAATCACAGGAAATGATGTTTACAACGATATTTTAACAGAAGGATTTTCGTATAGGATAAATAATCATGAGCTGGCATTCGTGGGTTCAGTAGATAAAAAATTGCTGAAATCATTCGACATTGAACAGGAAGTTTTTTATGCTGATATTTTCTGGACAGAGGTTTTTGCACTTCTTAAACCGGACCGCGTTAAGTTCTCTGAAATCCCCAAATACCCGGATGTTCGCAGGGACCTTGCCCTTTTTCTCGACAAGCATATATCTTTTGATGAAATAAAAAATCTTGCATTCCGTACGGAGAAAAAACTGCTTAAAAAAGTTAATTTATTTGACGTGTACGAAGGGCATAACCTGGGCGATGATAAAAAATCATATGCCGTGAGTTTTATCCTGCAGGACGAAAACAAGACGCTTACCGACAAACAAATTGATGCTATCATGGCATCCCTGATGAGCGCGTTTGAAAAAGAACTCGGGGCAAAGATCCGTTAACGCTGAAATCTTTTTATAACAGAAGTTTTCATGAAAACCAATAAACCCCGGGTGTATTTTCTTGTTGTCCTTTCGATGGTGATCTGGGGGCTTTCGTATGTGTGGGTAAAAAAAGTTTATGAATTTTATACTCCTGTAACTACTGTATTTTTAAGGATTTTTATCGCCACATTATTTTTGCTAGGCATATCGCTTGCTCTCGGAAAATTTCAGAAAATAAAGAAAGCGGACATCCGGATATTTTTATTGCTGGGGCTTTTCGATCCCTTTGGTTTTTTCCTTTTCGAAGGGCTGGGTTTGAAATATTCTTCGCCCACGGTCTCTGCCGTGATCATTTCGATGATACCCCTGTTCCTGCCTGTCGCAACTTTTTTAGCATTAAGGGAACGATTGACTGCACTGAATATTTTAGGGTTATTAATTTCTTTCATTGGTGTTCTCCTTGTTATCATTAAAGACGATTTAACACTGGCCACATCTTTGCTGGGGCTTCTCATGCTGTTTATTGCCGTGGCATTTTCGGTCACATCAAATATTATGATCAAGAAACTTTCGGCGCACTATACTATATATACAATAATAACATGGCTGGATATAATAAGCGTGCTGTATTTTATCCCCTTGTTTTTCATTTTTGAATTTAATGATTTTATAAAAGTCCCTGTTACCGCGTCTCTGCTGGTTCCGTTACTGTGTCTGGCATTCTTTGCATCCGGACTGGCATTTCTTTTTTATCTCAAAGGGCTCACTGAAATCGGCGTTGCCAAAACGAATATATTTGTAAATATCATTCCTGTTTTCGCTGCAATTTTTTCTTACTTTTTCCTTGGAGAAATATTAACGGTTCGTATTATTTCCGGAATCGGGGTAGTAATAGCCGGACTGCTGGTTTCACAGTCGAAAGAGCTTCTGAATTACAAGTGGTAACGGGATTTTCAATTTCCCAAAATTTATATGCCGGAAGGACTTTGTTGCATGGATAAATCAGTTCGCAGGGATGTCTAAACGCCTATACCTATTAAATAATTTCGTTTAGCGTTATACATCAATAAATAACCTCTCTTACTAACAACATTCAAAAATGAACGATTTACCAATATTTCCACCATGCCCTGCTTTTCTAAAAATGGTTGTAAAAGTTTTTCGATTCTGCTTTCTGTCACGCCTATTCTTTTTGCAAATTTTATGAAATCAGCTTTAGACGGATGTTTGCTTTTCTTGTATTTTTCACTTTTAAAATCATCAGCAAATAAACCTTTGTCCAGTGCAAAATCTGTATCATCCATATGCAGTCTTGTATTTACCAAATCGTATGCAGGACTTAGCAAGTAATCGCCTTTAGAGGATTCCATCAACGAAAAGTTTTTCAAATGAGCATCTCCATTTGAAAATAAAAAATTGAACAACACCAATGAAAAATATTTTTCGATTTCAATTCGCCAGGCCGGAACAAATTTTTGTATTAAATAACCCACTTCTTCATAACTGTATTCATATTTAAAATTTGAACCGGTATTATCCTTAGTTTTTCCCGCAAGTGATGCAACGTCTTCCTTTCCACATTTAGCGCCATCAGGTTTTACATCAAATCTTTTGGTTATGTATGCAGGTGTACCGGTTTTAAAAAATATCATGGCATTCTCAGCCGTATTTATACCATAAACCTGTTTTGCTATTTGCATTGTCAGGTGTTCGTTAGCCGGAACCTGGTCAACTTTTCTTAAATCCCGGGGTATAGGTTTTAATATATAAGTTCCATGTTCTCCCTCTTTGGTTAATCGCAACTGGTTTTTTTCCAGTATAAAACTCAATTTTTCCTGCACGCCGGATATTGAAATGCGTTTACGGTTTTCCATAAACAGTTCAGCAACTTCTTTATTTTGCTGTGGAGTTTCATATGGCAACATATGGCTAACTTTTTTCCCGTTAAACAGATTCCGCAAACAGTTTGGGCTGTATGTATTATAGCCTTCGGACAAAGTTCCGGGGCAATATTTTAATTCATGCAAATTCATTTTGAAGCGATTGGTTTTACTGTTACGGCTCCAATTGTATCATATTGTGCTGTCGCTAATAGTAATCCGAAATGGTCCTCTTCGTCAATTTTTAATTGTGCGCATTGTAATTTTTTATTTACACCTTCGCTTAGCATATTGAAAAAGAATGGGAATAAGTATTTGCTACGGTATTCCTGTTCAGTCTTCGGAAGCGTTAAACTGATAGCCGGCTTGTTTATATCATTGAGGTATGAAGATTCATACCGGAATACATAACTCTTCCGGTTTTCTTCAGTCAACACTCCTGCCAATATTCCATTACGATATACTTCTGCTTTTCGCATTTAATCACCATTTATTTTTTTCCTGCCTGTCCGGCCTGCCTGCCGGTAGGCAAGGTAGGCAGGGTCACTTCCAATTTTAATTCCATACCCAATACCTCGGCCAGCTTCTTCAGCACATCTAATGATGGATTACCTTGCCCTCTTTCTAATTTATATAAAGTATTGGTGCTGATTTTTGCCAATTCGGCTAAGTGGGGCTGAGTAATGCCCAACTCCTTTCTTCTGTTTTTGATTATTTCACCAAGTTGCATGATTAACATTATAATGTGATTTTTTGGTAAAAATACTGCGAAATTTTCAATAATACAAGAGAAATCACATTATAGTGTGATTGAGAAATCGGAATATGAGATTATAATTTGGTTTATTAAAATGCTTATACTTTTTTTTACGCAGATAAACTAAAAAAATATCAAAATGCTTATCGCATTAAGCATTTTTGGTTAATTATTGTCTATTCTAATAAGCATTAATTTTTGACAAGTTATACCTTTTATATTGAACTCTTCAGAGTAAACTTGCATAAGTCAATAATGGTATCTAATATTGTTCCCGTGTTTTATTGATTTTCAACTTTTTTAATATAATTTTTAATTGATCGGTTTTTATCATTTTAGCTTTAGGGCATCTCTATAAACTGTTTTTTTCTCGTCCTTCCTTTGTCAGGATAAACGCCGCCGCAAAGCCTGCCTGCGGTAGGCAAGGTTGGCGTGAACTATTATATTTGGGGTTTTTAGAGGTTCGTTTTAATTGCTCCTTGCTTTGATAATAGAATTTTTTCAACATGAAGAAAATTTTTACCACCCTTGTTGTGTTTATAACCCTTTCCTGTTATTGCTTCTCGCAGGAACCGGAAGAAGAATATAACCAGGTTGTTAAAGGTAGGATACTTGATAAAGACTCTAAAACGCCTCTCTGGGGAGCTACCCTTGTTGTGGTCGGTTCAAAACCATTGATGGGTTGCACTACCGATTCTTCAGGCTATTTCAAACTTCCCAGTGTTCCTGTAGGGCGACAGGTTTTCAAAATTACATATTTGGGATATGAAGACGTTTTACTGCAAAATGTCCTTGTTTCATCTGGCCAGGATGTTTTTCTGAATATCATGATGAAAGAATCCTTTAACAAGATCAAGGAAGTTGAGGTTGAAGCAAAGTTCGATAAAGACAAAGCCCTTAACCCTATGGCCACGATCAGCGCGCGTACTTTCAGCATTGAAGAGACGAACCGTTTTGCCGGCGGATTGACAGACCCTTCACGCATGGCGCAGGCTTTTGCAGGAGTTTCATCAACATCGGGCAGCAACAATGAAATTGTTGTCAGGGGTAATTCACCAAGAGGTTTGCTGTGGAGAATCGAAGGCATTGAAATCCTCAACCCGAATCATTTCCGCGAAGACGAAGGCGCTTCAGGAGGAGGCGTTTGTATCTTAAGTTCCAATATGATTTCCAATTCCGATTTTTTTACCAGCGCATTCCCTGCTGAATATGGTAATGCATTATCAGGCGTGTTCGACCTTAATTTACGAAAAGGCAGCGATGAATATTTCCATGCGTTTGTACAGGCCAGCGTTGTGGGAACTGAAGTTGCCCTCGAAGGTCCCATATCAAAAAAGAAAGAATCATCCTATCTGGTAAATTACAGGTATTCCACTTTTTCTATGCTCGATAAAATTGGGATTAAGGTTTCCAAAGAAAATATTGTTCCCGTATTTCAAGACTTGGCCTTTAATCTTAGTTTTCCATCGGATTATTATGGCCACACGACCCTGTTTGGAATTTTTGGCGCCAGCAGTTCCGGGATAAAAGCAATCAGGGATTCTGTGAATCTTACAGAAAAAGAAAACAGGTATGAAGAATTGGATAAAGGTAATATATGGATTACAGGGATCACAAATCAATACCTGCTTCCTAATAAAAAAACTTTTTTGAAAACTGTTGTTGCCGTGATGGGTGAAGACAATAAAATGTCCAATGATACCATGGATTATAAATTTCAGGATCACAATATTTACAAAGAAGATCTTACCTATAGAACCCTTCGCGGATCAGTATTATTGAATCATAAATACAACGCCAAACACACCATCCGGTCGGGCATTATCTTCAGCAGGGAAGAGTATAATCTATATTCTTCTGGCCTTGATTTTGAAACAGGAACCTACAGAACCGTTTTTGACAATAAAGGGTTTACCTACGTTCTTCAGGGATACATGCAATGGAAATTCAGGGCGACAGAAAAATTAGATATCAATACCGGTGTTCATTACCTGCATTTTCTCCTGAACAATAACAACTCAGTTGAACCGCGCATGGGCATTGTTTACCAGATAGACGGCAGGCAGTCTTTCAGCGCAGGCGCCGGCCTGCATTCGAGGCTTGAGCCGATCTCAATTTATATGACACAAATCCCGCAGGGTGATGGAACGGTGAACCAGCAAAATAAAAAACTGGATATTTCAAAATCATTGCACACGGTTCTCGGTTATGATATTTCTTTCACTGAAGATTTACACCTGAAGGCAGAAATTTATTATCAGTACCTGTATGATATCCCGATTGAAAAAAGCCCGGACAGCCAATTTTCTGTACTGAACGTCAAGCAGGGGTTTGTAATGGCGCCAATGGATAATAACGGGGAGGGACAGAATTATGGGATCGATCTTACTTTTGAAAGATATTTTACAAAAAAATATTATTACATGATCACCGGGTCTTTGTATGATTCGAAATACAGTGCAGGCGACGGGAAGGAGTACAACACCATGTTTAACGGTAATTATATTTTTAATTTACTGGGTGGAAAAGAATGGGCTGTCGGCAAAAAAAAGAACAACCTGCTGGGGGTGAATGCACGGATCTTGTATAAAGGAGGAATGCGCTATCAAAAGATTGACCTTGATAAGTCGAGGATTTCAGGCAGCGCTGTATATATTCCGGGTGGAAATTTTACAAACCGTTTTGCCGATTACTATAATATTGATGTTGGCGTAAATTTTAAAAGAAACCATGAGAAATTTTCCTGGATTTTATCGCTGGATGTGCAGAATCTGACGAGCCGGGAAAATGTTATCAGCGTTAAATATAACCGCTATACCGGCAACCTGAAATATGAATACGATCTGCTATTGCTGCCCTTGCTGAGTTATCGTCTGAATTTTTGATTTTTTTAATAACGGAAACAGATTACGACGAATGATCAAAAACAATAAGCCACTGGCCGTTGATCTTTTTAAACAAAAGCGAAAACATTCCACCCACATCTCCTTTTTCCCTTTGCAGGTTCCATTTCCCGACAACAAATGCAACATCCTTGCATATCGGCTCTATCGAGATGATATCAAATTTGAGTTTACCCATAGCTGCTTTGTCCGGGTAACTTTTTTTATAATTATCCAACGTCTTTTGCCATCCATACTGAATCCCGTTTTTACCGATGAAGCGGAGAGAATCGTTTTTCCAGTAACCTGTCATATAGCTTTCAATATCCCCGTTGTTCCAGGTTGTTTCCTGATTGCTGAGTACTTTTTGGATTTCAGTTTTTTGAAACTCATCCGGCTTTTTTATATCACATCCTGAAAATGAAAATACTGTGATGAGAATGATAAAAACGATTGATAATTTTTGTGTCATAGGATTCGGTTTATGGTTTTCAAATAAACAGATTCTGAAATACAAATCAAAATTTTTTTCCTTACAGTTGTTTTAAAGAAATGATAATGAATCCCGGAAATTTTTGACGAGGATGAATTATTAAAGAATAATTGTATTTTTGTTTAATAAAATAACATTATTATGAAGGCTTTGGTATTTCTGATCACTATTGTTATAATGGTTTTTATCAGTGGATGCAACAGCGAAAAGAGGGAACTGAAAAAATACAATGAACTAAAATCGGGTTTGAAATATACTGCCTACAATACTGTTTCTGCCAATACCTTTCCGCTTCTTATAAAATCATACAACGAAAAAAGAGCCGACTCCCTTAAAATAGATGAAGATTTTACAAGGTTGCTACTGGGTTTTTCGTGGCAGCTTTCCGGGCAATATGCGTTCTGTGTTTCTGAAGCCCTAACTGTTATTGGCAGAAGTACAAGTTCTGTGAACAAAAGCACGGCACATAGCCTTCTTGCATCGGTGATGTTTGAAAACGGATGGAGACGGTTGGGTGCAAAAGAAAATGCCGAAGCAGAAAAGCTCATGAAAGAAGCAGGAAATATTCCTTCGTCGTGCAAATATTCCTTTTTGCTGCAGCTTATTCTTGCATCAGAAGATATTTACAAAACCGATTTTGCAGATGCAAAAATTCATCTTGCGGGATTCGCCAAAGAAACTGGAATTTCGTGGCCTGTACAACTTGCAGAAGTATTCGAGGATATTAAAAACAACAAGAAAGAAAGCGCTATTGATAAGCTGAATAAGCTTATGAAAGACAACTCTCTCCCCGATAAGGCAAAAGAACTTGTGGTAAAAAAGCTGGAAACTCTTATCAAAAATCCTTCTTTAGCAGATAAAATGACAACGCTTCCTTCAGATTTTTTCAAAATTATCATAGCCGACCTTGCTAAATCGAAAAATTCAGGTATAAGCAATGTAATGCAGTTTATAGAAGAGCTTAAAGGCAAGGTTTCTTTTGGAAAATAGAATTTCATATTTATTTAATAACAAATTTTTTAATAAAATTAAAAAGCATGGAACTTCCGGTAAAAGAGATCAGCAAGATAATTATTGTAGGAGACAGGATTCTGATAAAACCCTTATCCGCTACTGACCGTACAAAAAGCGGCTTATATCTGCCGCCCACAGTTGCAGAGGAAGAGGTGATCCAGAGCGGGTATATCGTGAATGTGGGGCCCGGATATCCGATCCCCTCTGCTGACGAAGAAACCGATTTCTGGAAAGAGAAAAAAGAAAAGGCAAAATACATCCCGCTGCAGGCAAACGTTGGCGATCTCGCGGTTTACCTTAGAAAATATGCGTATGAAGTGATTTTTAATGAAGAAAAATATTTTATTATTCCCAATTCAGCGGTGTTGATGTTATATCGTGATGAGTTTTAAAAATTGCTTCAAAGCCGTACAGGGCTTTCATTTCACGTGGGACAGGAATTTGTTACAAAGGGCATGAATGCTTCGTATGTTAAATATATTGGGTATTAATTTTTTTTTTTAAATTGTAGAATATATATTTTTTTCATATATTTACATTAATGAATTATCAAAAACATATCACTATGTCAAAGTCAAACGCTCAATACCCGCAAACCTGTCACCTTGAGCGAATACTGAGCCAGTTTGCACTGAGCGCAGTCCTTTAGATTTGTAAAAATATTTATTAATAACAAATAATGATAATGATGATGCGATTTTCTTTTTTGGTACTTTTTTCTTTTGTTAATATGTGTTAATTTGTTGATAAAAAAAGAATGGGGTGAACTTGTGAGCCTGTTA
>JACREX010000182.1 GCA_016212695.1 Bacteroidia bacterium
AGCCTCGCTCTTTCGGAAGACATCAAGACGTTTTTTTATCATAAAAACAAAATTGATGTCTTTTTCTTTTGTCCTACTGGTCGGTTGTAAAAGTTATTTACATACCTTTGTTAATATCAAATTTTTACCGAACTATTGTGAAGAAATTCTTATTCTTAATACCTGCTATTTTATTTGCGCTGGGTTTGTTTTCCCAGACCAATACTCCTAATGTGTTATCAAGCGGGGGTACCTGCATAAAAAATGGTAACTTAATTAACAGTTTTACCATTGGAGAAATATCTGTAACCACTGCTGTTAATTCTTCATATATTATTACACAGGGCTTTCAGCAACCTGTAACCACTTTACGAATCAAACAGCAGCCGCATGATATTGTATGTTGCGAAAAAGTCAACATTTCTTTTGCAGTGCAGGCATCAGGTGGCGGCTTATATGCCTATCAATGGTATAAAAATAATAACCTGCTTCCCGGTAAAACAATGAATACCTTAGTCTTTGATATGGTATTGCAGGCAGATTCAGGCTTCTATTTTTGTCATATATCGAACCAGTATGGTGAATTAAATACCGATACCGTAAAACTTACAGTTTATCAAGTTCCTGTTTCAACATTTTCAATTCAAGAGCCGGGTTGCATCAATTCAGAAAATATAATTAACTATATCGGTAATGCAAGCGTTAACGGCAACTACCATTGGACCATCCAGGATATAGACACTGTCCTTTCCGGCCCGGGGCCACATACCATAGAATGGTCTTCTCTTGGCAATAAAAACATTACCCTGCATGTTGATGAAAACAATTGTTATTCCGACACTGCAAATTATACCATTAATATTCATTCATTACCTGCTGTTACTTTTAATCCATCCAATTATATTATCTGCGAAGGATTCCCGGCCGATTTCCAGGCAAACGCCACGGGTGACGGTATCATAAAACAGTGGCAGGTGAACCATGGCAGCGGTTGGTTAGACATAATAAACGATTCAATCTATTCTGGGGTGAATGCAAATACTCTGCACCTTTCAAATACGTATGTCAGTATGGACAATAATCAGTACCGCATGTTTGTATCTGGAACTTGTCCGCCTTCGGTAAACACAACCACAGCCACGCTTACAGTTAAAGGAAATCCGAGAATATTATTTGAGCCTGCAAACCAGGAAGGATGCCAGAATCAGACCGTGCAATTTGTTGTTTTAACATCAGGCACGAATTTGCATTATCAATGGTATCAAAGTTCCAATGATGTTACTTTCTCACCTGTTTTCAGCGCCATTTCCAATAACCTTACCATGTCGGTTGTGCCCTCGGTCAATGGCTATTTATTCTTTTGTGAAATCCACGGAGACTGCGGTACTACTATATTTACAGACACCGTATCACTGACATTAACAAATTCTCCGGCAATTACAGGCCAGGCACAAAACATGGTTGTTTGCGAAGGTGAATCGGCCGGTTTTGGGATTACAGCAACAGGACAAAATCTGACTTATCAATGGGAAAATTATTACTTAGGCGACTGGTATTCCGTCTCCGGCAGCGATTACAGCGGAATTAATTCAGATACGCTTACAATACTTTCTGCTAATTTAAGTTTTAACAATAATATTTACAGGTGCAAAGTAAGCGGCGATTGTTCCGCTCCAATTTATTCCATCCCGAAAACCCTTACTGTAAATTCGCCGGTTCATATCACTACCCAGCCAATTAATAAAACAGTTTGTACCGGCAACAGCGTATCATTTTCTGTACAGTCAACTGGTTCAAATATCACTTATCAGTGGTACGAAAGCACGGGTATAGGCTGGGCGCAGCTTGCCGGCCAGACAAACAACACCTTTACAATTGCCAGTGTAAATTCGGGGATGGACGGCAAGCAGTTTTACTGCTTGATTGCCGGCGATTGCAACAGCACAACAACAACAGACACGGTAACTCTTTTTGTGAAAGCTCCGGTTGTATTTCTGCAACATCCCGCAGGAGCCAATTTATGTGCCGGAAATGATTATCAGATGAGCGTTTTATGTAATGGTTCGTCGCCCATATCGTATCAGTGGCAATTAAATTTAGCAGACATTCCCGGCGCCGATAGTTCTGTTTTTATGATTCAAAATTCCACACTGGCAGATGGCGGTTTGTATTTATGTGTAGCAACAAATTTCTGCGGTAGCGTACAAAGTAATTCTGCTACAATTGCAGTTCATCCTAAGCCTGATGTGCAAATTGCTTCTTCCGGCGATACAGTTATTTGCTTTGGCGATAATGTAACACTGACGGCTACTGCAGGTTTTTCATATTTTTGGAGTACTGGTAGCGCATTACAGTCAATTACAGTTAATGAAAGCGGAAATTATTTTGTTATTGCCGGCAATCAGTATGGGTGTAGCGATACATCAAATATTATAGGAGTTGATGTTAAAAGTCCTTATTCAGAACAGGGAATATGCCTTGTTACGGTAGATATCGCAACAGGGAAAAATATTATAATATGGGAAAAACCTGTTCTCAATAGCATTGTTTCTTTTAATATTTATAGGGAAGTAGCTGCAAATATTTACAACTGGATTGGGAATGTCGGATATACGCAGGAAAGCATTTTTATTGATTATTCTTCAAATCCTGAATCGCATGGAGATAAATATAAAATTTCTGTACTTGATACTTGTAGCAACGAATCTGAGTACAGTTATTATCATAAAACCATGAATCTTGGATTAAGTAATTTCGGCAGTACTATGTATCTCAACTGGGATGAATATGTTGACGAAAGCGGAGCATTTATTCCACCGAGATATTATATATACCGGGGAACTTCTCCAACATCAATGGCTCTCTACGATTCGATTTCAAGCAGTTTTACAAGTTACAATGATGCTAATATATTTGATGTTTATTATTACATGGTAGGAGTATCCAAACTATCGCCATGCAGCACTGGAGCAAAAACATCATATTCCAGTTCGTTTTCTAATCAAAAAGATAACAGTGATCTGGTTAGAATAAGTGAATTGAATAGTTCCTTACAAATCAATATATATCCGAATCCAACAAAAAAACAGGTCATTATTGAAGGTTTACAACCCTGTCAAATAGAGATAATGAATATACAGGGACAAGTCATTAAAACTATAGAAACATTTGATAAAAAAATCAGTATAGATTTATCAAAATTATCAGGCGGGGTTTATACAATAAAAATCATTACAGATAAAGATATTATTGTAAAGAAATTAATCAAACAATAATACGAAGATGTACGGGCAGGCGGGCGAAAGCGGCAGCGAAACAGACAGAACTTAACCGTAAACCGGAGGCCAAAAAATGTAAACTGAGAATATTTTATTCAGGCGTTTCGATCATGTTGATCGGGATATCGAGAATAGAGCTAAAATCTTCGCCGGCTTCGAACATATATTCATCCGAATAATACCAGTTGATGATCACTTTGTGTCCTGCCTTGTGAAGCGTTTCAATTACCCTGAACATATCCGTCATACACTTTGAAGAACTTGTATTGAAATAATCAAGGTGGATATTGAATTCTGTGGCTTCCTGCGGATTTTCCATATATTGTGCAAGCCACTTTACTAAAGGATTAAAAAAAAATGCTGCGTTTTCGGGAATAGACCTTCCTTGAATCAAAAGTTTCCCGGCGCCGGGATCAAAATTCACAAGCGGTGTTTTTTTGCTTCCTTCAATTAAAAGAGGTTCCATTTTCGAGAATGTAAAAAATCTGTTTTAGATGATATTGCAAAAATAAAAAAAAGATTGGTTTCCTGATTTAAAAAATAAAATATTTGTTTTTGTTCGGGTTGTCTGAAAATTTCCGATACTCATAGTTAATGGTTGATGGGTTGGGCTGCTAGTATGGTCAAAAGTTATTTGTTGGAAGTATTTTCCTATAACCAAAGACCTATACCTAAACCAGTCGCTCAACCCATTGACTCTATACCCGAACAGATACAAATATTTATTCTGAGGTTTTAATCAGGTTAAACGGGATAGAAACAGACGACCGATATTCTTCGCCCGCCTCAAAAATATATTCATCATCTTCCTCATAATACCAGTTGATAACAACTTCGTTGCCGGCTTTGGAAATGGCTTCTAATTTTTTGAATACTCCAAGTATGCACATTAACGAACTTGTATTGAAATAGTCGAGCCGCACATTTACTTCGGTTATTTTTTGAGGCTTTCTGGCATATTCTTCAATCCAGTTCATCAGGGGTTTATAAAATTCTATAGAGTATTCAGGTCTTGATTTTCCTTTGATTTCAAATATTCCGGTGAAAGGATTAAAATTTATGGCAGGAGTTTCTTCAGTGCCATTTAGTGAAAATAGTTCCATCTGATTTATATTTTGATGTTTGATGTTAGAAGTTGGATGTTAGATGTTTACTGCCAACTGCCAACTGCCGCTTCCAACTTCTATATTTCGAGTGCTCGATATTTTATAATTGACATATCAGTGGTAATAAAATTAATCTTCAGTAACCTCGACCATTTTAAAAGGAACCTTTATTATGGATTGGTAGTCTTCGCCTGCTTCCTGCATATATCCGTCGTCTTCTTCAAAATACCAATGAATTATCACATTGTTACCGCTTTTGTAAATCGCTTCAACTCTTCTGAAAACATCAACTAAGCATTTAGACGAACTGGTATTAAAATATTCAAAGTGAACAAAAAATTCAGTAAGCTTTTGGGGACAGTTATAATATTCCTCAAGCCAGACAACTAAAGGTTTGTAAAATTCAATGGCATTTTCAGGTATTGATCTCCCTTTCATCTCGAGTTTTCCGGTTACAGGATCAAAATTTACAGTCGGAGTTTTTGGAGATCCTTCAATAGAAAGTGGTTCCATATAGTTGGCTAATTTTAATATTTTATTGTTTTATCATTTGTTATACTATGCGTGGGATAAAATTATACATGGCAACGTAGGCAGTTGTCCCGATATTTATCGGGAGCGCTATGCAGTCAAAAACTGTTTACTGCCGCTGCCTACTGCTGCTTTTTTTGCCGCTTTTAGAAATGTACAAATTTATCCCGTTTTATGCATAGATAAGAAATTATTATCATCAAACTTTAAGTAATATATTTTATTGTTCAGGTACTTTTATCATCCTGAAAGGAATTTTAACCATTGACTGGAAATCATTACCAACTTCCAGCATATCATCGTCATCGTCAACATATATCCAGTTTATAACCATTTCATTGCCGGCAGTGAATATTAAAATCAGTTTTTTAAAAAAATCAAGGATACACTTCGAAGAACTTGTATTGAAGTATTCCAGTTGAAGATCAACTTCAGTCAACTTTTGTGGATTGGATGAATATTGATCCAGCCAATCCATTATCGGTTTGTAAAATTTTATGGCATTTTCAGGAATTGACCTTCCTTTAATTTCAATTTTTCCCGTCTGAGGATTGCAATTAACAGCAGGCGTCTTCATTGATCCTTCCATTGATAGTATTTCCATAGCGTCTTTTAAAAATTTTATGGTCAATTCAACGCTTGTAAAATTACTAAAAATATTAATTCATTTATATCAGGATGCAAAAATCTATCAGATTATTTTCAAACCACAACCAAACCAGCTTATATATTATATTATTTAAATTCCTAAAAAGAGTTAAAAAAGAAGTAATTCCTGTATTCATTATGATATAAAGAAACAAATATCATAATAATCGTTATTAGCAGGTAAAGAGAATCAGGATACTATCTGATTACAGAAACTTTACCTGTAGCGGTTTTTTCATTACCTGCGAAATCTTTGAATACAGCGATCCAGACATATGTTCCCACCTGTACTTTCTTCCCTTTGATTTTACCATCCCATCCTTTATTAATATCGTCGCTTTCAAATATTTTTTCTCCCCAGCGATCAAATATCATTAAGGAAAAAGAATTTTCCATGATACCGCTACCGAAGACCAAAAATACATCATTTTTTCCGTCCTGGTCAGGAGAAAAGGCGCTTGGAGCATATATTGTAAGGTAATCCTCGACATTCACTTGCTGTGTCAACGTGTCTTTACAGCCTTTGTCTGTGATGGCAATTAATGTTACCGTATAACTTCCTACATCTTTATAAACATGCTCCGGGTTTGTTGCAAGTGAGGATTCGCCATCGCCGAACAACCAGTAATTTCCTATATTTCCAGACGACAGATTTGTGAAATAAACAACAGGCTTAAGGATATTCGGGATTGCCGGACTATAGATAAAACGGGCATCCGGCACCGGATACACCAGTATAAAGTTTGTATAGGTAGTATCAATAATACATCCGTCAGCAGAGGTTACAGTCAGCGAAATATCATATGCACCGGGTGTAGTGAAAACATGAACTGGATTTTTCGAATGCGATAAGTTGTTTTCATCAAGATCATCAAAATTCCAGGTATAAGACTGTCCTGCGTTTAACGATGTTTCATGAAAGTAAACAGTCAGCGGTATGCAGCCTTCGAACTTATCTGCCGTAATATTTAATCCCGGAAGCGGATATACATTTATTGTAACAGATGCCGTATCGGTTGAGTTGCATTGGTCTTTTACAATTATGGTAAACTGTTGAGTTTGTTGCGGACTTACATAGTATAACGGAGTAGGGGTTATGAACGTCCCGTTAAGTAAATAAAACATATAGGGCGAAACGCCGTTTGTAGCGGTAATATATATTCCCGTTGAATCATCGGGACAAATACTGTTTTCAAAAACCATGGCCTGGAGGCTCACATGAGGGAATATATTTACCGTGATAATCTGAACCCCGCTCATACAGTTATTGGCATCTGTAACATAGCAGTTGTATAGGGTAGTTGTTGCGGGTGAAACCGTAATAGAAGAAGTTGTTTCATTATTGTTCCAGTGATAGAAGTATGGGGGTGTGCCGCCCATAGCTGTAACCGAAAGCGTTGCTGACGATCCCAGACAAATGGTTGGGTCTGCAGATGGCGTTACTGAGAGTCTCTGTGGTTCGGTAAGGGTAATGTTTTGCGCGGCATAACAACCATTTGCATCGGTTACGGTTACCGTTGAAACTCCTGTTGACAGTGTGGAAATAGAAGGTTGATTCCACGATGGATTTGAACTCCAACTGTAAGTATAAGGCGGTATTCCCCCGCTGGCGCTTATGATGGCCGAACCATTGCTCCCTCCGTAGCAACTGGGATTGGTAATCGTACCTGTTGTAATAATTATTGCCGTAGGCTGGGTTATTGTTACAGTATCGGTTATGTTACATAAGTTGGCATCAAAAATTTGTACTGTGTATGTGCCTGCATTAAGACCTGTCACATCTTGAGTGTTGGCTCCGTTCGACCAGTTAAATGTATAAGGTAATGCGCCGCCAATAACTGTAAGCTGCGCAGAACCGCTGTTCCCGTTAAAACATGATGCATCGGTTGAAGTTATTGAGCTAGATAAAACAGAATGTTCGGTAATAATGGCATTGGTCGTTGAAGTACAGTTGTTGGCATCGGTAACAGTAACTGTATAAGTTCCTGCCGTTAATGAGCTTGCAGTAGCCGTAGTCTGAACAGGCGTCGTACTCCATGAATAAGTATAAGGTTGTGTTCCGCCAATAGTCGTAACGGTGGCGTTGCCATCGGTTCCGCCATTGCAGCTTACATTGGTCTGGTTGCTGATTTGGCTGTTCATGGCCGATGGCTGTGTTAAAACAACATTTGATGTTATCGTACAACTGTTGTTATCTGTAACGGTCACAATATAAGAACCAGCCTGCAGGTTATTGATATCTTCAGTTGTTTGTCCGTTTGACCAGAAATAAGAATATGAAGGAGTTCCACCGGATACTGTCAGGTTTGCAGAGCCGGTATTATCGCCATTACATAAATTATTTGTGCCTGCAATGGTAGCATTTAAGGCCGATGGTTGAGTGATATTAATTGAAGCAGTATTCATGCACCCGTTGGAATCTGTTATTGTAACAGTATTTGTACCTGCCGGAAGCGTGGTGGCTGTTGCTGCGGCCTGCCCGTTTGACCATAAATAGGAATAAGGTGGAGTTCCGGCGCTTCCGTTGGCTGTAGCTGATCCATTGCTTGCTCCGAAACAGGAGATCATTACGGGATTGCTTATCTGAACTGCAACCGAAGGGGGTTGAGTAATAGTTGCTGTGCCGGTAGAAACACAACTGTTGGCATCTGTAACAGATACCGTATAGGATCCTCCGGAAAGCCCTGTAATGGTCTGATTAGCGGAACCAGTACTCCAAAGATATACATATGGGGGATTTCCGCCTGAAGCTGATACAGTTGCGGTTCCATTGTTAGAATTACATTGCGCATCCGTAACTGTAACCGTAACTGTGGGCCCGCCAACACTGCTGATATTCCCTACATCAGTTACCGTACATCCGGCATTGTCAGTTACTGTTACAGTGTAAGCACCGGCCGGTTGATTATTGATTGATGAAGTTGCTTGTCCGCCTGACCATAAATAGGAGTAAGGAGGAGTTCCGCTACCAGCAGTGACCGTTGCCGATCCATTGGATGATCCGCATGAAGCATTGGTAACAGTGACAGAAGCAGTAGGTGACACTGAATTAATAACTGTAACACTATTATTTGCAGTGCATCCATTGGCATTTGTAACAGTAACAGAGTAATTAACTCCTGTTGTTACGGTTATTGTTTGGGTCGTTGCATTAGTTGACCATAAATAAGATGAGAAACCAGTTCCTGCATCTAATGTTGCCGAACCTCCGGAACATAATGATGTGGGTCCGGTAATGGTTACAGTTAATACGGTTGGTTGTGTAATATTAACTGGTATAGAACCCGGGCAGGTGTCGTTGTCAACGACATTTAATGTATAATTTCCTGCTGGTAAACCCGTGAAGTTTTGCGACCCGGAAACATTATTAAAAGTAGCCACTGTGGTTGATCCGTTCATTAATGTATAGTCATAGGGAGATGTACCACCCGTAGTTGTTACTGAAAAGCTACCCGTGGATTGTCCGTTACAGGTCGCATTTACGATGTTTACCGGAGTAATGGTAAGTGTCGGACAGTTTGTGCAATAAGGCAGGGATGCCAGGCTTGTTATAGTAAGCGTATTTGAATAGTTATCAGTAACACGGATCGGATAGGTTCCTGGAGGTGTAACAGTTGTTCCGTAAGCAAAAACTGACCAATAAGCCGGAGTGTTGCAATCAGTTGCGGGCATAGAGTTTATCAAACATGTACCAAAAAACCATGTGCCTCCACAAGCGGTACATGTTGCAGAATTGGTAATAGGCGTTGTAGATGCCGGATTATATTGTTCCCAGGTATAAGGCTCTGTTCCGTTTGAAACGGTTAAGTTTCCGTTTGTTTGCTGGCAGACACTTAAGTTTGCGCATGCATTCACAACAATAACGGTTGAATCTGTTCCGCAGGCAAGGGTATAATATACTGTATGACTTCCCGCACCTGCAGCAGCCGGATCAAATAAACCGGTTGAAGCATTTGTAATGCCTGTACCGCTCCAGGTACCGCCGGGTGAAGACGATATTAATGTAAAAGCAGGGTCAGTAGTGCAAACTGTATCTGAATGACAAATATTGGCATCACAGCATGTTAATGCAAATTGAGCACAGGCGCTCATATTTATTGCCTGAATCTTTCCATTCCTTGAAGCTGATCCATTATCAGCCTGCGCTCCAACAGCTATCACTTCACCATTGGTATTCACACTAACATCATAGACTGTAAAATTTACAGGAGTTTGCGATAAAATATTAAGATTGGCATCAAATTTAACAACTTGATTCGTAGAGCCGGCATATACATTACCACAATTATCTACGGCAAGCCCGCTGCAATGAACAACAATTTTTCCGAGAACAGTCTGATTAACACCACCGGGAAGAGGCACTGATGTAATTAAAGCACCGTTTGACAAAAATCGTTTATAGATTGTATTTCCGCTGTGTGTATAGATATACTGATCGTTTGCAACCAATGCTTTTAATCCGCCTCCATTCTGCGTAGCCGGCAGATAATTTTCACATTTATACCCCAAATGATGATTGTTGTCAATTTGAAAAACCGGAAGATTATTAGGACACAAACCCAAATTCTGGTTAATAGCGCCTACATCATTATGTGTCAGAAAAATATATTTTGCACTTTTTGATGAAGAAATTGATCTGACTTCAACGGGATAAGCTCCCAAACCCATTAAACTGGTAAATGCAAAATTTTGAGAAGATAGAACATCTCCATTTGTTAAGTCCATATTAAATATTGTTGCATATGCTTGAAATGCTAACATATTTAAAATAGTGCCGCCTACAATAAGCCTTGTTTTATCGCAGTTAAAAGTTATTGACCACCATTCGTCAGACAAACTATTGCCGTTTGAATGCCAGATCATATTTGCACCATTATCTACTCTTTCCATTTCCGGCGCAGTTCCGGATGTAATATAATTAGTTCCTGAATTATCTGTGGCAAGAGTTCCAAGCCACACAGTTGCCGTATCCCAAGGAGTGGAATATGACCAAACAAATGCTCCGGCACTGGTATATTTATTAAGTTTCATCGGTGTTTCCCCGCCAATCACATATACATTGCCGGATCCATCCGTTTCAACTTCCCATACGGCAGTAGAAGAATTAAAAGTAGCAGACACAATCCATGGGTCAATTACTAATTCCCTTGTATTATCGTAGTTTTCTACTTCAAAAGAAAGAATGTCATTCTCAAATCTGAAATTTATTTTAGCTTCCTGATGATTATCTTTGTAGTAAGCATATGGTTTTAATTCGGTAATTTCACCAAGCGAGGTTTTTATATTAAAATTACCTGATGTTCCTAATGAATAATTAATAAATTCAGACTTAACATTTGTATGGTTATTTTTATACTTCATTCTGACATTTGAGATATCTGCGCCGGGATGAATGAAAAGAGTGTATTTTATCCCTTTTTCCGAATCTATTTCGTAATCAACATCAACGTTGCTATATAGATTTTTATAAGTTAATTTATTAAATCCATTGATGTGATTGATGTTGTAAACTTCTTTTGTGCCATGTTTTCTTATTGCATATGAAAAATAAAAGTCTGCTTTGTCGTGTGCTGTTAATTCAACGTTATCGTTTGATTCAAGCCATGTAACATTTACTAATTCACTAATATTAATCCTTTTGGGTTCTTCTTTTTTATCTC
This sequence comes from Bacteroidia bacterium, assembly GCA_016212695.1. Lineage (GTDB taxonomy): Bacteria > Bacteroidota > Bacteroidia > Bacteroidales > GWF2-35-48 > GWF2-35-48. Next base: position 11,203 of record JACREX010000182.1, read on the forward strand.
TTTCAATATCTTCATCCGATTTTCTATTCGGGTTTCTTATAATTTTATCGAAACGATAAGTAAGCCCGCTGCGGTTAAAAAATACATATAACCCATTATAGTCAATTGCATATTCAACTTTTAGGGTTTTTTGCCAGTTTCGTCCGTCAAACTGTCCTTTGTTTTCAATGAATGCCTTTTTTTGCAAGTCCCATTTTTTGTTCCAATCTGTGGTTGTATCAGAAGAAAATCCTTTAAAAAATAATAGGATAAAGGATATAATTATAAAGCAATAAAAAATCGGTTTAATATTTTTCATATCAAATCATATAAAGTTAGAAAATAAAATTTTACGAATATCAACATTCTATCTCGTAGTAAGACTAAAAATTCTCAAGTCGGTTGCTTATTTGTTCAAAAATATTAATTCTTTTTTAAACTTATATTATTTTAAACAAAAAACTTAACCTGACCTATTCACAAATATTTGTTTTTTCTGATTGGAGTTGGACGATGGTATGTAAAAATTATCATGGTGTGATTATGCGGCTATTTTGAACTTATACCAGACAAAAGGGAGATATATTATCTTCGTGAAATGTATTTATTTATATTTTGAATTATGCTGTTAAATATTTATCTTTGCTGAAACGAATTATACTCAAAACGGTTGAAATTTTAACTTTTAAACCTATGAGGTCTCAGCCTGCATGCGCCCAGAAACCTTAAATTGAATTATATGAATATCAAACCTGTTTTAAATCATAAGCAGAATATTCAAACGCTATTAAAAATGACATCTGAACAGCGATTACTGAAAGCATTTGAACTTTCAGAAATCACAAAGCGGCTTTTTCTCGAAGGGCTGAAAATACGTTTTCCGGAAAAAAACGATGAAGAGATTAAAGAAATATATTTACAGCGTTTATTATTATGCTACAACCGAAATTATTAAAAACAGTAATAGACGTACTGGATAAAAACAGTATTGATTACATGATTACAGGTTCCCTTGTATCAAGTTTACAGGGAGAACCGCGCGCCACGCACGATATAGATATTGTAATAAACATACAGGTTCAGTCTGTTTCTTTATTGCTTAACGCATTTCCGGCGCCTGATTTTTATCTTTCAGAAAACAGTATCAGGGAAGCGATTAAACAAAAAAGTATGTTCAACCTTCTTGATACTACAGAAGGCGATAAAGTAGACTTTTGGCTTTTAACAGATAGCCCTTTTGACCTTTCGCGATTTAAAAGAAAATATACTGAAAAAATTATCGGGTTAGAAATAAAAATTTCTTCACCCGAAGATACGATTTTGGCAAAACTGCTTTGGGCAAAACTTTCAGGAGGCAGTGAAAAACAATTTACCGATGCATTGAGAGTATATGAAGTTCAATATGAAAAGATGGAACATTCCTATATAGAGGATTGGGTAGCCCGATTACAGTTAAATGAACTCTGGATTAAATTAAAAGATGAAGCAAAACCAATATTATGATATAGCGGAATTTCCTGACTTTGCTTATTGAAATGGCGGTTTTTTAACCGATATTCATATTCACCCTTGCCGCGTCAACTCATAACATTTGCGAATTTAAAAAATTTCTTTTAGGTTTGCCCTGTGTTAATAAATCATTAAAACTCATTAATTATGTTCAAGGGTCAGCCAAAAGCATTGTTTGTTCTTGCGTTAGCAAACATGGGAGAACGGTTCGGGTATTACACCATGTTATCAATTTTTGCTCTTTATCTCCAGGCAAAATTCGGATTTACTCCTACAAAAACCAGTCTTATTTACAGTTCATTTCTAGCAGGCGTTTATTTCATGCCTCTTATCGGAGGCCTTTTGGCTGACAGGCTTCTGGGATATGGGAGAACAGTGTTTATTGGTACTATTATCATGTTTTTCGGTTACCTGCTTTTAGCCGCGCCGGTTGCAGATATCAGCACGGGATTTTGGTTGATGATCGGAGCGCTGGCTCTCATTGCGCTGGGTACAGGTTTATTCAAAGGAAATTTACAAACCCTTGTCGGCAATCTTTACGACGATGCCAAGTATGCAGTGAAACGCGACCTTGCATTCAGTATTTTTTACATGTTCATCAACATTGGCGCTTTCTTCGCTCCGAATGCCGCTGAAGTAGTAAGTAATTATGTACTGGCAGCCGACAACCTGAAATACGAAGCGAAAGTTCCTGACCTTGCCCTTAAATATTTGAATTATAAAGTGGTTGATTCCACAGAATTCAGCAACCACATCATGCAGGCGGCAAAAACCGAAGGAGATGAAGTAAAGGACTATCCCAAATACCTTAGTGATAAAAAGAAAAAAGAATGTGTGCTTTATTTGCATGAGCAGGCAAAAATTGCAGCAGAACTCGACGCCATCGGGAAAGACCAGTTAAAAGATAAATTCACGGACACCGAATCATTTGCCCGGACATTCATCGGTTCTTTAAGCAAATCATACAAATGGGGCTTTGCCGTTGCCTGCATCAGCCTTATTATCTCCATCCTGATTTACCTTGGATTCAGGGGCACTTACAAGCATGCTGATTTTTCAGAGAAACAGAAAAAGAAAGACAAGACCAAACAGGCCGAAGTTATTGTGATCACTAAAGAACAGACACGGGAAAGAATCATTGCGCTGCTGCTGGTATTCTTTGTTGTAATCTTTTTCTGGATGTCTTTCCACCAAAACGGATTAACCATGACATTTTTTGCAAGAGATTATACAGACCTGAAGATAGGCCCGGGCATGTACCTGCTGTTCTCGCTTAAATCGCTTATCCCGATCATTATCGGTTTCTATGGATTAATGACTATTTTACAAAATAAAGAAGTTCGGAACAGAATTATCGGTGGGATGATATTAGTTGCATCGGCTGTATTCTTATTCTTTTTATACAAAGGCGCTCCCGCAGAAACAAAAGAAACACCACCGATTTTTCAGCAGTTCAATCCATTCTTCATAGTCATTCTTACTCCTATTTTTGTGGCCATGTTCTCATGGCTGAACAGCAAAGGAAAAGAACCGTCAGCGCCAAGAAAAATCGGGTATGGGATGCTTATTGCAGCGATCGGTTTTATGATACTTATTTTTGCTTCCATCGGTCAGAAAGCGCCTTCAGAAATCGTAGGCGGATCAGACCACTTGGTATCGCCAAACTGGTTAATCAGCACGTATCTTGTACTCACCCTTGCAGAGTTGTTCCTAAGTCCCATGGGTATTTCATTCGTCTCGAAAGTGGCCCCTCCGCAACATAAAGGATTGATGATGGGAGGCTGGTTTGCCGCTACGGCAATTGGTAATTACTTGGTTGGTATCATCGGTACGTTGTGGGATAAGTTACCCTTGTATTTATTATGGACCGTACTAGTTATTTGTTGTTTGCTCTCCGCGTTATTCTTATTTTCAATCATGAAAAGGCTTGAAAAGACAACAACCAACTAATGTCATGCGTTTCCATATAATGAGAAAATATTTTTTACTTTTCATCATTTCATTTTTATTTATTACGCTTGCATTTCCACAAGGCTATGACATAAAAATCAAAATCAACGGGCTGAAAGATACTACCGTTTTGTTAGGCTATTACCTGGCCGATAAAAAATATGTGATAGACACGGCAAGGGTAAATAAAGAAGGCATCTGCAATTTTAAAAAAAATAAAAAATTAGACGAGGGGCTTTACCTGATTATACTGCCAAATAAAACATTTCTCGATTTCCCTGTTACCGATGTTCAGGATTTTGCTCTGCTTACAGACACCGGATATCTTCTAATGAACCTGAAAATAAAAGGGTCTAAAGAAAACCAGATTTTCAGCGACTATCAGAAAAACATGATCTATAACCAGAAGCTTTCCATGGATTTGAAGAAACGCCTTTCTTTAAATAAAAATATCAAGGACTCGGTTAAACTCATAAACGACAAACTCGTCCGTATCAAAAAAGAAGTGGATGCTTTTAATAATAAAATCATCAGCGAAAATCCCAAATCTTTCACGGCGCATTTTATCAGGGGAACACAGGAAATCGAAGTTCCCGATCCTCCGCGCGACGAGAAGGGCAATGTTAAAGATTCGCTGTTCCAATACCGGTATTATAAACAACACTATTTCGATAATACTGATTTTTCTGACGACCGCCTGATGCGAACACCGTTCCTTCAAAGTAAGATCGAATCCTTTTTTAAAAAAACAGTATTGCAGGTTCCGGATTCCATTATTGCCGAAATTGATAAACTTATTTTAAAAGCTAAAGCTAACGACAAAATGCTTCGCTTTGTTACAGCCTGGCTTCTTAATTCTTACGAAACCTCAAAATACATGGGCATGGAGAATGTGTTCGTGGATATTGCCGACAAATATTATTTAAGTGGGCAGGCCGCCTGGGCTGATTCCTCTTTTTTGAGAAAACTAAAAGACCGGGTAAGTAAAATGCGGCACAACCTGATGGGAAAAACGGCCCCGGATTTAAAAAGACTTGAAACGAGTATCGGAGAATGGGCAACGCTTTCTCTTGTGAAAGCCAAACTTACCATTCTTGTTTTCTGGGAACCCAATTGCAGCCATTGTAAAAAGGTAATCCCCAAATTACATGAAATTTGTTCAAAATATAAAAACAACAGCGTTTCAGTTTTTGCTGTTTATACGCAGCATGACACTACCGAATGGAATAAATTTATTGAAGAACACGGTCTTACGGACTGGCTCAATGTGTATGACCGTTACAACCTGAGCAATTTCAGGAACCTGTATGATATTTTTACAACTCCTACTCTATATATCTTAGATGAAAAGAAAACAATTATTGCCCGTAAAATTGACGTGGAAGCAATAGAGAAATTTCTTACTCATTTTGTGGAAGATGAAATGAAAAAAAAATAATAAATTTCATATTATCTCATCATAACTGCATACAATTTCGACATAATGCGGTAATTCATTCTGATAACCGCTTACCTTGCCCGGAGATACTAAATAAATAATTCTTTCTATCCCTCTTTTATGCAATATTTCCATTGCTGTTTTACGGTATTCACTATAATCTTTGCTTAACTTAAAATCGTTATTCTTCTTGTTTATTATAATATGTCGTATCCGTTTATGCTCCAGGTATTCCTGAAATTTTGTAATCAGAATTACAAATTGTTTATCTGTGGTAACTTCATTAATTTTGGTATCAATCTCAACCAACGATTTTTCATAATCGTGATGAAATTTTATTCCGTGGTGTTCAATCATTTTTCCCTGTTTAATTTTCAGTTTATTTTGTTCAAATCAGCAAGTCGTTCATCATTAAAAAGTAATAAAACATAAAAATGTCACTAAGGCGCAATCACGCTTAATGCGGGACACAAATATAATATGACACGAATTACACTAATTTATGTTTATAATTCGTGAAATTAGTGTCAAAAAAACTTGCAATCTTAGCGTCTTCGTGGCAAAAAAGATTTTTCGGAGTAGACTCATAATTTTTTCTTGTTATATCAGGATATTAAATATTTTTTATGGTTCACCTCCTTACTCATTAATACTTATAAATCATATTTCAATATTACAATTAATACTTACAAATTGCAAGCAATACTCAAATTTTATTCTTAATAATTGTAAAATTGTTTACTTTTGCTATGGTATAGTATTGGGTAGGGCTCGATAATTTTATACATTATTTTTAATAATGTTATAAAATGAACAGAAAAGAGTTGGGGAAGAGAATCAGGCTTTTGAGACAGGCAAAATCATTGAGCCAGGAAAATGTAGCAGGCGACCTGGGTTTATCTCTCACAGGATATGCAAATTTAGAAACCGGCAAAACCAATATCCCTTTCGACCGTTTATGCCAGGTAGCCGCTTATTTCAAAGTGGAACTGTCTTTTTTATTAGAGAAAAAGAAGAATTACAAGATACCTGAGCCAGACAATGCTAACGCTGTTTCCGAATCTTCTCAAAATTATAGAGCGATTGAATCGGATGCCCTGAAGAAGGAAGTGCTTTATTTGAAAGAAATCATAAAAGAGAAAGACAAAATCATAAGGTTGCTTGAAAAACAGTAAAACCTATATTTCCAGCTTTAACCCGTCGTAAGCAAGGCGGATAGTTGAAGGCAGTTCTTTTTCGACTTCTTCGTGACAGCCCATCATATGGCTGATGTGTGTGATATACCCGGTCTCAGGAGAGAATTCATTGATCACGTCAATAGCCTGTTCAAGGTTATAATGCGAAATATGTTTCTGCTTTCTCACTGCGCCAACCACTAAGTATTTTGATCCTTTTATTTTGGGTTTCTCCTTTTCAGGAATAAAATTTATATCAGTCAAGTAAGTGAAATCCTTTATTCGGAAGCCGAAAACAGGCAATTTGTAATGCAAGCCTTCTATCGGGATAATTTTAATATTTTCAATTTTGAAAGGTTTATTTTCTATCAGATGAATTTTCAGTTGCGGTATTCCCGGATATTTTATTTCTAAAAACACGTAGGCAAATTCTCTTTCAAGCGCCATTTTTACTCGTGAATCGCAATACACATCCATAGGTTTTTTATAGATCCAGTTAAAGGAACGGACATCGTCAAGCCCGGCAATGTGATCTTTGTGTTCGTGAGTGAACAGAACCGCATTGAGCTTTTTAACTTTTTCTCGTAACAGTTGCTGCCTGAAATCCGGCCCGGAATCAATCACAATAACAGTATCAACATTCTGAATCATGACAGAGGTGCGCAAGCGGTTATCTCTTATATCGCCGGAACGGCATGTATTGCAATCGCATGCTATCACAGGGACACCCTGCGAAGTACCGGTTCCTAAAAAAGTGACGGTCATAATTATATTTCAGATTTCAGAATAGTGATTTATAAATTCACTACTCACTGATCATTCCACCGTGGTTTTCAAATCACAAATCACAAATTAAAATCAGCGTTCTGCAAATGTATTGGAAAAAATTAAAAGAGGAAGATGTTTTCAAAAAATATATACTTTTGCCTCAAAAAATGGTATTCGGTATTCGGTAAAAAAGGTATTCGGTAAGTTACTGAATACCGGTTACTGAATACTGATTACCAAAACAAATTGTTTCATAATTATATTGTCGAGACAATACTATGACTCCTCAGTTAATATTAATAACTTTTCTGGTTTACACAACCCTGTTGTTTTTTGTAACATGGCTCACAGCGCGGAAATCAACCAGCGAAGGTTTTTTTATCGGGAACAAAACTTCTCCCTGGTTGGTTGTTGCATATGGCATGATCGGCGCATCGCTCTCAGGAGTTACCTTTATGTCCGTTCCGGGATGGGTTAAGGACACCCAGTTTTCTTATATGATGGTGGTGTTTGGCTATCTTTTCGGATACATAGTTATTACCACGGTGCTTCTCCCGCTCTATTACAGGCTTAATCTCACTTCAATCTACACCTATCTTGAACAGCGCTATGGCAGGGCATCCTATAAAACAGGCTCATTGTTTTTCATTCTTTCCCGAACCATCGGCGCTTCGCTCAGAATGTTCCTGGTGGTAAATGTGCTGCAGGTTTTTGTTTTCGATGCATGGAACATCCCGTTTATTGTAACCGTTTCTGTTTTCATCTTGCTCATCATCCTTTACACGTTCAAGGGAGGGATTAAAACCATTATCTGGACAGATACGCTGCAAACCACATTCATGCTGCTTGCTGTAATATTATCTATCGTGTTTATATGTCAGGAAATTAACTTCAGTTTTTCTGATATGATATCAAAAATCTTTAACAGCGATTCATCCAACATCCTCGTAACCGACTGGCACGACAAACGGTTTTTCGTGAAACAGTTTTTCAGCGGGATGTTTATCACCATCGTGATGACCGGCCTTGACCAGGAGATGATGCAAAAAAACCTGAGCTGTAAAAATCTGCGGTCTGCACAAAAAAATATGTTTTCATTTAGTTTTGTGCTTGTATTCGTAAATTTTCTTTTTCTGATTTTAGGGGCTGTACTTTTATTTTATATGATGTCAAAAGGGACTTTGCTGAATGGAGCGGATCTGATAAAAACCACCGACGACTGTTTCCCGGTGATTGCCCTGAAAAACCTTGCTCCGCTTGCAGGGATTGTCTTTTTCATTGGCTTAATATCTGCGGCATACCCCAGCGCCGATGGCGCTCTGACTTCTCTCACCACTTCATTTTGTATAGACATCCTGGGTTTAAAAAAGAAGAACATACCTGAAGTAAAAAAAGTTAAAACAAGATATTTGGTACATCTTAGTTTCGCCGTCCTATTGATGCTGTTCATTATTTTTTTCAGGAGCATTAACGACAAAGCCATTATTGATAAATTATTTACTATTGCCGGATACACATATGGCCCGTTACTCGGTTTGTACAGCTTCGGTTTATTCACAAAATTAAAAGTGAAAGACCGCTTTGTTCCCATTGTTGCCATACTATCGCCTGTAATCTGCTACATTATCAGTACGAACTCAGTAGAGTGGTTCAATGGTTATAAATTCGGATTCGAATTGCTTATCTTAAACGGCTTTCTTACTTTTACGGGATTATATTTTATTAGAATCCATAAAAAAAATTCGTTAAACAAGGCCATTTAATATGAAATATCCATGATTTAACAAACAACAACAAACATGAACAAATTTTATAATCGCTAAATATCTCGCAGATTCACGCAGATGAAAACGCAAAGTTCCGCAGAAACGCCTCTGCGAAAACCCGCCTGCGACGGGCAGGTCAACGAAAAATTAGCGAAACTCTGCGAGAAAAAATTTATACAGATGAAACATACAAAATAATTATTTTATGAAAAAAAACAATCAAATTCTAAGCTGCTTCTCCCGGCTAACGATATTTTTTTCTCTGTGTTTAATAATTTTAATTATCAAACCGGAAGCCGGAAGTTCACAGGAAATAAATTCCAAAATCAGTATTCCTGATAAAATTATCAACAAAAATTCAACGAAACCGCCGGCTTTTCAAAATGTCGAGTCCTATTCGCTGGTGGTGGGCTATAACAATCCGGATGAAACGTATATTATTAATTCAAATCAGACCTTAAATGGCGATGTTGTTGTTATGAACAACGGTAAATTGATTATTGAAAATAATGCCATAGTTGACATAACAGGAAATGTAATTTGTCTCAATCATGGTTCGATTATAGCAAGCAGGTGCACACTTTCGGTTTTCGGCAACTGGTACGTCGTAAACAACAGCAAGTTTGAGGTGGATAGTACGTATTTTGAAGTTCCCATGCTCTACAGGTATCAGTTCGGTATAACTGCCACAGACAGCGCTTTGGTTTCATTGACCAATACAAATCTTTCTTTCGGAAACGGCCCGTGGAACTGCAGCTTCACAGGGCATACCCGTTTCAACCTTATTAATGATATTTTTTTGCAGAGTATAACAGCATCCATCGGGGGACATACGGAACTGACCATTGACAATACCCAGAATGCCTGGGAATTTTTATTGCTCGACACATGCAACGTATCCATAAAAAATTCCATCGGCTTTATACTCTGGTTTTTCTTTCACGAGAACACAACCAGCGCCAGCTCATTCCCGCAAGGGAATTATGTAAACGGGTTCAGGTTCAATAATACGGTTGCAGGGCTTGAAAATATAACTTATGATGTTTCTGTTGACAGTACAGCCAATGTGAAATGGGGTATCATCCCTTTAAAAAATTCTTCTGTTACCATTAATAATTCAAGCCTCAGGACATGCGGGATTGTTTTTAACCAGGCTATCAATGATACAATATCCGGTTATGTCAACAACCAGTTTTATACAAACCATACCTTCGATCTGCCAGACAGAACGCTTACCCTGAATTACTCTGAAATAGCCACATGGAATTTTTACAGTTATGCTCCCTCGGAGATTACTTTACTTAATTCCGTATTCGGTGAAGCCATTGCATTTTCTGACGGAAAAATCCGGGTATTAGGTTCGGTATGCGACGGCACGGGTGGTTACTTAGGAGCAAACAATGGTAATATTGAAATCCTGTATACCGATGTCAACTCATGCTTTCAGTCGCAGGGCGAAAGTATTATCGTATTTGCCGAATCAAAAATAACAAATTCCCAATCTCCTGTATTATCTCAATCTTCCATCTGCCTCATGGCAAATACCACCTATATCACGCAGCCCTCTGTACTAGACACTTCATTCCTGCTCGAAATTTTTATAGATACTTTAAACGGAGCCGCTGTAAATTCTGTAGCGCCTCTCAACGGAACAATACGCGCTCTGAATGGTCCTTACAATAATGCTTATATCAATCATTATGATGTTTATTTTTCCACAGCATCAAACCCTGCATCTAAAACTCTCATCTCGGAAAATAGCACAGGCGAAATTTTTCACAACACCTATGCTGTTTGGAATACAACAGGACTGACTCCCGGGTATTATATTATTTATGTGGATGTATTTGTAAATAATGATACAGTTCCCGTTGAAATCGCTAAAAGAGTCACCCTGTGGCAATCAACAGAATCCAATCATATGACAAATGATTATGGGTTTAAAGTTTTTCCGAATCCGTGCCATGCAATATTTAAAATTATTTCACCGGATCAAAGCCCGGTTCAGTCAGTTGAAATTTATAATATGCAGGGGCAGGTTTTAAAAAATATTGTTTACTCTGAGAATGATAGCAAACAAAACACATATAAAATTTCAGTAGTGGATATGGCAGAAGGGCTTTATTTTTACAGGATAATCACCCAAAATTTAAAATATCATCATGGAAGTTTCATCAAAGAACATTAACATATTATAATTTTTTAAAATGAAAAACTGCAATAGTTCAAAAAATTTGTCAGTATGTAACTGTACTTACAGTTTTTGCGACAAAAAAGGTATCTGCTGCGAATGTATTCAATATCATCGCAGAAATGGCGAACTTCCGGCCTGCTATTTTCCGGATCATGTGGAAAAAACATATGACCGGTCTGTAAGAAAATTTATGGAGATAAACAGGAAATGAATACATTATAATAATTGTAAAGTTTAATTTTTTACATGTACTATGATCATTAAAAAAGCAGAATATCTTATCAGCAATACAGATGTAAAAAAATGTCCTGCTCCCGATAAGCACGAGTATGCATTCATTGGCCGCTCAAATGTGGGGAAGTCGTCGCTTATCAATATGCTTACAAACCGGAAAAGCCTTGCAAAAACATCGGTAAAGCCCGGCAAAACTAAACTGATCAATCATTTTCTTATTAATGAAAAATGGTATCTTGTAGATTTACCGGGCTACGGTTATGCGAAAGTTGCAAAATCAGAAAAACAAAAATGGAATATATTGATCGAAGACTATATCCTGAAACGTAAAAATCTTATATGTTTATTTTTACTTCTTGATTCAAGGCTTGAACCTCAAAAAATAGATTTGAATTTTATGCAGTGGCTCGGAGAAAACAACATTTCTTTTGTTATGGTATTCACTAAAACCGACAAGCTATCAGTTCCTCAATTAGAACGAAATCTTACTAATTATAAAATCAAACTTCTGAAAAGCTGGGAAACCCTGCCGCAGATTTTTATCACATCGGCAACTGCAGGTACTGGGAAAGAAGATATTTTAGGTTTTATTGATCAAACAAACCATCCGATTCATGAGAAGCCGTATTAAAATTATTATCAGCGGCATTATTGTATTCTTCTCAATTCATACATTTTCTCAATCAGGAAATTATTCAGAGAATCTAAAACCCTGGCGGCTTAAAAACTATGGCCGGAATGCCATCCGCAATGGAGATATTTTTGCGGCAATTGATTATTATGAGAAGTATTACAGCCGGAAACCAAATGACGGCAAAACGGTTTTAAAACTTGCCGGCCTGTATCGCGAGTCGAGAGATTATGTAAAGGCCAGGGATCTTTATCTGAAAGTTTACAGATCGGATTCTGTAAAGTATATAAAAGCGCTTTTTTATTATGCCCTGATGTATAAGATGGATTGCAATTACGAGGCAGCCGGCATATACTTTAATAAATTTAAAAATGAATATAAGAATCTGAAGGCAGATAAAAAATTTGGAGCAATTTTATCCAATGAACTCGAAGGCTGCAATCTTTACGAAATGACTAATGCGAAAATTTCTGCAATAAAAATAACGCATCTTGATACATCCATTAATAAGACCCATGTGGAATTTTCTCCTTTGCCTGTTGATGAGAATACGTTTGTTTATGCGTCGCTCAGGTCCGATACCGTTAAATATACCCTGGATGAAAACGGGCGCCTGAAAATGCCTGTGAGGGAATTTTACAAAGCCATAAAAAAGCATGATAAATGGGTTGGCGGTTACGACAGTCCGTTCCCTTTCAACGAAACCAATGTGAATGTTGGAAACGGGGTTTTATCCAAAGACGGATTGAGGTTTTATTATACGCGTTGTGAAGAGAAAGTAAGCAGCCGGTTGATCTGTGCGATTTACTTAAGTAAAAAGGTAAATAGAAAATGGGGAAAATCAACCAAACTCGAAAATGAAATTAATATCTCAGGTTATACTTCCACGCAACCTGCCATAGGATCAAACTCAAAAAATAATAATGAAGTCCTGTATTTTGTATCAGACCGGAAAGAGGGCAGGGGAGGGCTTGATATCTGGTATGTGGAATACGATTCACGGAATGATCAGTTTAAAGTTCCGAAAAATTGCGGAGGCGCTATCAATACTTCTTCGGATGAAGTTACACCATTTTATGATTTTGAAACCCGCTCTCTTTATTTCAGTTCTTCAGGATTTCCGGGTATGGGAGGCTTTGATATTTTCAGGTCAACCGGCGAATTAAAACAATGGTCGAAACCTGAAAATATTGGCCCGCCGGTTAATTCATGCACAGACGATATCTATTATGTGATCGGTAAGAATCGCGATGAAGGTTTTTTTGTGTCGAACCGGAAAGGTGGAATTGCCCTGAAAAGCGAAACCTGCTGCGATGATATTTATTCTTATACATGGCTTAATAAAATCAATCTTTACGCAAAAGGCCTTGTGATTTCTGTAGACAGCAACATCATTATCGGAATTTTAAATAAAACCATGAAAGATACTATCAGGGAATGGCCTCCCAAAAAGATTCGGATGAAAAATGCGATTGTATCTCTATTCCTGCACGACATGGAAACTCATCAGAAATTCCTGATCAGGAAGCAAACAACTAATGAAAACGGTGAGTATTTTTTTACTGTTGAACCCGGAAAAGATTATTCTTTTGTTGTTGATACGGCAGGCTTTTTTTCAAAAGAAGTTTGCATGACCACCCAAAATATTAATCATTCGGATACAATCCGGTTGAAGCCAATTGAACTTTTGTATATCCCCAAAGAACCTATCGTGATAAAAAATATTTATTATCCTTTTGACAAATCCTCTCTGACTGACGATTCAAAGAAATGTATTGATACAACTATTTTAAAAGTAATGAACAAGTTGCCTGATATTATTGTAGAAATCAGCTCGTATTCCGACAGTAAGGGCGATGATGCATACAATCTGAAATTGTCGCGGCGCAGGGCTGAAAGCGTGGTGAATTATTTAATAAGCAAAGGCATTTCGAAAAACAGGCTTATTGCGAAAGGGTGTGGAAAAACAAAAGCAATTGCAACTAATACAAACCCGGATGGTTCGGATAATCCTGAGGGAAGGGCTCGCAACAGAAGAACTGAATTCAGGATCACAGGGTCTTTAAAAGAGGCCTACAGTAAGGTGATTTACGATGAATGATTAAAATATTCAGTACATTAATTCAACAATTTTTTGATGGTCCTCGTTTGTCAATTTATGATTAAAGCCTGTTGCTTTATTTTTATTCATCAGGCTTACAATTTCTTCTTTTTTATCAGTACCGATACCGGCATCGCTGAGCTTTACCGGGCTATGAATGGATCTGAAAAAGTCTTCGAATTTTTGTATTGTTTCGTCTGCAGAATTTACTCCAAAAATTTGTTTTCCCAAATGCCTGATCCGTTCAGGAATTCTTTCTTTCTGCAGTTTCAGCCAGGCAGGATAGGCAATTGATAATGTTGCGCCGTGTGGCATATCGTATAAAAATGAAAGCGTGTGCCCGATATCGTGAACGCCCCAGTCGCCCGATGCGCTGCGGCCATAGCTTGCGGTTCCGTTCAGCGCGCAGGTTGCAGCCCACATCATTCTTGAGCGGTAGGCGTAGTTTTCAGGTTCTTTCAATACGAATGGGGCAATCTCCATAGCTTCTTTAATTATTGACTCTGCAAAACGGTCGGAAAGATCTGCTTTGCCAAAACTGAAATAGGCTTCCAGCGAATGTGCAATAAGGTCTGTTATTCCATAGGCCGTATAATCGGCAGGCACGGAAAAAGTATATTGCGGGTCAAGGAAAGAATATTTCGGGTACATCAGGCTGCATCCGAATCCGATTTTTTCTTTTGTCGCAGGATTTTGCAAAACGGAATAAGGATTCATTTCTGTTCCTGTAGCGGCAATCGTAAGCACTGCAATAACAGGGACCGAAGTTCTGGGTTTGACCTTTGCCTTCATCACATCCCATGCATCGAGAGGTTCGCAGATGCAAACCGAAACCACCTTTGCCGAATCAATAACGCTTCCGCCTCCTGCAGCAATAATTACATCAATATTATTTTGCCTTCCAAGTAAAGCCGCTTTATTTACGTCTTTCGTAATTGGATTCGGCCTGATGCCTGCATACTCGGTAACCTTTGCGCCGCATTGATTCAGTTGGTTAATAATATCATTATAGATACCGTTTTTTTTAACAGAGCCTTTGCCATATATCAGCAATACATTCCGGCCTGATTGCTGTACAATTTTTCCTAAGTTATTGATCACATTTTTTCCGAAAAAAACCTGGGTAGGGTTAAATACTGTAAAATTTTCCATATAAATAATTTTAGAATTCTGCTGCAAATATAATTAAACAGGCGGATGGAAATTATTATTGAAAGTGAAAAGACAAAAACATCAAACATCAAACATCAAACATCAAACATCAAACATCAAACATCAAACATCAAACATCAAACATCAAACATCAAACATCAAACATCAAACATCAAACAATAAATTTTAGAGTTTCTCTCCTTCGAGATAATACATGTTGATTGCGCCTTTTCCTTTTGCTTCTATCAAGCCTCTGAAAGTAAAATGGAAAGTATCTTTTAATTTTTCATAGATTTCTTCGGAAGCATTGATCTTCATCGGTTCGCAGCAGGTTTCGAGCCTCGAAGCGGTATTAATGGTATCGCCGAAAACATCATAAATATATTTTTTTGTTCCCACAACGCCTCCCACAACTTCTCCGGTGTGAATCCCGATCCGGATAATCCACTTTATGGCAGCGGCGTTATTTCTTTCCCCAGCATATTTAAGGATACCAAGCGCAACTCTTGCAATGTTCCCGGCATGGTTTTCAACAGGTATATGCATTCCGCAAACTGCAAGATAGGCATCACCGATGGTTTTTATTCTTTCGCAATGATGCAGGTCAACGATATCATCAAGCGCTGTGAAAAACTCATTGAGTTCGTTAATAATCACATGAGGTTCGTGTACTGAAGATTTTTTTGTAAATTCAACAATATCTGCAAAAACAACGGAAACATTTTTATACAATTCAGGATCGGATTTCCCTTTTTCTTTCAGGTCGGTTGCCACTTTTACAGGTAAAATGTTAAGTAAAAGCTGGTCTGATTTCTGCTTTTCGAGCAAGATCTCATTATTTGCTTTTTCAAGGTTTGCATTCGCCTTTTTCTTGATCTTGTACCGGTTGAAAAAAATAAGCGCTATGATGCCAAGCAGTAAAAATCCTGCAAACAGAGAATAACTGATGATCCTTTCTTTGGCGAGTTTCAGCTTTTGAATTTGTCTTTGCTTGTTATAAAGATCATCATCCCTGACTTTCTTCTCATTCAGAAAGCGAACCCACAGATTTTGTTCTGCCAACTGCTTTTCGAGATTTTCAATTTTCTTTTCTTTCTCCCTGCTTTCTTCATCGTATTTATAATGAATCTCAGATATCTGTTTTTGGGTGTTTTCATCAAAAAGCACCTCATTCATCGTTTTAGCCGCAAGCAGCGATTCATAAGCCTTTTTAAAGTTATTGATTTTGCAATACACCTTTGCGAGGGCTTTATTATTAAGATACGCATAGGGCGTCAGCTTTATCTTTTCCGATAATTCTTTACCGCGGGCGTAAAACTCAATGGCATTGTTATAATCTGCCGTTTCAAAATAAACATTGGCAATATTATATAACGAAATAACGATACCCTGTTCATAATGCAATTCTTCTTTATACTTTAAAGATTTCTGATAGAAATCCAATGCTTTGGTAAATTTTTTCCAGTCAAAATTCACATTGCCTAAGTTGTTCAGCGACATGGATATTTCTTTTTTGCTCCCGATTTCTTCAAGCATTTTTAAGGCTTTTTCGTAATATTCAACGGCTTTTTCATAATTTCCCGATTCATAATGGGCCACCCCGATATTATTCAAAGACGATGCAGCATTTTTTTTATCTCCGTTTCTCTCGTCTATTTCATAAGATTTTTCAAAAAAATCAATGGCTTTGGAATAATTTTTTTCCTGGTAAAACATGGCGCCTATTTTATTCAGGATTTTTTCATTACCTGTTTTATCCCCTGTCTCTTCTTTGGTTTGGAGCGCCTTCTGATAATTCTCTATTGCTTTTTCATAATTCAGGATTGTTGCATAAATATCGCCGATATTGTTGTATAATACGGAAACCGCTTTTTTATCGCCTGTTTCTTCTTTTAATTTCAAAGACCTCGCATAATATTCTATGGAATTGCCGAAATTTCCGGCTTCGTAATAACTGTTACCGATAGAAACCATTACTTCGGAAACCGCTTTTTTATTTCCTGATTTTTCTTTTATATCCAATTCTTTTTGTAAATTTTCTATTTTGGTATTAATGATTCCGGATGCATTCATTGCATCCATGCTTTCGGCATTTTCGTTTTTATTTTTCCGAATTATTTTTTTTAATTCGTCAATCTTCTTCAATACATTTTGATTTCCGGGTTTCAGGTTATTTGCTTCCTGGTACACATTCAGCGCTTCTTCATAATACTTGTTTTTTAAATAATCTTCTGCCAGCGCTATTTTATTATTGAATGCCTGCCGTTTCATATATCCGAATTGATCCAGCGCTTCGTTAACCTCGCGGATGCGTTCGGAAGGATGTTTTGCATCCGGTTGGTACAGCAGCGCTTTTTCGTAATATTTCCGGGCTTCCGGATTATTTTTATTAAAAAGTTTATCTCCATTGGCTATAGCATTTTTATAAGCTGCCTCTTTTGTTGTCTGTTTGAAAATAATATTTTTTACCTCAGTTATTTTTGTCTTCGGATATGGTTCTTCCGGTTTATAATTCGTCGCTTTATCATAGCAAAGCCAGGCTTCTTCATATTCTTTGGTTTTTAAAAACTTGTCTCCTTTTGCTATTTCCTCAGTAAAAGATTTCTCTTTCAGGGCAGCATGCTTTTTCATAACATTTCCATATTCTTTTTTAACTGATGCCTGATATCCTTCGTCAATAGCAAGTCCTTTTTGTTTTTCATCGTATCTGATTTTCATTACAGGTTTTCTGAAAAACAACGTGTCAAAACCGGAAAACATTCTTATCATGGCAACTGTGATACTGAGGGGTAAAAATCCATCCGCACTTTTCGATGCGGTCTTTGTTGAAATAGTAATTTTTTGTATTACAAAGTCTGTTTTGAACAGTTCTATCGTATAAAGTTCATTCTGGTTTAATGTAAAAGTAAACTTACCGATACCGGATGTGGTAATGTTATCAACCTCCATATCATTTTTGAGCAATCTCACATTTACGCCGTCGGCAGGTTTTTCATTATACTTGAGAGTTCCGATAATAACAGGGTTACTAACCTGGGAGAAAATAAATCCGGCCCCCGGTAAAAGAAGTATTATCAATACAATAATTTTTTTCATTAAATCTGATTGTTTTATCTGGTCGCTGGATTACAAAAATACAATTTATTTTTCAGTATCGTGTTTTTATAAATATTTTTATATCAAATGGAACGACAGACGACAGATGACGGATGGCTGACGATGGACGTCTGCGTGGCGGAAGCTACACCGTACTTTTCCGGTATATTGTTATTTACAAACTACGCTTATTACGGATTGTTACAGTGATAAGGTGATTTGCGATCCTGTTATTGTTTATATTCTTTGAATTTCTTATTTTTGCAGAGATAATATACTTATTAACTATATTTGCATTGGATTTTACTGAATATTTTTGTTATGCACATAGGGAAAAACATAAAAAAATAAGAGAAAAAAATAAAGATGAGACTTCAGGTAATACAAGACGGTAAAGGCAGGGCCGCAGGGGTTTTTATCCCGATGACGGATTGGCAAAAACTTAAAGAACAATACAAGGCTTTAGAAGATTTAGAGTATGAGGAACCTACGAAAGAACAAATTTTACAGGAACTCAAAGAAGCCGTTACCGAACTGACATTGATTCAGCAAGGCAAACTAAAAGCCAGACCTGCTAAAGAATTGCTGAATGAATTATAATGTTTCTTCCATATCGGTTTTTGATAAGCAGGCAAAACGTCTGGGTAAAA
>JACREX010000183.1 GCA_016212695.1 Bacteroidia bacterium
AAAAAACAGGTGCAACAAATCAGATGTTATCAGCATTGAACAATATGGCGAATTTGTATAACGAAAAAGGAGAGATTGATAAAGCAATTGAAACTACCGAAAGGGCGCATTCCATAAGCAAGGAAATAAAGGATAAAGAAAAAGAAGTATTATCATTAAATAATTTAACATCTTTCTATATAAAAAAAGGTAATTTTTTCAAGGCATTACAATACGCAGAAGATTTTCTTGAGATAGCGAATGAATTATCATCAAAATCACATAAAGCCAACGCATTGAGTAAATTTTCAGACATATATAGTAAACTCGGCAACTATAAGAAAGCTCATGAATATCTGTTGCAGTACATAACAGTAAACGATTCAATGTTTAATGAAAATATTACTCACCAAATTGCCGAGATGCAAACCAAATACGAAACCGAAAAAAAGGAAAAGGAGATTGAAATAAAAAATCTTCAGATAAGAGAAGAGCAGACACAGGTGAGTAAACAAAAAACCCAGAAATACGCTTTTATCGGAGGTTTCGCCATGATGCTTATTCTTGCAGTAGTTGTATTTAAAAGTTACCGGCAGAAAAAGAAGGATAATAAACTGCTTGCTCAGAAAAACGTTGAAATAGAAGAGAAAAACGAGGAACTGAACCAGTCGAATGAAGAAATAGCCGCACAGCGCGATGAAATAGAAGCACAGCGCGACTTAGTTACAAAACAAAAAGAGGAGCTGGAACTCATCCATTCGGAACTTAAAGATAGTATTTACTATGCCGAAAGAATCCAGAAAGCAGTACTGCCGGGTGAGCAATATATTCAGTCTAAAATCAAGGGAGATTTTTTTATACTGTTCAAACCAAAGGATATTGTTTCCGGTGATTTTTATTTTATAGAACAAAGAAAACACTGGTTGCTGATTGCCGTTGCAGACTGTACCGGACACGGCGTTCCGGGCGCTTTTATGAGTATGTTGGGTATATCTTTTTTAAACGAAATTATTGCTAAAGAAGAAATACAAACCGCAAGCCATGTATTAGATGAACTGCGGCAATATGTTATTCATTCCTTGCAGCAAAAAGGGGTTTCTGGCGAACAAAAAGACGGAATGGATATCGCTTTTGTGGCGATTAACCTCAACCCGCAAACCTCACAGGTTTCGCCAGGCGCAGAGCTAAGCAAAACCTGTGAAGTTTGCACCGCCCAATATGCCGGGGCGAATAATCCACTTTATATTGTAACAAGTCCCAAGAACCAAGAACCAAGTCCCAAGAACCAAGAACTGCCAACTGCCGCTGCCAACTGCCAACTGTTAGAAATCAAAGGAGACAAAATGCCCGTAGCCATTCACGAAAACATGCAACCCTTTACAAATCATGTTATCGAATTACAAAAAGGTGACACGATCTATCTGATGAGCGATGGTTATGCAGACCAATTCGGCGGCTCCAAGGGAAAGAAATTTTATGAAAAACAATTGAAAGAAATGTTGTCGGTAAATTGTAATTTGTCAATGGCTGAACAGAAAGAAATATTAGACAAGACCATCGAAGGTTGGAAAAACGGCCATAATGAGAAATACGAACAAACAGACGATATAACGATTTTGGGCATAAAAATTTAATTACTCACTCCCACAATCTGTCCACAATCCCGATCGTGAATATCCATACATTAGTCCCATTGAGATGATGTCGTAAATTTTATTTTTTCCGGTTGGTGCGAAGTTTCTTTTGTATGGATATTTCGTATCAATAAATTTTTATCTTTGCTGTTCATTTATAGCGACAGTGGTGCGATTCTGCTTTTTAAAAATCCCGATAAAAATTATTTTAACAGGCATTTTTTTGATGTCTGCATCCTTCATTTTTGCCCAAAAATTTACCATCAGCGGATATGCAAAAGATAAAGCAACCGGCGAAAATCTGATTGGCGCAAATGTATATGTAAAGGAGATCGCAAAGGGAACAACAACCAATAAATATGGTTTTTATTCGCTCACATTGGATAAAGGTGAATATACATTTATTGTTTCTTTTATCGGGTATAAGGATTACAATCAAAAGTTGTCGCTAAATAAAAATATTGCAATAAATATTTCTCTCGAAGAACAAACTGTTTTAACCAATGAAGTGGTTGTGAGCGCTGAGCGTTCAGATAAAAATATACAGGGAGCAGAAATGGGAACCGTTAAATTGCCGGTTGAGAAAATAAAATCTCTGCCTGCATTTCTGGGCGAAGTGGATATACTGAAGACCATACAGCTTTTACCGGGTGTGCAGTCTGCCGGCGAAGGCAATTCCGGTTTTTATGTGCGCGGCGGCGGCCCTGACCAGAACCTGATTATTCTTGATGAAGCCGTAGTTTACAATGCAGCGCATTTGTTCGGCTTTTTTTCTGTATTCAATGCCGATGTCATTAAAGATGTGAACCTGATTAAAGGGGGTATGCCTGCTAATTATGGCGGCAGGTTATCGTCGGTGGTAGATATTTCTATGAAAGACGGTAATAACCAAAAATACCAGGTAGAAGGCGGTATTGGCCTCATCTCTTCAAGGATAGCAGCCCAGGGTCCGATTAAAAAAGATACGGCATCATTTATTTTTTCTGCTCGCAGAACTTATATAGATATTCTTATGAAACCCTTTATGGGCGAGTTTGAAAAAACAAAAAAACTTAAAGGTTCAGGCTACTATTTTTATGACCTGAACGCAAAACTGAATTATCGTTTTTCTGATAAAGACAGGTTGTATCTCAGCGGATATTATGGGCGGGATGTTTTTTCTTTTAAAAATCCGAAAGCTACTTTTCTTGTCAGCATTCCCTGGGGTAACGCTACTACTTCAATCCGATGGAATCATTTATTCAGCGATAAATTATTTATGAATACAACAGCCATTTTCAGCGATTACCAATTCGAATTCCATGCAGAACAAAGCAGTTTCGAGTTTAAACTTTTTTCCGGGATAAGAGATTATAACGGCAAGATTGATTTTTCCTATATGCCGACGATTCGTCATAATATAGGATTTGGCGCAAATTATACGTTTCATACGTTTATCCCGAGTAGTGTTTCTGCGCGTATTGGCGGAACTACGTTCGATACGGGAAAAATTAAAAAACTATTTGCAAATGAAGGCGCAATTTATGTTATGGATGATTTTGACCTGACAGAAAAATTTAAAATTATCGGGGGTTTGCGCGCTACCCTTTTTCAGCATATAGGACCCTTTGAAAGATACGAGAAAGATGCTTTCGGAAACCCTGTTGATACAACTCCTTATTCTGCAGGGAAAATAATTGCTCAATACCAGCATATCGAACCTCGGCTGGCTGTCCGTTATTCGATAAATATGAAATCGTCGGTAAAAGTATCTTACACCCAGAATTACCAGTACATTCACCTTGCTTCCCTGTCCTCGGTTTCATTGCCTACGGATTTATGGATACCCAGCACCTCTTTGATAAAGCCTCAGTTTGCAACGCAGTATGCGGTAGGTTATTTCAGGAATTTCTTTAATAATTCATGGGAATCTTCAGTTGAATTATATTACAAAGAAATGAAAAACCAGATTGATTATAAAGATGGAGCAACTCCTGAAGATGGGCTGAATGATAATGTGGACTATTCATTTACGTTTGGTACCGGCAAATCTTACGGCCTTGAACTTTTTATAAAAAAACGTATTGGAAAAATAACAGGATGGATAGGTTATACGCTTTCAAAAACCACGCGGCTTTTCCCTGAGATTAATAATGGCCTTGAATACCCCGCAAAATACGATCGCAGGCACGATTTATCAACTATTGCCACGTATGAATTAAATAATAAATGGACTTTTTCAGCAGTCTTTGTATTTGCCACAGGAAATGCACTGACTCTGCCGATAGGGAGGTATCTGATTGACGGAAGGCCGATAAATCAATACGGAGAAAGAAATTCATATCGCATGGCGCCTTATCACCGGATGGATATATCTGCAACCTATATTCATAAAAAAACAGAAAAATTTGAATCATCATGGAATTTCTCAATATATAATGTATATTGCAGATATAATCCCTATTTTATATATTTCGAAGATGAAGGCGACCTGCAGTTTTTAACGTCAAACCCAAAAGCAAAGCAGGTTTCATTGTTCCCGATTTTACCGTCTGTAGTATGGAATTTTAAATTTTGATGAAAAGATTATACATATATATATTGGTTTTATTGTGTGTTTTCTGGCAGGCTTGCGAGAAAGATATCACTGTAGATTTGCCTAAGCCCGACCGCTCGATAGTTATAGAAGGAGCCATTGAATCGGGCCGGTTCCCGTGGATTACCGTTACAAAAAATACACCCTTTTTTGAACCCATTGATTCGGCTGCATTGATGAATATGATTGTGTTAAATGCTTTTATCACCGTAACAGACGGTATTATTAAAGATACGCTGCATCTGATGCTTGATATGAATCTGGTTCCGCCCTATAAATATGTAGGTTCAAAGATCAGGGGAGAAGCATTGAAAAAATACAGCCTGTATGTGAGGGTTGACGGTAAAGAATATACAGCAACTACTACAATCCCCAATCCCGTTATACTTGACAGTTTAAGATTCAGGCTCAGGAACCCTGAGGCAAACGACAGCATCGGTTACCTGTGGATATTTTTTAAAGACCCGGATTCATTAGGAAACAACTACAGGATATTTACAAAAACTCTGGGTAAAGATAGTGTATTTGTGCATCCTTATGGGTCTGTAGCCGATGATCAGCTTATAAATGGCAAACGGGTTGAATATACGGTTTACCGGGGAAGAAATCCGAACATACAAAGGAATCCGGATGAAGAGCCGAATCCGCATCAGGCTCCGAACTGGGCTTTTATCACAGGAGAAAAAGCTGTAATCAAGTTTTGCAGTATTGATAAAGAACATTTTCTTTTCTGGAAAACAGTAGAACAACAAATGATGAGCGATGGCAATCCGTTTTCTTCACCCACCACTGTAATCACAAATATAAAGGGCGGGGCGCTTGGCATCTGGGGCGGCTACGGGGTATTTCTCGATACCCTGAAGATACCGAAATGAGGGTATGGAAAAGAATAAAAAGCAGGGCAAACGCATGAAGAAAATGTTCTTCTTAAACAGGTCGCCTCTCTGAGGCTTTGTTTATCGGGTGACCATTATTGCTATAAGCAGAACGTCCCTATTGGGACTATAAATATAATAAAAAATCCGTTAGGATTATTGATTCGGATTTATCCTAAGGATAAGGATTTTAAAAAAAAACGTGGGTGATATTATATTTTATAAGGACTGTAATTATTTCACGAAAGATTATATAAAAGACAGTTTTCCTTTAAGTTCATCATGTGAACTTTTTAAAAAATCAAACTATTTTGAGATTGATATTGATATCATCAATATGTCAATATATGAAAGGGATATAAATAATACACTATCATATAAATCAATATCAATCTTTGGTAAAAATAAAGGGTTGATAGGGAACGATTTTGTTGTCGAGAAACTTAAAATAGAATTTAATAAATTAATCTTTAAACAATAGGAGGAACATAATATGAAACCAAAATCTTTTCTTTTCATCATCGCCTTTGCCTTTGTCATGCTGAGCGGAGTCGAAGCATACGCACAATCACCGCAACTAATCAACTACCAGGCTGTAGCCCGCAACACAGGCGGACAGCTTATCATTAACCAGAATATTTCTGTGCGCATAAGTATTCTCAGCGGTTCTCCAGCCGGTACGGCAGAGTACAGCGAAACTCATGCGGTTACTACAAACCAGTTTGGAATATTCACTATTCAGATTGGAGGAGGCACGGTAGTTAGCGGCAGTTTTGCAGCGATTAGCTGGTCTGCTGCTTCTCACTATGTAAAAGTGGAAGCCGATGAAACAGGCGGATCGAATTACCAGCTTTTGGGAACATCGCAGCTAATATCAGTACCTTATTCACTCTATTCCGAAAAAAGCGGTAAAGCCATGAACGACCAGGATACAAGCGCAACGAATGAATTGCAGCAATTATCAATTAACAATTATCAATTGTCAATTAGCAATGGAAATACTGTCGCTCTCCCAACATATTCCACAGGTACAGGTATTCAGATTACTGGAAATACAATAACAAATACCGCTCCTAATCAAATGCAGGTATTGAGCATTTCAAATGATACTCTTTATCTCTCAAACGGTGGATTTGTAAAATTACCGCCGGCAACAGGAACAACAGTTTTTAAAGACAGTGAATTTGCAGTAATAAACGAAACAAGTAATTCGTCTGCTCCAATTACAGCATGTGTTGCCACTCTTGCAGGACAAGGAGCAGGTAATGTTGATAACGGAACCCATGATTATAAAATTTCTTTCTATAAATCTACAAGTGAAACTGTAACAGGCCCTGCCTCAAATTCTGTGACAGTTGTATTTAATGGCACAGACGGTAAAATATCTTTAACGAATATTCCAATATCTTCCGACCCAAGTGTAATCGGTAGAAAAATTTACCGCAGGTTTTATCCGGCAGGACAAGATTATAAATTAGTAACAACAATTGCTGACAACACGACAACTACTTTTACTGATAATATAAGCTATTCAAATCTTGGCAGCCTTGCACAAGGGGAAACAAAATTTCTGTTTATAACGGATTGCTGTGCTAACAAAAGAATGTTTATAAAATTCTGAGAATGAAATAAAAAGGTGCCATCAAATAAGTTAAAGTTGTTTTTGGAAAATAACCACTTATAAGATGGCAGTCAAAGGTAAAA
>JACREX010000184.1 GCA_016212695.1 Bacteroidia bacterium
AAAATTGGAAATATCATGAAATCTCTATTTGCTAACGTAACCGGTAGAACATTCCTGCCTAACATACAAACCAAGCCATGCCTTTGTGGGCAGTTGTCGTTTATAGAATTATTAACTTAAATTTTGGGAGGTAGTCAAAATTTAAAACTAAAGATTGTTTTTTTTAGATATATTATTTATCTTGCAAAAAACTAAAAACGTCAGTAATGTTTCAAAAAACAAAATATACGTTGGAGTACACATTTAATACTTCTCCCAAGGTTCTTTTCGAAAGGCTGAGTACTCCGAGCGGTCTTGCCGAATGGTTTGCCGATGATGTAAATATTAAGAACAATATTTTTACATTTATCTGGGATGGCTCTCAGCAGGAGGCTGAATTGCTTACAAAAAAACCTGATAAATATGCCAAGTTCCGATGGATTGACGATAAAGAAAAAAACTATTTTGAATTTAAAATCGAGGTGGATGACCTGACAGGCGGCGTAGCCCTCATTGTTACGGATTTTGCCAATGAAAATGAACTTGTGGAAGCCAAAGAATTGTGGGACTATCATATTAGTGAATTAAAACATACGCTTGGGATTTTAAAATAAATAAGATAATTCAAAATTATTCAGCGCCATGAAAAATTGTATATTCATTTTACTTTTATTTCTGAGTAATCAAATCCTGTCGCAGGTCCATATGAATTTTCCCGGACTGCAACCAAGACCGCTTCAGGTGAATGCCGGGGATGATAAAATAATAAACCCGGGAGGTTCTGCCCTACTCGGAGGAAACCCTGCCGCCAATTTTGGCAATCCGAATTATTCCTATCTGTGGTATCCTTCATATTGCCTTAATAATACAGCAATTGCTAATCCGACAGCTTCCCCTTTAAATACTACTATGTATATCCTTTCAGTAACCGATTCTAAGGGATGCACAAATACGGATACCGTGAAAGTTATAGTGAATTCATCTTCCGTTGATAATATTTTTACTGCCGAGGATATTGAAATAATCCAGGATAGAACAAAAGGAAATCTAACGGTGGTTATTAATAATCCGCATGAATTGGTTAATCATAAAATTTATATTTACAACCTGATCGGACAGGTGATTTATAGTGAAAATCTGCCCAAGATAACCGGAAGGTATTCCATGCAGATCAATTTTTCGAATAACCCCAAAGGAGTGTATATCCTGAAAATTGACGGCAGGGGGACTAAGGTATGTAAAAAATTTTCCCTGAATTAATGTATGATTTAACCTGATAATTCTTCGAAATATGAAAAATATTACCAGACTATATCTTACCGTAACCCTGCTGATAATTTCTTTTTTTTCGGTTCAGTCGCAAACCCTGAAATGCGATTCAATAGTATTGTGCCTCACCGGTTACGACCATGGAACCATTCAATGGCAGCAATCGCCCGACAGCATTAACTGGACGGATATTTCCGGAGCGGATACCGTGTTTATTACGGTTCTCGCAAATAATAACACCTATTACAGGGTATATGTTTCCGACAGCACATGCAACGCGGAATATTCGGATGTGATTTTTAATATCAGGCCGGCAGCTTTTACACAGCAGGAGATTGATACAATCTTTAATGACACTTCAACAGTCGCTATGCGGGTGATGAATATTTACCTTCAACCCGATTCAGTAATCCTGCGCACATCCAGTATTTCAATCCCGGTATGCGATACCGTTACCGTAGAACGTTTGCGTGCCCGAATGCGGAAAACAGTGATACAACAGCAGGGTGTTGGGATTGCCGCTCCGCAGGTTGGAATATTAAGGCGGGCTGTTTATGTGAAGCGCTATGATAAACCGGGCTATCCATTCGAATTTTATTTGAATCCGAGAATTATTTCTCATTCTGATACTACGTTTCTTGATCCTGACGGTTGCCTGTCGGTGCCTACAGGCGGCAGCTACCCTCAATGGATTACCCAGACATATCGGTGGATTTGGGTCTGGGTTGAATACAACCAGATGGATGGCACCTATAAAAAGGAAAAAATAATCCATCAGTTCACATCACACATTTTCCAGCATGAAATAGATCACCTCTACGGTGTTTTATATTTTGATCACGACGGTGCAAAGAAATTGAAAATTATAGCATCGGGAGCCGGCACATCTATGGCGATTGGCAGCGGGAATAAACGCTGAATCAGGCGAAGCGGACTGGTTAATCTTCAGAAATTATCCGAAACCGTTTTCTGGTTTTCTTTTTCATATGCGGCAACAATGTTACGCACTAATTTATGACGGATAATATCCTGGCCGTCAAAATAAATAATGGCTATATCGGCTATATCTTTTAAAATTTTAGCGGCATGAATTAATCCCGAATTCTTCTTATCAGGGAGGTCTATTTGAGTGAGGTCTCCGGTTACAACGAATTTAGAAAATTTACCCATACGCGTAAGAAACATTTTCAATTGGTTGATGGTTGTATTCTGGGCTTCATCGAGTATGGCAAAAGCATTTTCAAGCGTTCTACCCCTCATATAAGCTAAGGGTGCAATTTCAATAATGCGTTCTTCAATCAGGCCTTCTAATTTTTTTGGTGGTATCATATCAGCCAGGGCGTCGTAAAGAGGTTGTAAATACGGATCGAGTTTATCTTTCATATCGCCGGGCAAAAAGCCCAACCGCTCGCCGGCTTCCACCGCAGGCCTGCTGAGTACAATTTTTTTTACTTCTTTGTTTTTTAATGCCCGTACAGCTAAAGCAATGGCAGTATAGGTTTTTCCGGAACCTGCAGGACCGATGGCAAACAGCAGGTCGTTGTGAGTATAAAGATCAACTAACAATTGCTGATTATACGACCTTGCTTTGATCGTTTTTCCGTGATTTCCGTAAAGCAGCACATTGCCATTTTCTGAAGTGACTGGAAAATCTGTTTCCATATCGGATACTATTTTTTCCGTATCATTTTCGGATATAGTATTGTAATTGTTATAATGAACAAGCAACTGCCTGATCTTTTCTTCAAGCCGGTTGATCTCGTTTTCTTCGCCTATAATTTTAATCTCGTTTCCCCGTCCGATAATCTTGATTTTCGGAAAATGCTTTTTTAGAATATTTAATTTTGAATCATTGACTCCATAAAAATTCAGAGGGTCAATTTCTTCTAAATATATTGACTTTTCAATCATTTATAAAAAATTATTTTTAACTTTGAACTGGCAAAATAATATTTTTTTTTGAATTATGCCAACGATCACACTAATAAGCGACTGGAAACAAAGTGATTTTTATATTGCTGCCGTTAAAGGTAAAATTCTCAGTCTTTATCCGCAGGCTGTTATTGTTGATATTTCGCATCAGGTAGACGCTTTCAGCATTATGCAGGCAGCTTTTATTGCAAAGCACAGCTACCGGTTATTTCCTCAAGGATCTATTCACATCATAGCGGTGAACCACGAAAGCGATCAATTGCATCCCCATATCCTGGCAAAATACGATGGCCATTATTTTATCTGCGCAGACGACGGCCTTCTCAGCCTTGTGTTCGATTCAGAGCCAGAAATGGTTGTCCGGATTGAGAAAGATATTTTCAGCGTTGAACAGCATTCTTTTAAATTTACATCATTTCCTGCTCTTTCAGTGTACACTTTTGCTGCAGCATTTATTGCATTAGGGGGCAGTATTGAGGATATGGGCGCTAAACTTGACGGCATATACAAACTTATGGCTCTTATGCCTCAGATAGAAGGTTCTGCCATCACCGGAAATGTAATTTATATTGATACATACCAGAATGCGATTACAAATATTTCACAGGATTTATTCTGGCAGGTAGGTAATGGCAGAAAATTTGAAATCCTTCTCCACAGTTTCTATTATAAAATTAATAAAATCAATAATAATTACAGTGAAACTTCTGACGGTGAACTCCTCGCCATATTCAATTCATTGGGATTGCTTGAGATCGCTCTGAAAAATGGCAGGGCTGCAGAAATGCTGAACTTAGATATCAATTCAAGCATCCGGGTGAAATTTTTATAAAATATTAACAGAATAATGTCGGGTTCTTCATAGAAACACAGCCATACATCAGTTGTATATTGAAACAATTTTTAAAAATAATTATCCTTACATTGTTTAGTCGAAGTATAATACCTGCATCTTTATTTTTATTTCTTTCCATTTTTTGCTATTCGCAGGATCAATCAAAAAACATTAAAAAACTATTGGATAACGCTGAGTTCGATTTATTTACAGAAGACTATGAAACAGCGGTAAAAAAAATCAAAAAATGTTATTCAGCGGATACATCCAATGCTTATATAAATTACAAAGTAGGGTATTTTTACCAGAAAACATTAAATGATAAAGCAAAATCGCTTTTTTATCTGAGAAAGGCTGTTTATGATATTTCTCCCAATTATCCCGACGGAGGCTTCGATCTCAGGAAAGCTCCCATAAAATCATGGATTTTGCTGGGCGATGCCTATTCTCTTAATTATCAGTTTGACCAGGCCATATTTTGTTACCAGCGTTATCTCAAGGTATCAAACACCACAAATAAAACGGTTTTGTGCGAACTGAACCAAAAAATTGAATCTGCCGCATTTGCTAAAAAACTTTATTCATCTCCCGTGAGGATGGAGAAGGAATTAGTATGTCCCGATTTCGATATGGGATTTGATAATAAAAACCCAGTAATATCCGCTGATGAAAGCAACATTGTTTTTACAACCGAAGAGACTGAAGCCCAGCAGGTTTATTTCAGCCATAAAAAAGGTGATAAAAACAATAATATATGGTCAAAGCCCGATGACATTACGTCTGTGTTTAAATCTGAAGGCGATTTTTCATCGGTTTACCTGTCGCCTGACGGAAACACGCTTCTTATATCCAAAACTAATAAAAAGCAAACTGCTCTTTATGAAAGTTCATTTAACGGCAAAAGATGGACAAAAGCGCTATGGTTAAACGAAAATATCAATGTAAGCAACCAGAAAAGCGCATGCCTGTCTGCTGACGGCAATACAATTTATTTTTCATCAGACAGACAGGGCGGCAAAGGAGGATATGATATTTATAAATCAGTGAAAAACGCAGGCGGACAATGGACTCCCGCTGTTAATCTTGGCGACAAAATCAATACCCCATATGATGATTTATATCCTTTTATCCTTGTCGATAACCGGACGCTCTTTTTCTCATCGCAGGGTCACAGAAACATGGGCGGATATGATATTTTCTTTTCAAAAATGAAAGACAACGGGGAGTGGAGCGAACCTTTAAACCTGGGATATCCTTTAAACACGCCCGATGATGAAATGTTTTACTTTCCTTTGAAAGACGGTCTCACAGGATATATTTCGCTGAAACCCGATAACAAAACGGAAGAAGCGGCAGGCAGACAGATTTATAAAGTAATGATCACCCCGCTTGATTCTGCTGTTTTCTCACAGAAACTTACCAATCCTATTAAAGCTAAAGAAGATCCGGCTGCAATGGATACCATAAGCGCCGAAAGACTGCATGAACTGCATATGAAAGACACCTCGGTTGTCACAATACTTGTCAAGGAAACTCATAATCCTGAAATATCGGGTTACCTGAAAGAAGTGAAGGGTATGAGAGTATATAATAAAGATCAGACATATCGTTATTACTTCGGTTTATATTACAACATGGATACTGCTGCCGCTGATATTAAAAGATTTATTGACATGGGCTTTAAAAGCGCTGAAATGAAAAATGCTTCAAAAGAAAATTTCTTTAATCAATCGTCGCCTGTTGCTGATAAAATTAAAGATTTGACAGAAGTAAGGAAATCTGTTAAGCCGGATGAAGTGAAGACTGAACCTTTAAATAAAGATGCCGGTAACAAAGATAAAGTTAAGAAAAAACAGAAAACCTTGCTTACCGGCAGGCAGGAGAATATACCCGCTGAGAATACACAAAATACGAAAAAATTTTTTCATGATGAAGTGACAGTGCCGGCATACACTATACAGGTTTGTGCAACAAAAAACCCGACGGGCGATTACCGTTTTTTTAAAGACCTGAAAAATGTAAGGGAAAACAAATGTACAGACGGATGGTTCCGATACACTTCGGGTGATTTCAGCGATTATGAAACGGCAAAAAAAGAATTACAGCATATATTGGCAGAAGGCTTCAAAGGAGCCTATGTGATCAGTTACAGGGATTACAGGGCAAAATATCTGAACGGGCAGGCAACTTCGGCCAATGTGCGTTTGTTTAATCCTGATACGGAAGCAGGTTATGAAATACAGATTTGCTCTTCAAGGAAGCCTGTGAGTAATTGGGAAAAAACCGACAATGCCATTAAAATAAAAAAATATGATTGCAGCGACGGCTGGTACAGGTATACCTGCGGCGAATACCCTGCTTATCCGGATGCAAAATCACAGGTACCTGTTATTCAGAACATGGGTTTTAAAGGAGCCTTTGTGATCAGCGTTCAGGTTTTTAAAGACAAATATCTTGGCGGTAATACTTCGGGTAAAACACGAATGTTAGAAAACAAAACAGGTACTGTCAAGACAAACTTCAAAAAAACCGCCGGAAATAAAAAGAAAAAAAGAATCCGATGATGAAGGGGATAGCGGTTTTTTATCTGATCACTGTAACGGGGCCGGATTTTGTTTGTTGAACGCCACTCAGGTATTTGAAATTCACAAGCCAGGTATAAGTGCCGCTTTTAACTTTTTTACCGCCATAACGCCCGTCCCATCCGGTTTCAATGTTCTCGGATTTATATATTAATTCTCCCCACCGGTCATATATATACAAAATGAAACTTTCAGGATTGATACCATGTCCGTAAACTTTGAAAACATC
This sequence comes from Bacteroidia bacterium, assembly GCA_016212695.1. Taxonomy (GTDB): domain Bacteria; phylum Bacteroidota; class Bacteroidia; order Bacteroidales; family GWF2-35-48; genus GWF2-35-48. Next base: position 6,827 of record JACREX010000184.1, read on the forward strand.
ATTGATTCCGTCATTATCCGGAGAAAAAGAAGTGGGTGCATAGAATGTATATTCGTCGTGTACTACCAGCGGAACAACAAGCGTGTCTTTACATCCATGGTTTGAAATAGCGATTAATTCCGAATTGTATTTACCAATAGCCGGATAATAATGTACCGGGTTAACAAATTCCGAGGAATCGCCATCGCCGAAAGACCAGATATAAGATATGGCTCCCTGGGAATAATTATTAAATTCAACTTCAGGATTTAATATACTTATATATTCTGGAACTGGTGTAAATCTTGCATCGGGAAGAGGATAAGCAGAAATCATATCGGCAATAGTTAAAGTTTTGTTACATCCGTATTTATTCGTTATGGTTAGAGTAATATCGTATTCTCCGGCTGTTTCAAATATATGTGTCGGATTCATGGCTGTTGAAAACGACATATTATCGCCAAAATTCCACAGGTAACCCGAGCCTTCTTCATATATCTGGGGATTAAACAAAACCTGCAGGGGAACGCATCCGCGCAGTTTATCTGCTGTAAATACTACTATCGGTTCCGGAAGGGTATATATCCTTATTGTGTCTCTATCTTTTGATCCGCACTTATCTCTTGCTACCAAAATATAGTTCGAATCTTCAAAAGGAAAAACTATATAGGGTAAATCAATCATACTTCCAAAAACGTCGTAAAGGTAATAAGGCCCGCCATCGCCTCCTGTTACCCATGCAAAAATATTTGCCGGATATCCGGGACACACCGAATCATTATCTGTATAAAGATTTATTTCTATACCCGGAAGAACATTAATCGTAATGCTATTTGTGACGCTTTGACAATTATTGTCATCTGTAACATAAACGGTGTATGACGTATTTATTACAGGATGAACCGTAATAGATTGTGTGCTTGCTGATGTACTCCAGTGATAATGATATGCTCCCGTACCACCTGTAGCCGTTACAGAAAGTATAGGATAATCTCCCATGCAAATTATCTGATCGGGTGAAGTGGTTATTAATAATTTATCTGGCCCGGTTATCTCAACAGTATCTGCAATAGTACAATGGTTGGAATCTGTAACAATGACATAATACATTCCCTGTGTAATTCCGCTGATATCTTCTGTGGTATAGGTATTGCTCCATAAATACGTATAACCGGTACCGGGTGTGCCGCCTGTAACCGTTAAATCTATAGAACCGTTATAATCGCCATAGCATAATTCATTCGTCTGAACATAAGAATCCTGTAGTTTCGGCGGATGAATTACACTGATAGCAGTAGGAGCAGATGAACATCCGTTCAGGGATACGGTTAATGAAACCTGATAGGTTCCTGCAAACTGGTAACTCAGGGTATGAGGCCCGGTTCCGTTGCCGGGTACTGCAATACCGCCTCCATAATTCCACATAAACTGGTATTGCGATGTGCCTGTGCCGGTATAGGTAACTGTTGTAGTACCGCCAAAGCAGGGGATATTATTGACAGTAAAGTCTGATGTGGGTATCTGTGTTAATTGAACTGTAACAGTATCAGAATCTATACAGTTATTGCCATTGTTTTCTGTCCAGATTAGTGTATATATTCCGTTAGCGCTGACTGTTAAAATTGCTGTCGGGCCGTATATATCGCTGAACATTACAGTTCCAGGCCCGCTGCCTGTCCATGTTCCGGCGCCTAAGCTGGGAACGGCATTCATCTGGTATGTTAAACTGCATACGGCATCATCATTTCCAGCATTTGCCACAGGCATTTGAACAACATTAACGGTAAATTGCGCCGTGTTTTCGCAACCATTCGCATCCGTGCCGGTAACATAATATACGGTTTGCATTAATGGGGAAACTGTTATATTATCGCCGGTAGCGCTTGGATTCCAAATATAACTGACCCCGCCATGCGCAGTTAATACAGATGATTGGCCTGAACAGATAGGTGTCGTTCCGGTGATATTTATTATGGGCAGCGGACTTACAGTTACAGTTATCTGGGTGGAAGCTGTACATCCGGCAGCATTAGTACCAATTACAACATAAGTTGTAGTGGTCACAGGATATGCGCTTACCTGGGTTCCTGAAGTAGAGGATAATCCGGTTGAAGGCGACCAGATATAGGTAGAAGCATTATTTGCAGTTAAAACAGAAGTATCTCCATAACAAATCGCATTGGGCGTTGCAGTTGCAGTTATAATCAATTGTGGTGGTTCATTCACCACTGCCGATTGTGTGGTAGTACATCCGCCAGCATCAGTTACAACTACGCTATAGGTGTTAGCTGGTAAGTTACTGGCAATAGAATCGGTTTGTGAGTTACTCCAAAGGTAGGTATATGGAGGTGTTCCCCCAGATGTTGAAACAGTGATGCTGCCATCTGAGCTGCCAAAACAGGTAACATCTGTCGAAGTTAATGTTATTTGAAAGGTTGATGGTTCTGTTATCGTGCAACTGGCTGTAGAACTACATCCGCTACCATCAGATACAGCAACAGTGTAAGTTCCGGCCGATAAATTAGAAACAGAATTTGTTCCCTGCCCGACAGGCGGACTTGGAGTCCATACATAGATATAGGGAGGAGCGCCTGTCGCAGTTACTGTAGCCGTAGCATTCGTATTAATACATGTTATATTTGTTGAATTCATTGATAAAGACATACCCGTAACGGTTACAGGATGAGTAATAATTTTTTGACCGCAATATGCGGTAGTTATAGTTAATGTTACATTATATGTACCTGCATTACTATAAGTATGTGAAGAATTCTGTGTTGCAGAAGTATTTCCATCTCCAAAATTCCAAAGCCAGTTTTGTATTGATCCGATATTAACAGTAGAAGCATCCGTAAAGTTTGCCGTCAGGCAATTTGTTGTAAAGGTAAACTCCGGATTAAAATGAAATATTTGAATTGGGAACACATACCAGAAACCACAAAGACCTACTGAGGTTGGAGATTCAATAAAACAATTTATCGAACTTCCATCATATAACTGCGGGTTTATTGTTATAGACGATCCTGTTTGACCTGTTGACCAATTAAAAGTCATGCCCGGTTCAACCATAGGCGCATTAATAACCACAGAAGTTTGAGTATCACAATAAATATTTGGAGATGATGAAAATGATGAGGGACAAATGAAATCAAGATATGCATAACCAAAATGCGCTCCCTGAGCGCAATCGGCTGTTGTTGCAATTATAGTAATCTGTTGACCTACCCATGTAGATAAATTAATTCCGACGGTTGTCCATGGTTTAAATGAAACATCACTGGCAGCCGGACTAACAAAAAAACCAGATAAGCCGCCTCCTGCTACATAATGTTGATAACTACAAGGTATGACATTGCCGGATTGATCTAAAATTTGAAAATCAAAATAAGGTTGCTCGCTAGGAGTATGTTGAGGATCCTGAAGTACAACTGCATATTTATATATGAAATTTGTGTCTTGCGGTTGAACTGTAAAAGTATAAATAAGCCGCTCTGCTTGATAGTTAGTATTATCATTCCCTAATTTTACTGAAAAAATACCTCCGTTGGGCGCTGGCAAAGGAATTGGATTTGCCCCGCTTGCATAAGGATCGCTGCCTCCTGAAACAATAGTATGCCGTCCGGCGACAATGCCATTTACCCAGCTACCGGCAGGATAACCATTATTAACACCTGTTTGACCTGTCCAACTATTAAAATTGCCATCTTCAAAATCAAGATTTGAGCAACCGCTACTTTTTCCTTGCTTTAAAGTATTTAATTTATCTTTTGTATTCTTAATATATTCTTGAATCCATTTATCGGCAGCCTTATCATCTCTGTTACATTGAATAATAATAGCTTCACCTGCACCATCATCCCGTTTCAGTGCATCAATAATTTTTATAGTTGAATCTTTTTTTATTGAAGCGTTTTTAATTTGATGCTTATGATGCTCATGGTTATTTTGAGGAAAACAATTTAACGTTAACAGTGTAAGATTAATTAATAATGCTAAAACAAAGAACGTTGTTATTTTAAATTTTCTTTTCAATGGTAACTAAGGTTTTAAAAAATACAAATCAATTATACCCTTTTATTATCTGATCACTGTAACGGGGCCGGATTTTGTTTGTTGAACGCCACTCAGGTATTTGAAATTCACAAGCCAGGTATAGGTGCCGCTTTTAACTTTTTTACCGCCATAACGCCCGTCCCATCCGGTTTCAATGTTCTCGGATTTATACATTAATTCCCCCCACCGGTCATATATATACAAAATGAAACCGGCAGGATTGATACCATGTCCGTAAACCTTGAAAACATCATTGATACCGTCATTATCCGGAGAAAAAGAGGTGGGAGCATAGAAAGTATATTCGTCGTGTACTACCAGCGGAACAACAAGCGTGTCTTTACATCCATGGTTTGAAATAGCAATTAATTCCGAATTGTATTTACCAGTAACCGGATATTTATGTACCGGGTTAACAAATTCCGAGGAATCGCCGTCGCCGAAAGACCAGATATATGATATGGCTCCCTGGGAATAATTATTAAATTCAACTTCCGGATCTAATATACTTATATATTCAGGATCCGGAGTAAATCTTGCATCGGGGAGAGGATAAGCAGAAATCATATCGGCAATAGTTAAAGTTTTGTTACATCCGTATTTATTCGTTATGGTTAGAGTAATATCATATTCTCCGGCTGTTTCAAATATATGTGTCGAATTCATGGCTGTTGAAAACGACATATTATCGCCAAAATTCCACAGGTAACCCGAGCCTTCTTCATATATCTGGGGATTAAACAAAACCTGCAGGGGAACGCATCCGCG
>JACREX010000178.1 GCA_016212695.1 Bacteroidia bacterium
ATAATAGAGGCATTAAAATTACCGACAAAGAATTAGAAAGTGTCAACTTAAAAAGGAATGAATTTCACGGTGAGTGGAATTACATTATAGATAAAAAGGTATCCACTAAATGACTAATTTATTTCGTTACAATCCCATAGCGGAAGACGATAAAGGCATTATGAGCCCCTTACAAAATGATTCCATAAAAAACGGAGAACTTTTCATTTGCTTTAAAAATCCGGTTGAGAACCCGATGTTTATCGAACTGTTCATTGACGATGTAATTGATCTGACAAATTCCCTGAAAATAAACGGCAACTTAGTTACGGCGCTTTATACTGACAGGCTCAGCCCGGGAAACCACACCATTTACCTGATCGTCACAGACCAGAGAGAAAATGAGCAGGTTTTTAAATGGGATTTTGTTATATTGAAAAGAAAAGAAGAAAGGGAAATGAGATTCCGGACAGACACCTCGTTAAAAAAGAATTTTGTTTTCCGCGGTTCTCTGAATATTTATTCGCGGATATCGGATATCACCGGCCCCGGATCAATATATCGGCCGGAGCCAAGGCTCAACAACCTGCTCGATTTGAACGGGACTATTGATTATAAAAAAGTGAAAATCCCCTTGAGGATAAGCATGACCAACCATGAAAACGGTTATATGCAGCCGCGCAACAGGTTTATGATCGGTTTCCAGATTCCTGAAGTCAAAGTACTGGTGGGCGATATCAATCCCTATTATCACAAACTCGTTCTGTATGGCCTCAATATACGGGGTGTTTCTACCGATTTATCCTACAATAGATTTTCTTTACAGGCGGTCTATGGAATGGTGAATAAATCGATGGAGGGAAGCAGCGAAATTTACAATATTAATATGGGCATACCTCCTGTCAACATACAGCCCGATTCATCCTATATCATCAGCGGCACCTACAGGCGAATGGTTTATGCCGTGAATTATTTTGTTACGGAAGACAATAAAAGAGCCAAGACCTACCTGACATTTCTGAAATCTACTGATATTTTAAATTCCATCCAATATGGCGGACCGGCTGCCCAAAACGTGGTTTTTGGTATGGGTCATGAATTGAAAACCCAGTCGGACAGGATTAATATTGATATCTGCCTCGCTATTAGCATGACCACTTTCGATATTCGCAACGGAACTTCCTCAAAAGAAGAACTGGAAAATTTATTCAACGTAAAGTTGAAAATCGATCCCTTGAATTACCAGAGTCTCATTATTCTGAATACTACTTCCACTCCTTATTCGTTTTATAAATTTCCTTTCCCGTCCGTTGGTTTGAATGTGAATGCCGTTTATAAAATTCTCAAACAAAGATTGACCATAAGGTATAACCGGATTGGCGGCAGTTATTATTCCTTTGGAAACCCGCTGCTCATCAACGACAGGCAGGTTGTCGGAGCCGAAGACCATGTGAATTTCTGGAAAAACAAGATAAATCTTTCCGTAAATTATAATTATTTAACCGATAACCTTTCACGGAGCCGCAATACTACAAGGAAAACGCATGTAACAGGCCCGAAATTGGTTTTTTCCCCGGGTAATAATTACCCTTCTTTCATCGGGGCATACAACATATTTTACAGGAAAGGAAATACCATAGATACCAATCACACAAAAGTTCAGGAGATGCTTACGGAGAATTATATGATCGGCTCGAATTACAAGTTTAAAACTAAGGATTTTGAACACAGCCTGAATGTTTTTTATAACAGGAACAACAACCGGGTTACTCTGCCGGAACGCCCGGCTAACAGTAATGATGTCATAAATGTATATGTCAATGAAATTTTTCCGGTACGGGTCAATGTAACATTATTGTACGACCGGATGTTCTTAAGAAACGATTCGTCAGATATTGATGTGCGGAATTCATATGGATGCCAGGTTGGATACCATACAAAAAAATCAAATTTCAGAGCATGGATGGGTTTCAGGCAAACCAATGCAGACCCGACGGCATTTGTCCAGGAATCATCCCGGACAACAACCGATATAAATTTCCAGTTTACGGTTTTAAAGAATATGCTTCTCAGTTTCCAGGCAGGTTACACTATTTACAAGGAAAAGAATAATGTCTTAAACAGAGATTATGAGGAATTTTTTGGTATGGTCAACCTGAAGTATCTATTCAATTGATTTTTTACGTTTTTCCGGGTTGAACCTGTATTGCTCAGAATTTATTTCGTCCTGTCTTTTACTAATAACCATAAGAGGGCAGAAATTGATAATGATACCGCACTGATAACAAAAATTATCACTTTATCGTTTGTAGCCTGTATAAGTTTACCAAGGAAAAGGCTTACTATTAACTGAGGAATCACGATAGACAAATTAAATATTCCCATGAAAAGCCCCATTCTTGATTTATCAACTAATTCAGACATTATTGCAAAGGGCAGGCTCACCACGGCAGCCCAGCCTATTCCCACGATGGCCATAAGAACATACAGGCTTTCCGGGCTTTTTCCAAAGAATACAATACACCAGTAACCAATCGCCATCACTGCAATACAGGCCATGTGAGTTTTCACCCTGCCGATTTTTTCTGTGATGGGTTCTAACACGGGAGCCGGTAAAATAAAACCCACTGTGTTTAATACGGCAAAAGCAATGGCAATAATCTGCCCCACTTCGTTTTTCTGCGCATCATTTAGCAGCGAAAGGTCTGTAATATTAAACCGGAACTGACTGATGTAAGCAAAAATGAAAACAAACATGGATTGAACGCCCATCCATGTGAAACTGTGAGCAAGATATAATTTAAGCAATGGTCTCCATTGCGCTTTATGATGATTCTCTTTGTCTTTGAGTGCAAATTCATTTGTTTCCGTAGCTTCTATGTTGCGGTTTTCTTTAATGAATAATGTAGGGATTATTGAGAAAAGAAGAACCATGCAGGCGCCTAAGTATATTAAAAAATAATTGCCGAAAATGGCGCCGACCACATAGGCAAACACACCGAAAAACCCGGAGATGGTCTGCATCCATGTATAGCCTTTTGTGCGTGGAGCGCCTTCGGGTGTAACATCTGCGATCAGCGACCGGGTGGGATTAAAACTTATATTGATGGCCATATCAAGTGTAACGGCTACTATGATGGCAACGGTCATTAAGCTTCCGATTCCAAGAGCGTTACTGATCCGGTCAATATTCGGAAGTGCAATGATCATAAGCGCTGCCAGTGTTCCTCCAATCAGGATGAACGGCCTGCGCCTGCCACCCCAGAACCAGGTCTTATCGCTGATGAACCCGATGATCACCTGTCCCAGTATACCGGCAATGGGCCCTGCCGCCCACACAAAACCGACTTCGTGAATATTGAGATTATATTTAGCGCTCAGTATCCAGCTTAACACCGCTATCTGGATAGAAAGAGCAAAACCCATAGCCGTGGCCGGTAAACTTAATATGGCATAAAATGAATTGGTGAGTTTTTTTTGAATGTTCAGCATGGTGTATGATTTTAAAGTTTCTTGTTTAAAGTTTAAAGTTTTATGTTTCAAGTTATATTATTTTTGCAATTCAAGGATTAATGCGCTTTTTGCAGGGGATGTAATTTGTAAAATGCTATTTAATATTTCACCTGAAACAATATTTTTTGCTTTGGAAAAACCGTTGATGCGCTCTTCATACCGTTTTGTATCTATCACTTGTTTTTCATTTTTTTGGTTTATAATAATCATAACTGTTTTATCTTTATTATACCTGAAGTAAACATAAACCCCATTTTCAGGAACAAACTGCATGAGTTTACCTGACTGAAGAACCGGGTTATTTTTTCTATAATCTGCAATTTTTGAAATGTAATCAAAAACTGAATTTTCAGATTCGTTCCTTCCTGCTTTGGAAAATTTATTAATCTTGTCGCTGGACCAACCGCCATGGAAATCGCTTCTCACATATTCGTGCTTATCAGAAAAGCCCTTCATCAAAATTTCGGTCCCGTAATATAAACAGGGTATGCCGCGGGTTGTCAGCAGAAAAGCAATGCCTGTTTTCATCTTTTCTAAATCTTCGTGAACTACAGAATAAATGCGGCTCACATCGTGATTATCGAGAAATATAATATTCCTGCCGGCATCTTCATATAAAAAATCATTGGCAAGACAATAGTAAAGAGCGGCAACACCGTCCGTCCATGCAAAATCTTTTGTCAGTGCATTGCAGATGGCATTGTATAGCTGAAAGTCGGTTACGCCCGGAAGCTGCGGTTTATAAGGATTTTTCAGAACGCTGTTCACTGAATAGAAAGCCTGGTTCGGTACATTGCTTACCCAGGTTTCACCGAATAATCCCATGCCAGGATATTCTTTCAAAACAGCAGCCGTCCAATTGGTCATGAACTGCTGATCGGGGTATGCGTATGTATCAAGGCGTATGCCGTCGATCCCGGAATTTTCTATCCACCAGATGGAATTCTGGATTAAATAAGCGGCAAGCAATGAATCCTTCTGATTCAGATCCGGCATGTGCTTGTCGAACCAGCCGTTTGAAAACAGGGCCATATCGTATAGCGAAGCATAAGGGTCCATTAATGTAACATCCCGGAAATTCGACATTCTGAATTCATCTGATGAATGTATCCAGTTTTTCGAAGGCAGGTCTTTATAGAACCAATGCTCGTTGCCGATATGATTAAAAACAAAATCCCCGATTACTTTCAATCCTTTCTCATGCGCTTTATCAACAAGTGAAAAATAGAGTTCATTGGTTCCGAGCCTTGCATCCACTTTATAATGATCGGTAGGGGCATAGCCATGATACGATGTATAGGGCTGGTTATTTTCCCACACAGGTGTCATCCATATAGCTGTTGCGCCAAGTTCTCTGATATAATCGAGATGATTCATCACACCCTGCAGATCGCCGCCATGACGCGACATTGTAGAATCCCGGCAGAAATATTTTTCATTCATCGAAGGGATGAAATCATTGGCGGTATCGCCATTTGCAAAACGATCGGGGATGAGCAGGTAAATAAGATCAGAACTGCTGATGCCTTTTTTTAGAGCCTTTGCATTATCTCTGTTTTTTAATTCATAAGGAAAAAGGTAACCATGGTTCTTTTTGGGATGCAGAAAATTAATGTTATATTTTTCGGGTTTAGCTGTTTTATCAATGGATAGATATACAAAAACAAAATCGGGATTTTCTGAGTAAGAAATTTTTTTAACAGTAATTCCGGGTTGCAAAATCTTTACTTTACAGTTTTCAAGATTTTTCCCATGAACCAAAAGCTGCAATGTGGAATTTTTCATCCCTGTCCACCAGAAGGGCGGGTTAATACGGTCAACGGATAATTCTTGCGCATTACAAATCAAAAAAGCAAAACTATATATTGCAAATAAAAAGAATTTCATTTTTTAATTTTTATGGTACACTGATCTGACTGATATAACTGATTTGGACTGATTTTTTTTCAAAATAAACATCATTCACATTTTATTTTTTATCAGTATGATCAGTCCAATCAGTTTAATCAGTGTACTATTTCGTTCCTACGGATTTTGAATCATCAATGGATTGCCGGACATTTCTTCCTGCGGGATTTTGAACAGTGATGCCGGATCGTTCCACGGAACCCCTGCACGTAAATCCTGTTTCAATCGTTTGAGATTATGGTACCGGTCTCCTTCAAAAATCATCTCGCGTTTGTGATCTAACCTGATACTGTCCAGCAATGCGGCAGATGATATGGTTTCTTCTGCCCAGTATGAACCGAATGCGCGTTTCTTCACAGTTTTATAGGCGTTATAAGCGGCTGCCGTATCGCCGAGAATTGCAGAAGACTCTGCTTTTATTAAATACATTTCGGCCAAACGCAGTAATGTTACATTGTAGGCAGGATTTGCGTTTCTGTATTTGCTTGCTGAAATTTCTGCAGTATAAACCGTTATATATTTCATGCCCCTTTGATCGTGATATTGATAGGGAATTGGAGTCCCTTTAAAATAGAGAAACCTTATAGCGTCGGCGCCTCCGAAGAGAGGCTTGGTATTATCCGTAGAGAAATAATTGCTTACTATAGCGTTACTCTGATCGGTGGATAAATTCACAAGCTGAAAAATTGATTCTGAAGTGGCATTTTCGCCGGATGATTTAAAAGCAGCCGATGCGTCCGAATTCAAAGCGTAACCTCCGTTGGTTATTACCGTATTGGCCCAGGAATCAGCATTTGAATAATCTCCTTTACAGAAATAAACACGGGCCAGATATCCTGCTGCCGCATATGCGGAAGCCCTGCTGCTTGATTTCTTCTGGTTGGCGGTCAATAATAAGTCGTAAGATGATGTGAGGTCAGCAATCACTTTTGAATACACTTCCTCAACAGTATTCCGTGCCATTGCCAGGTTCTCGAATCCTGACAGTGTAGGTCTTGTCCGATATGGGATACCGGGTTGAATGTTGCCGCCCTGTGCATTTACATCATAAGGTAATGCCCAGAAACGCAATAATTCGAAGTGAACGGCAGCACGGATAAAGAGCGCTTCTCCTTTTAATTTACTTTTTTTTGCATCAAATTCATCCCCGTTTAAAAGATTATTATCAATAACATGAATAACGTTATTGGCCCTGTTGACTGTGCTGTAGCACTCGCTCCACATACTGCGGAGAGCATTGATCTGCACGGTTGTCCGGCGGTTATAGATTTCATAGGTGCCAAAATAATATAATTTTGACTCATTGACTTTAACATCGTCGGCCAGCAAATCTGCATATACCACAAGATTGCCGCCAAAAACATTACCGCTCTGCAGGCCGTCGTAAGCCCCGGCCAGAACCGCTTCGAGATCTTTAACCGATGAGATGGCCCTGTCGTTTGGTATATCCATTTTCTGCTCAATATTCAGTATTTTCTTGCAAGATAACACGAATATTAAAAAAAGTATTACGCATACCGGGACAATTTTTTTCATATTGTTTTTTATATTTATTTTCATAATGTTTTTACTTTAGCCGTTAAACAATCAGAATTCAATTTGTATTCCGCCGCCGAAAGTTCTGGCCTGCGGAGTTTGCAGCGAGGGGCCGGCAAAAGATATATTTCCCTGCTGGGTATTCGGATCAACGTTCCTGATCACTTCGGGATCCCAACCCGGGTATTTCGTAAGGGTCCACAGATTTGTTCCGGTAATAAAAATCCTCATGCTTTCAATTTTAAATCTTCTTGATATTTCAGCCGGCAGTTTATATCCCAGCGTGATATTCCGCAATCTTAAAAACGAGGCGTCATAGAGAAACCGGTCTGAATTCACTGAGGGTTCGCTCAGGCTGATTGCCGGAATATCGGTGTCAGTGTTTGAAGGCGTCCAGGCATCCAGCATTTCTGGCCGCTGTGCAATATGTTTCCAGTCGCCCATCTGACGTTTGGCAGGATCGTCGTAAAGGGTGTTGCCATACACATAACTGAAAAGAAAGCTGAAGTCAAAGTTCTTATATGTAAATGTATTGGTGAATCCTCCGCAGAACTTGGGGTTCGGATTGCCGCGGGGGATGCGGTGATCATAAAAATAAGGATTGGAAGAGGTCATCAGGTTTCCGAATTTATCGTAATACAGCGCTTGCCCGGGTTTAACATTCGATGTGCCTATCGCATTCCCGTTCCCGTCATACTCGGTAATGGTCTGCGAGGTTTGTGAGACACCGGCATACTGCACAACATATGCCTGGCCAACAGGATATCCAGAAATCACGCGGCCTTCGCCCGGCTGACCACTTTCAAAGGCATCCGGGGGTAGACCCTGTACATCGAGTACTTTATTATTGTTAAATGCAATATTGAAATCTGTTTGCCACTTGAAGTTCTTGGTTACAATATTTCTTGTTAAAATTGAAATCTCTATACCTGTATTTTGCATTTTACCGACATTTTTAAGAACAGAGGTGAACCCTGAAGATGAAGGGATGGAAATATTCAGAAGCATATCGGTAGTTTTTTTATAATAGTAACTCACAGCGCCGGAAATCCGGTTATTCAGAAAACCGTAATCCATGGTCAGATCCAGTTGCTGCGACTTTTCCCATCCAAGATTCGGATTATCGAGTCTTCCGGGAAGGATAGCCGCCGTTCCGTTATAACCGTTCGAAGGATAATAGACGCCAAGATATGCAAAATCACCGATATTGGCATTTCCGGTAAAACCATAGCTGGCTCTGAATTTCAAATGGCTCACATATTTATTATCTTTCAGGAACGGTTCATCAGAAATAATCCAGCCTGCCGAGAAAGCCGGAAACCATCCGTACCTGTGTTTTTCTCCGAAACGCGATGAACCGTCATTTCTTATACTGAATGACGTTATGTATCTTTCATTGTATTTGTAATTGGCGCGTAAAAAATTCGAAACAAAACCGTACCCTGTTTCATAATAATATCCTGTTTTATTAGTAGCGCTGGCTGCATTGGGCGTTGTAAAGAAATCATTGGGAAAATCCCATCCGTTAATACCGGCGCCGTCAGTGGAAGAACTCTGCAATGAGCTTCCTACAGTGATTTGAAAGTCGTGAATGGAATCCAGCACTTTTGAATACGTGAAAAAATTGTTGGTTGTCCAGTTCATCACATTCGTCCGCCGGTTCCAGGCGCTTGAATAAGAATTTGCATCGAGAATATTCCTGAAATTAAATTCATCTTCATTCATATAAAGGAAATCAACGCCGAATTCAGAACGGAATTTAAGGTCTTTTACAACCTGGTATTCACCCCAAATATTTGAAACCGATCTGAAAGACTGGGTTGTATATTTTCTGGTTTCAAGTTCCCACAGGGGATTGCTCGGATAACCGCTGACTGTTGTAAAAAAATACTGACCGGCTGGATTGTAAACGGGAAGATACGGCAGACACTGCTGGGCATTTCCAAGCCCCCCGGCATCTCCGGTTGGAATTCGTTTATTGGTTGAATAGGTAAGACCTATGTTTCCGCCCAGCGAAAGATGCTCTGTCGCTTTATTCTCAACATTGATCCTGCCGGCAATCCTGTCGAACGAGTTGCCTTTTATAAAACCGTTTTCGGTGTGATAGGTGCCTCCTACATAAAAAGTGGTTTTATCATTTCCGCCCGAAGCCGAAATGTTAAAATCATTGAAATTCCCGAGCCGTAATACCTGGTCGATCCAGTCGGTGCCTCCCAATGCCGCAAAAGAATCGGCCTGTGCGCGGGTAAAATTATCAAAAACAGGAGCCAGCGGACTTTCAACCGAATCGTTGTTACTATAATATTCGCGGTAGTACTGGTCGTTTAAACCAAGTTGCTCCGAAGCAGAAAGCAGTTTCAGCCGGTTTGCCTCTTTTACAAATCCTGTGGTGTAACTTGCACTGAATTTTGTTTTTCCTGATTTGCCTTTTTTTGTGGTGATTATCACAACGCCGTTGGATCCGCGTGAGCCGTAAATAGCGGCAGAAGAAGCATCTTTGAGAATATCTATGGATTCAATGTCGCTGGGATTAATATCCGATAACGCGCTGGTTCCAGAACCCAGTCCGCCGGAACTGAAATCTCCGTTTGTCATGGGGATTCCATCAATAACATACAGAGGTTCGCCGCCTGCGGAAATGGAACTCACACCGCGGATTTTCACTTTTACCGGAGATCCCGCTATCCCATTCATGGAAGTAATCTGAACTCCGGCTGCACGTCCCTGCATGGACTGTTCAAAACTACCCGTTGAACGTTCGGCAATTTCTTTTGCCTTGATGGATTCGATGGATCCCGTAATATCGCGCTTTTGTTTTGTCCCGTAACCGACCACCACCACCTGGTCCAGCTGGAGAATGTCTTCCTTTAAAATCATATCGGTAGTAATGGTTTTCCCGGCTGTTACATCGACCTGTTGTTTTTGTTTTTTATATCCGATGGAAGAAAATACAAGGGTATATTTCCCGGTCTCAATATTTGAAATCGTATATTTTCCGTTAATATCTGTGACTGCGCCGACTTTTGTGTTTTCAATAATCACATTGGCCCCTATCATGGGCTCACTCTTTTCATCGAGAATGGTTCCGCTGATGCTGCCTTTCTGAGCGAATGAAATGGAAAGTCCTGTAAAAAACAAAACGGCAAAAAACAATAACCTGCACTTGTAACTATTTTTCATCTTCCGGAGGTATTATAATTTTAAACAAAATTATCAATTAATTTTATATTTTTCAAAACTGATTCTATTTTTACAGATCGTTATAATAGGGATTATTTCGAAATGAAATTTATGTTTTTAAAGAAATTCAAATATCGAAAACCGAAATACTAAATAAATTTGAATTTACGTTTTGTTTCGAGTTTCGAATTTTGATATTCGAGTTTAGTTCTAAAAAATATTCATAAATATATCAAAAAACAAGCATTATGGAATTTAAAAGAAGCAGCGGGATATTATTGCATCCAACCTCTTTGCCCGGAAAATACGGAATCGGAACACTCGGAAGAGAAGCATATAAATTTGTGGATTTTTTAGTAGAGTCCGGACAAAAAATATGGCAAATCTTACCGCTTGGGCCAACAGCTTTTGGTAACTCTCCCTACCAGTGTTTCTCTTCTGTTGCAGGAAACCCTCTGCTCATAGATTTGGAAGAACTAACCGAAGAAGGCCTGCTTACTAAAACAGATATTGAGGAACATGACCTTTTTAAATTCAATGATCAGGTAGTAGATTATGATGAAGTGCGGCATTTTAAATATTTATTATTAAGAAAGGCATACAATAATTTCACCTTAAATTCAACGGAAGCTCTGCAAAAGAAATTTGAAATATTCTGCAATGAAAACAGTCATTGGTTAAAAGATTATTCCCTTTTCATGTCGCTGAAAGTATATTTTGATAATGCATCATGGTATGAATGGGCCGATGATTTTAAATTCAGAAAGAAAGAAGCGCTGAACTATTTTGAGCAGAAACTGCATGATGAAACGGAATTTCAGCAATTCATACAATATAAGTTTTTTGACCAATGGCTGGCATTAAAAGAATATGCCAATTCGTTCGACATTAAAATCATCGGAGACATTCCACTTTATGTGTCTTACGACAGCGCCGATGCATGGGTTCACCCTGATAATTTTCTTTTTGACAAGAACTGCAGTCCGGTACAGGTTGCAGGAGTGCCGCCCGATTATTTCAGCGAAACCGGTCAGCTCTGGGGAAATCCGATTTACAACTGGGAAATGCTGGAAAAAAATAATTTCACTTGGTGGACCGGCAGAATAAAGGCAAACCTTACATTATATGATATCATCCGTATAGATCATTTCAGGGGATTGTCCGAATACTGGGCCATACTTTTCGGAGAAGAAACCGCTGTAAATGGCAAGTGGATTGCAGCGCCAGGGAAAAAACTCTTTGATACCCTGCTGAAAGAACTCGGAGATTTACCCATCATTGCAGAAGATCTCGGGGTAATGACCGAGGATGTAGAAGAGCTCCGCGATGCGTTCGGATTCCCCGGAATGAAAATCCTGCAGTTTGCTTTTGACTCAGAAGAAGAAAACGATTACCTGCCCCACACCTATATTAAAAACTGTATTGTTTACACAGGAACGCATGATAATAATACGATAAGAGGATGGTATGAAGGCACAACGGAAGAGAATAAAAAACATGTTAAGGAGTATCTGGATTGTGACGATAAAAACGTTTGCAGCGCTATGATCCGAGCAGCCTGGGCTTCTGTGGCAGATTTTGCTATTGTACCCATGCAGGATCTTCTCGAGCTTGGTGAAGACGCCCGCATGAACACACCCGGCACCACCGGGAACAACTGGCAGTGGAGGATGAAAAAGGATGCGCTGACTGATGAACTTGCAGCACGGCTTAAAAGGATGACAGAGCTCTTTTGGCGATAGTTTTTCTTATTTTCAGATATTACTTTAATCAAGTGAAATAAATAATATATTTACAACCGCTATAAAAAATTTAATATTATATTTAAAGCAGGATAAATAGAACATTTAGTAATCAGTGATCGGTGTTCAGTAACCTTGCCTACCGGCAGGCAGGTCGGTGGTTTATTACTGATTACCGATTACTGTTTACTGATTACAAAAAGTAAAATGTATAAATTTAAGTCACTTAAAGTATAATTAATTAATGTGTAAAACGTATGAAAATAAAATTTTTAACCCGTTGTTTTCTCATCGGTTTTGTTGCTACATTACTATATAATTGCAACAATATGGAAAATCAAAGTAAAGATATGGACCAGGAACTTAAAGCCCTTATAAAGGAAATCGAAAGCAAGTATATTCCTTTGTATAAGGAGTCTGCCATTGCTGATTTCAATGCCAATGTTACCGGCAAGCCAGAAGATTTTAAAAAATCGGAAGAGCTGCAGATGCAGTTAAATAAAATTTTTGCTGATACCGCTTATTATGCCAAGCTGAAAAAATTCAAAGAAGCAAATGCAATAAAAAATGATACCTTAAAAAGAGAGCTTGAAATTTACTACAACCGTTTTCTTGAGAGCCATGCCGATACTGCAAAGTTGAATGCAATCACAAAACTGCAGACTGCCATTACCAAAAAATACGGAAATTTCAGGGCGAAAATCGGTAAAGACAGTGTTCCTGACAATACCATAGAAGATATACTGAAGAAGTCCACTGACTCGAAAAAACTTGAGGAAGCGTGGCTGGCTCACAAAAGAATCGGACCGGTTGTATCGGCAGATATTATCAGGCTGGTAAAATTACGCAATGAACTTGCAAAATCAATAGGGTTTAACAATTACCATGAGATGAAGCTAAAATTGTATGAACAGGATCCGAAAGATGTTGAGAAATTGTTCGACGAATTAGATAACCTCACGCGGGATGCTTTTGCAAAACTGAAGGGTGAAATTGATGATTACTTTATAAAACGGTATAAGATCAAGAAAGAAGAATTAATGCCCTGGCATTATCAAAACCGGTATTTCCAGGAAGCTCCGGCAATTTATTCCATTGATCTCGATTCATATTACAAAGGAAAAGACATTGTCGCCATAACCCAGAAATATTATGAAGGAATCGGAGCGCCCATTGATGATCTTATTAAAAAAAGCGACCTGTTTGAAAAACCCGGGAAGAACCAGCATGCATTTTGCAGTGATATGGACAATGAAGGCGATGTTCGCGTTCTGTGTAATGTGAAAGATAATGAAAGGTGGATGAACACTATGCTTCATGAATATGGACATGCAATCTATGATAAATTCATTCCAACTACGCTTCCGTTTGTGTTAAGAGATCCAGCACACACTTTTACCACAGAAGCCGTTGCCATGTTTTTTGGCCGCCTTGCAAAAAATCCATACTGGATGAAAGAAACCGTGGGTATAAAAGATGAAGATGTAAAGAAAATCTCTGACATCGGGTTCAAGACATTACGGCTCGAACAGCTCACCTTCAGCCGCTGGGCGCAGGTGATGTACCGTTTCGAAAAAAACATGTATGAAAACCCGGATCAGGACCTGAACAAATTGTGGTGGAATCTTGTAGAAAAATACCAGATGCTGAAACGACCTGCCGGACGCGATGAACCGGACTGGGCCACCAAAGCGCATATTGCTTCATATCCCTGCTACTATCACAATTACCTGATGGGAGAACTTCTCGCTTCGCAATTCTATAACTATGTGTGCGAAAAAATACTGAAGACAAAAGATATGAATTTACAAAGCTATGTAGGAAATAAAGAAATGGGAAAATTCTTCGTTGAGAAAGTATTTGCGCCGGGCTCGTTGTATCCATGGAATGATATGATAGAAAAAGCTACAGGCGAAAAACTGACTGCCAGGTATTATGCAAAGCAGTTTGTGAATTAGTTGAAGGAGACGGGAAGTAAGAAGTAAGAAGTAGGAGGTAGGAGGTAGGTTTTACTTCTTACTTTTTTTTTATATAAATGCGGAGTGGAGTTTTGAATTTGATTATTGTGTATTTTTGAAAATGGTTAAATATTATTTTGAGGTGCTGATGATTTTATTTATTAACAATGGGCGCCCTAACATGTTTATTGAAATCAATCATGCTATTGAAATGAGAATAACTCCCTGCCCACGATGCAAACATGAGTTATTTCCCATTTCAAC
>JACREX010000185.1 GCA_016212695.1 Bacteroidia bacterium
AAAAAATAAAACATACCCAACTTTATAATGCTACACCATTCATTTCAGAAGTGTCAAAAAAACAAAGAAAAATTTTTGAAGCGTTTAATATCCCTCTGGCAAAATTACATAGTTATTAACTTTAAAAATCCTTTTAGGTTGCTTTACGAATGATAACCAGAACAGCCTTCCGATAGATCATTATACTGTGCGTGGCATAAATCAGCGTATTCTTTAAAAGACCCAAGAACCAAGTTCCAAATCCCAAGAACCAAGACCTACGCTACAAGCCCTCTTCGAATTTGGGGCTTGAATTTTGGAATTTGGGACTTCCAATAATGCGACAATTTATCCCGTTTTGAGTATAACAAAAAAAACCTTTCAGAATTTTGAAAGGTTTTTATATTTTACACAGAACGGTCTATTGCCAGTCGGTAGTAAATTTCTGATCGAATATTTTATAAGTTCCTTTTTCGCCGGTTGCTTTATTCTTCCAGTTGATAGAACCATTCACAGATGATGACTGGTTGTTGGATGAATATTTGTTTTTTTCGAGACGCTGCGTGCATTTTAAAACGATTTCATGATCGCCCTTCCCTTCAAATTCCTGGTTTACATTATTGAAAATAATCGGGGGAGCGCCCTGAACATCAAGAATAACTTTTTCGATTAATACGGGAGTTGCATGCTTTGAAACAAAAGTGAGCTCGCACTTGGATTCGGAAATAGCATTGCCTTCCTGCTGAACAGTGGTGATGTTAATGTCATTTTTCAGGAATATATCAACCTTGTTCTTATTGATGTCAAAATTAAATTTATTGGATACTTTTTTACCGTTGAACATATATTCAACATTGACAGCATTTGCAGGATCGTCAAAGCAATTTGCATATTTATAAACAATGAACCAGTTGGATCTTTCGCTGGTAATGGAAGTGGTCTGCGCGCAGTTGCCGTAAGAAGTAACTCTTGGTTTTTGCATGGTGTAAACAAACCGTTCGCCTAATTTTGTGGCATATGAAAGATCGCCTATGTCATTTTTTATGGGAACCAAAGAAATGGAAGACAACATGGTTGAATATTTCGCTATAGCTCCTTCTACCTTTGTCTTACGGTTATCTTTAAACGATTTGAGCATGCTCTCAAGTTGCGCTATATTCGATATCATTTCTTCAACCGAAGCGATGGTGTCGGCGCCCATGATGATCTCTTCGAGTTTCTCATTGAGTTCCCGTTCAACTTTTTCAAATTCCATGATGATTTTCCTTAAATCCATTTCAGAGAAAGGATACTTGATATGATAGTTCACAACTACGGCTCCTGTTGATTTATTCTGCACTTTTTCCCAGTAGAACTCTTCTGCCTTTGAAAGCGAAATTCCTTTTAACGATGGAATATCGGCAGTTTCAGACTGAACATTTGCGCTGTAGGTTTCGAAATACGATGCGACATTTTTTCCGTTGGTCTCGGTCTTGTTCAGTTCGCTGGATGATTTCACATAATCTGCAACCGATTTGGCAATATTGCTTTTAATATCGGTAAGGCAGTTGGTTTTTGCCACCTCGATGTCTTTGCCTGTACCAACGCCAATAACATAATCTTTAACTACGCCGCCCACCCATTTTGGTTTTCTGCCGCTGTCTTCAATAACTTTTAACTGGGCAAGGAACGGGCTTGCAAATACTAAGGTAACACACAGGGTTACGAATAATTTTTTCATAATATCTAAATTAAATTAATTGATTATTAATACAAAAGTAAAAATTATTTTTAAATGCACAATTTTTTAAAATCAATTATTGTACCAAATTTTATAGAGGACGTTAAATCAAGGGCATCTCTAAAATCTCAAATGACAAGCGCCAAATGACAAATACTTGCCTGCTGCAAGCAGGAATTCCAAATTCAAAGCCCCAAATTCCAAATTCAAAGGAAGGAATCCTTTATAAACGATTTTTCTCTTGGGTCTTGGGATTTAGAGCTTGGGGCTTGGTTCTTTGAATTTTGGTCATTGATATTTATTTGAGATTTGTTTTTTGATGCTTGGAGTTTTTAGAGGGTACCTCAATCGGAATCCCTGTCCAATAAAGGGAATCCCGTTAATTAAACTGGATTGCTTTCACTGGGCTGATTTTTGTTACAATATATGAAGGAAGGACGAGCATAGCAACCGTTATCAGAAGAGTGCCTGTATTTAAAAGGATAATGTGTATTATATTCAATGAAATCGGGACTTTTGAAACATAATATGCAGCAGCATCCAGCTTAATGACGCCAAAATAATATTGTATCAGGCACAAAGCAATTCCAATGATGTTGCCCCATAAAAGCCCTTTGCTGATAAGCATTCCTGCCTGGTAAAGGAATATCTTACGTATGCTGATGTTCCCGCTTCCTAAGGATTTCAAGACACCAATCATGTTTGTACGTTCAAGTATCAATATCAAAAGTCCGGATACCATGTTGAAACCGGCAACGATCACCATAAGCCCGAGAATGACCCACACATTGATATCCTGCAATTCGAGCCAGTCGAACAATTGCGGGAATTTCTCCTTTACGGATACAACCTTTAATACATCGCTGCCTTCTTTAATCTGGTATCCGATTACGTCACTGACAATATATTTCATGTCTCCGATCCTGTCAAAATCATTTACCAGGACTTCAAAACCGCTTACCTGGTCTTTGGTCCAGTTATTCAGCTTCTGCACGTGGGCAATGTCGGCAAGCACATAAAGTTTATCAAATTCTTCGAGGCTGGTTTCATAGATCCCCGCTATCTTGAATTTACGCATCCTGGGTTCCGGTGAATCCTGAACAAAAAACATAGAAAGATTATCGCCCAGTTTAAGTTTCAGGCGCGATGCCTGGCTTTTTGAAATTAGTACCTTGTCTGTTTTTACAGAATCATTTATATTAAATGTATTTCCCTGTATAATATGTTTTTTAAAAAAAGACCAGTCGTAATCGCTTCCAATTCCTTTCAGCACAACGCCTTCGATTTCATTCTTGGTCTTGATGATTCCGGCTTTAATGGCAAAACACTGAACTTTTTTCACGCCTTCAGTTTTCCGGAGTTCAGGAAGAAAAGGTTGATTCCTGCTTATAGGCTGGGTTTCATAAGATATATTGGTGTCATAATTTGTAATCTGAAGGTGCGAACCAAATCCGATTATTTTACCGCGTATCTCCGATTTAAAACCCGTAACAATAGCCACGGAAACAATCATAACGATAAGGCCAAGCGCAATACCAACAATGGCAATGGTTACAATAGGTTTTGAAATATTGTTTTGTGATTCTTTTGCATAGATAAGCCGCCTGGCTATAAAAAATTCTGTATTCAAATCGTTAAAAATGTTTTATTAATATACAAAAATAGTATTTTCGTAAACACAAAATAATAATAATGTGGGTTTGTTATAAAATCGGCCTGATATTCATAATCCTGATTTTTAAGATCAATGCGGTATGGCCTGTTGATTATGCTACCCACATTAAAGTAGGAGCGGAACGGATAGATCAATACCTGCCCCTGTTAAAAGGCAAGAGGGTTGCCATTGTGGCAAATCAGTCTTCGCTTGTGAAAAATATGCATCTTATAGATACCTTACTCGCATTAAAGGTTGATATCAAAAAAATATTCAGCCCGGAACATGGTTTCAGGGGAAATGCCGAAGCGGGAGAAATTGTGAAAAGTTATAAAGATTCCAGAACCGGGATCGATGTAATCTCAATCTACGGCGACAGCAAAAAGCCTAAAAAAGAAGCATTGGAAAATATTGACCTGATCGTTTTCGACATTCAGGATGTGGGCGTGCGGTTTTATACATACGCGTCTACCATGCACTATGTGATGGAAGCATGCGCTGAGAATAATGTCCAGTTTTTGGTATTAGACCGGCCGAATCCCAACGGGTTTTATGTAGACGGGCCTGTAATGGAAATGAAATACTCTTCGTTTATCGGGCTTCACCCGGTTCCTCTTGTGCATGGCATGACGCTGGCAGAATATGCAAAAATGATTAACGAAGAAGGCTGGCTAAAAAATGGCGTTAAATGTAAATTGAGTTATGTGCTTTGCGAAAACTATAATCATAAATTATTCTATAACCTTCCTGTAAGGCCTTCACCCAATTTACCAAATATGACAGCCGTTTATCTTTATCCCGTCTTGGGGCTTTTTGAAGGAACGGTGATCAGCGTCGGCCGCGGCACAGATTTTCCGTTCCAGGTGATCGGCCATCCGAACCTGATTAATTCTACCTTCTTCTTTATTCCTCAAAGCAAGCCCGGAGCCAGCAAAAATCCATCCTATAAAGGCAGGAAATGTTTTGGCTACGACCTTAGAGAAAAAGGCGCTGATTATTTTACAGAAAATAAAAAAATAAATATCCAGTTGGTGATTGATACATATAAAAACCTGAAAGACCGTAGCAAATTCTTTAGTAATTTCTTTAGTAAACTTGCCGGAAATACGAACCTTCGCAAACAGATCGAAGCCGGAGTGATTGAAACAGACATCCGCAAAAGCTGGGAGAAAAACCTTGAAGAATTTAAGAATAAACGGAAAAAGTATTTATTGTATGAAGACTTTTAGTTTGTTGAGAAGATCGTTGTCTGCGGAATAATTTTTTCAGGAAATTTATTTTATCAGGGTAACGGTGCCGGCTTTCTGAACGCTGTTTCCGTACACATCCCTGAATATGGCAATCCATGTATAAACGCCGGGCGGACAGAGTTTGCCTCTTACTTTTCCATCCCAGCCTTTTTCAATAGTATTGGATTCAAATATAATTTCGCCCCATCTGTCATAAACCATCATGGTAAAATTGTCGGGCTGATACCCGTGGGCAAATACTTTGAAATACTCATTCTTGCCGTCGCCATCCGGTGTAAAGGCTGTTGGCGCATAGAATGTAAGCTCGCTTTCCACGTTTATTTTTGCCATTGCCGTATCAACGCACCCGTGATTTGATGTCACATATAATTCTGCCGTGTAAATTCCGTAATTCTGGTACGCATGTTCCGGTTCAGGTTCTGCCGACAAGGCGCCATCGCCAAACTTCCATTCCTGTGAAATAAAATCAGAAGAGTAATTAAAGAATTTTACGGTTGAATTTGTAAGCGTAATAATTAGCGGGTCGTAAGTGAAACGTGCATCAGGTTTCTTGAATACTGTAATGATGGCTGTATCCGATTCGTTCCGGCAGCCGTTTATGGATGTCACCCTGAGCCGTACATGATAAACAACTGCATTGTGGAATATATGTATGGGATTTTTATCGAAAGACAGATTCTCAAAGTCGCCGTCGTCAAAATCCCATAGATAGGTCTGTCCTACATTCAGGCTTGATTCTATAAAATGTACGGTCAGCGGCTGGCACCCGGATGCTTTATCAAAACTGAAATTAAGAGGAGGAATAGGATAAGTGTAAATCCTCATGGTATCAACAATGCTGTCGAACTTGCACCGGTCAAATACCCAGGCTGTGTAAAGAGTTTCTGCGTCAGGGAAAACAGTGATGGGAGGATTTCCTGTAATCGTATCATTAATATAAATGGTGTAAGGATATACAATTCCCCCGCCGGAAATATTTGCGCTCAGCGCTACCGGATCGCCGGGGCATACGGTATCAGTATTTGTCGTTAATTCCATGGCAAGCGGCGGATCAACCTTTACATGAATGGAGAGAGGATAACTCTGGCATCCGTTTGCATCCGTAATTTGTACCGTATAATCTGCGTCTTCTTCAGGTGTAACAACAATAGAATCGCCATGCGCACCATTGCTCCAGATGATGTCATAAGGCAATACTCCGCCCTCTGAATATACTACGGATAATGTAGCAGACTGGCCAAAGCAAAGGTATTCGTCTGCTGAAACAAGGAACGAAATCTCATCGGGCTGGTCAATAAACAGGGTTACGTTTGCAATACATAAATTTGCATCCATAACAGTAACCGTGTAAATTCCCTGAGTAAGGTCAGTAATATCTTCAGTGGTAAATCCATTGCTCCAGACATATATGTATGGAGGCGTTCCCCCGGATACAGTTAAATCAATAGATCCTGTATAGCCGCCATAGCAAAGCACATCAATCCCTACAGCGCTCGCAGAAAGCGGTTGCGGCGGTTCGGTGATTGTTATCGTAAGCATGGTGTCGCATTGGTGAGCATCGGTTACTGTAACAGAATAGGTTCCTGCTGTGAGAGCTGTCAGATCTTGAGATATTGCTCCGTTAGTCCAGTTATAGCTATAAGGCGATGTCCCTCCAAATACGGTCAGGTCTATGGCTCCGTTATTTCCTCCGTTACATCTTACATTAACCGAGGTATAGGATACGGTCAGTGGCGCCAGCGGTTCAGTAATCAATGCAATGGCGATTTTAATACATCCTAAGGAATCTGTAACCGTAACCCTGTAATTACCGCTTGTCAGTCCGCTCACATCTTCTGTGACAGCGCTGTTATTCCATAAATAGGTATAGGGCGGCGTTCCCCCGGAAACTGTGATATCAATAGCGCCATCGGCCATGTGATAGCAGCTTACATCCGTTGCAAGAACCTGTATCTGTAAAGGTGTAGGTTCGGTAAGAGTTACCGTATGGGTTTCCTGGCATCCGTTATTATCCGTAACTGTAACCGAATAAGTTCCTGCAGTAAGGTTATTCAGATCTTCAGTGTGCAGGCCGTTTGTCCAGGAATAGGTATAAGGAGGAGTGCCTCCTGTTACAGTAATATCAATGGTACCGTCACTGCCTGCATTGCACGAGATATTTGTAAAGGTATCTGTAATTGCAACCGGGAACGGCGGTTCTGTAACGGTTATCGAATCTATTTTTGTGCATCCTACAGCGTCAGTAACGGTAACGGTATAAGTATCAGCCCAGAGATTTACCGGATCGGCTATTGTTTGTCCCGATGGATTCCATATATAGGTATATCCGGGTACGCCTCCCGATACGGTCGAATTAATCGAACCCGTACTATCTCCATTACAAAGCACGGGAGTCATCCCTAAGTGGATAAGGATCGGAGGATGGAGGTCCATTACCGTAACCGATCCGACAATTTCACAGCCCCAGAAATCTGAAACCGTTACTGTATAATATCCGGCAGAAACATGAATGCTGTCAATGGATGAAATATGCGTATTAACCACGCCGTTAGAATAGGTAAATGTATAGGGAGGATGCCCGTTGAAGCCTTGTGCTACAATTGTGCCGGTAGAATCTCCAAAACATAATACGCCTGCGCTCGAGATGGTAGCCGTCATTTCCTGGGTAGGTACAATCTGTGTCGGGGGAACAACAGTATCGGCAGGTGTGAAATCTTCAAGGTTCCATGTATTATTATACCAGGTAAATGGAATATACCCTAAAGGTATGCTGTCTTGAAATAAAGGTCCGATCTGGAAGTCGATATCCATAATCTCTTTTGGTTGTGAATCGGATGTGGAGACTGCGGGAGCTGTATATCCCGGCATACATCCCGCAGCGGTTGCTGCCAGAATAGCATCATCATTTGTCGAATCTAAAACCGGTAAACAGAAATCTGGAATATCAACTTCAGCAAGGGCCTTATAAAATGTAGGCAGATGAAAAGTGAACGTAAGAGCTGAAAACTGAAAGCCAAAAGCAATACTGTCCCAGGTATGATTTGTAAAATCATTGGTCAATGTGTACTCGATACTGATCGGCATGGTGTCAAAACCCTGGCAGGGATAGGTTATATGCGCGTCATTGTTTACGGCAAAAACTATAGTGTCGTTATTTCCCTGTGCTACCTGTGTATTGCCGGCGCTTGGATCAGTCACCGTATAATTAAGGGATGTGGGAAAACCTAAGTGGCACCAGATGGTTGGACAGAATGTGAAGTCCTGCTCCTGCGTGCTCGACATATAGAAAGATGCCTGTATAATAGACCATGTAATGGTTGCTGTGGACGGGCCGATCGGAATATCAATACTGCCGTTCAAATATGCGAGAGCCTGCTGAATTGCCGGGCCTGTCGGAGGCGGGATAAGTCCTGCTAAGGCAGAAATAAATGTAATAATATTCAGATTCAAATGCAGATAAGTGCTGTCGCCGCTTGCATACAGGCACTGGTCTGGCATCAGGGTATCGGTGGTAATTACATAAGGCGGCGCGATCCAACCGGTGAGTCCGATATTGAACCAATCATCAATGATTATCGGAAATACGTTGGTTTCCACAAACTCAAAAGGCGGGAAGATATTGGGGTTATAGGAAGGATATACGCAATACCCGCTGCTGTCTATATGAAAAATCGTAATGGAATCTACAGGAATATTTATGGGTGGAAAAACATATATGGTATCGCAATCCCCGAGACAGGTAATAAGACCAATATGAGCCCCCATCCCGAAGTCCATGTCAAGCGTGGTAGAACCTATGGTTGGATAATGTGTGTCGAGTTCCCAGCCCGGTAGTACGGTATAATCAGAATTGACCGTAACGGTCTCTCCATGATCGAAGGTCTGATCTGCGGGAAAAGTCAGGTGTATCTCAACAGGATATTTCACATTGACAAAACCTGTCGTGAATCCGTACATACTGAAATGGGATGCGATCAAACCCCAGGTGCCGACATCAATACCAACTCCAAACTGTTCGCCGAAAATATCTGTAATCTGGCTCCAGCTCCAGGATTCGTCCCATTGAACGCTGAAAAGTTCGTAATCGAAATTCAAATCAAAAGGCTCCCAGCTTGGACCCCACATATTCTGGTGATAGGTCGCATAATTTATGTTGTGAGTAAGGGTAAATGTCTGGGACTGCAAGGGCTTTGCAGAAAAAAGCAAAACCATTGCCATCCCAAAAATTAATATGAATCTCTTACTCATAATATCAGATATCCTGAATTAAAATTGCACAGATAAAATACTTCTTTTTAATGTTTCAAATAATAAAAATTTCACCATCACCGGGTAATTTGCATTGATCCATACCGTGCGGTTATAGTCGCCGGTGAAGAACATCATTCTTTCATAATCAATACCTTTTACCGTGAATGTAACAGTGTATAAAGTGCCGTTTTTGTTATCTTTTGTTTTAATATCTTCTTTGCTGACGAGTTTAAATCCTTGTTTTTCGAAATAATCGGCAGTTAACGCTTTTGTGTATAAAACATATGGGGTCCCCTGAATTTCGGTTGCCTGAATTGTTGAAGAAGAACCCGGATGCATGAATCCGTTTATTTTTTCATATGTAACAAAGTGAGCCGGCGGCTTGAATTTTATAGCAGTATTGGGAAAATTGATGTAATTGATGGTGTCTTTAATGGTAAAGGCAAATGGATTAACCGACACTTTTTTTGTTTTATCATTATTGGTTTTATTACTTTGAGAATAAACAGAA
Organism: Bacteroidia bacterium; assembly: GCA_016212695.1. Lineage (GTDB taxonomy): Bacteria > Bacteroidota > Bacteroidia > Bacteroidales > GWF2-35-48 > GWF2-35-48. The sequence continues at coordinate 9,366 of JACREX010000185.1, forward strand.
TTATTTACTATCAGTAATAAAATAGCAATCAATAAAATAGTAAAGCAGTGTTTTGCTGGAGTAAAAAATTTCATCAAAAAATAATTATTAAATTTTAAAATTTTTGTTCAACTGAATTTTTTTCAGATAATTTAACAAATGTACTAAACTGGAAAAGGTCAAACAAATATTTATACTCTTATTTTTAAGACGATGTTTCAACAATGCAGTTGCTTTTAAATATGGGTATTTATACCTATCGGGGTTCTGAAAAGTAAAATCATAAGGTATTAAACTCATTATCAGGCATCAGATGTTGTGAAAAAGATATGCTATTCAACAATTATTTTTCCTCTGAATATTTTTTTCCCTTTTAATTCAATAAAATATAATCCTTTGCTCAGATTTTCTTTTTTAATTAGAATTTTATTATCAGAAATGTTTTCCCGATATTTAACAATCTTCCCTGTGATGTCAGAAACAGAGAGGGAATACGGAAAATTATCCGGATTTGAAAATTCAACAAGCGTGTTTTCTGTAAAAGGATTGGGATATATTGAAAATTTCGATTCAATGCCTGCCATTAACGGATTCCAGACAACATTATGTACGGTTATGGTGTTTGTATCGCTATTAGTGCATCCGTCAATATTTATAAAAGTGTAAACGATTGTAAAAGTTCCCACCCCTGCAACGGAAGGGAAGAAATAATTTTCAAAAACACCTGTACCTGTGTAGGTTCCCCCAACCGGATGTCCTGTATTCAGCTCAAATTGCGGTGCATTAACCATAACATCCGGTATCGAATCGAGAGTGACCACCGGCAAACTATAAACAATTACAGTTACACTTGCTGCAGCTTGTGTTATACCATCTGATACAGTTACGTAAAATGTGGTTGTGGTTTCAGGTTTGACTATGGGATTAAAAATAACAGTGTCGCTCAGGTCAGGGTTTGCCGACCACTGATAGGAATAATTGCCCGACCCGCCGGTTGGCAGGGCATATAATTGCGTGGAATCGCCTTCACATATGGCTGTATCAGCAGCATAAGCCGTTGCCGATAATTCCGTACCGGTGATATAAACAATTACATCATCCATCTTGGTGCAGCTTTCTCCGTCAATATAAGCTTTTAATGTAAAAATAGCCGTGGTAGTGAGCGTCACAGTGGTTGGGTTCAATGTGTTACCACCGCTTGCTATCAGGTTTGCAGGCTCCCAGTGATAATTCACATCCGGATAGTTCCACAGCAGGGATGCATTTAATGTAATGGTGTTACCATAATTCACATTCGTATCATTTCCCGCCGTAATATCCGGAGTATGGCAACAAAGAGGATCATCTGAATTGCGTACAAAGATAAGGATGGTGGTATCGTGAATGCAACCCCAGTCGTCGGTAACCATAAAGATATACTCATTGTCTCCTGTAACCTGCGGGTGAGCGCCGGCAATACCATTGTTGTCGGAATTGATATTGTCGCCTATCCAGTCGGGGTTCAGGTAAATATTACTAAATAAAGCATTATCTGGAACATGGGTCACTCCAACAAGTTTTACATATTTGTCATAACAAACAGAATCGGGAATAGACCTTGTACCATGAAATATAGGATCATAAGCCACTTTCGCAATCACCTGTACGGAGTTATCATTCTGGCAATTGTTTATATCTGTTGCTGTGAGCAAAACAGGATATATTCCTCCTGAGGAAAATGCGTGAGACACATTGGCAAGCCCGGTTCCTGATAATACCTGTAAACCATCGCTGAAGTCCCAGGTAAAAATTGTAGTAGCATCCGATTGGGCATAATGCTGATTGTTGTTCGGATAGGTTCCTTCTGCAGAAAACAGCACAGGATAATTATTGCAAATCTGTATGGTGTCGCCGTTTGAATAGGGCACGCTGATGTCGGTAATATGTGCGGTGAAAGGCTGGCACAACCAAGAACAATTTACAAATGCAGCCCATCCGTTTCCTGTTCCTGAAGACTGGAAAAAAACCGTGATACAACCCGACGGATCAACCCCGGTAATTGTAAAAGGCACATTGTTAAATGTCCCGTTATTTCCGCAGTTTATGGGCAGCGAGGTCGCGCTCATACCATCATAAAAACAAATTTGAGAACCGCCCGGCACATCGAAGTAAACAAACTGAAGGTTGGTTTTATTTCCCGGTGCATCGGGACAGAAAGTCATGGTGAAATTTTCACCTGCCTGGTAAGTTCCGTTAGTACCGCCGCTGTCGTAAAATACGCCGGAGCATGTAAATATCGTATCATTGGCTATGAGAAATCCCGTAGGGTCGAATACATTGATATAACTCGTATCTGAACTCATGCATCCATTGGGATTTGTTATTGAATAAACAATCGGGTGGGAACCAATTCCCGCAACAGTCGGATAAAACATATTGCCTGAAACACCGGGGCCGGAATAAACTCCGCCTGAAGGAGAGCCGCCATAAAGAGGGAAAGGCGCATCAGAAAGAAATACATTGGAAAATGTACCAAGGGTGACACTTAACATACTTGGAAGTACAAGGACAGGGATCAGGGTATCATAACTACATCCGAAATCATCAATTACTTCGAGATGGTAATTGTTAACACCAAATGTTGTCGGCGTTGCAATGCCTGTTCCATTGTTCTGGCTGATAATATTCGGCCCTGTCCAGTTAAATAAAGAGGAATCGTATGTATTATTGAACGAAAACTGGGGAGGTATGATGGCGGGATTAAAATGCAACTGCCACCAGAAAATATATCCGTTATCCGATCCGAGATGGTCCTCAACATGAATCGTCCAGTTACCATTCATTACACATCCTAAAAGTTCTGTAAACGTGCCTGTAGGCTGATAATCTCCTGCTGGCAATGAAGTGCTGTACATCGCTGTAATCGGGTTTGTAGACTGTGGAGTCCAGCAGTAAGTCCAGCCTGTTCCTGGCGACGTATCGGAGTCGTTGTCAATTGGAATACCAAAATATGTACTCCCGAAACCATCAGGGTAGGTCAGGATGTTTAAATACTGACCGGATGGGCAAATCAACCAGATAGTAAGGTCGCCTATATAGGAGTGTTCAATATTAAGGCAAACGGAAACAAGATCAGATACGCTGGTCATGGTTTGTCCAGGTATAAATAATGTATTTGTAATATATGTTTCATAGGGAACCCCTTGCCCATCCGGAAGATAGGTCATACCGGCAACCATAGTATCAACAACCGTTGTCCACGGATGTGACGAAGCATGGCCGGTAAGATTAATTGTCTCGCCGGGGCATATAGTATCGTGTGTGATATCTGTTCCGTAGAAATCCGGTGTAGTTGATACCAGAATCATGATCCTTGCAAGGTTGCTGTTTGTGCAATTGTTTAAATCTTTGCCGGTAACAGTTACATAGTAAGCTCCTACTGGCCATGTATGCGTAATTGATGTCATACCCGTACCGCTCACCGGGGCAGAGCCGTCGCCGAACTGCCAGGTATAAACTGTTGTTGCATCGGCCTGGTGATAATTCTGATCATTATTCGGAAAGGATCCGGCAGCATGAAGTGTTAAAGATGTATTCTGGCAAATATGAATAGTGTCGCCGTTAAAAAATGGAGTGCTGGGATTAACGATATTAACTGTAAACGGCTGACATGGGAATGTGCAGGATATTAATGCCACCCAGCCGGTGTTTGTTACAGAGCCATCGGATGTCCATGTAACAGTGAGGCAACCATATTGAGTAGGAGTACCATTATTAGAAGTAAGAATCTGCCCGACAATAACGGAAGGATTTGATCCTTCTGCCTGCGCCATGAGAAAACCACTTGTATTCGGGCCATCGTAAATTTTAATATGGTCGCAGCACTGCTCGCTGTTGAAACTTGTAAAACTCAGCGAAATTTGAGATCCCAACATATTTGAACAAAAGGTCATTTGAAATGTTTCACTGTTGTTGTATGAGCCGGAGGGTCCGCCTGAGTCATAAAAAGTACCGGAACAGGTACTAATAGTACCGGCATTTGACATATTATAGGTCTGGGCATTGCCTGAAAGAATACAGAACATGTATGCACTTATTACAAGAAATAAATATTTTTTCATACGGGATTTTTTTTAAAAGACAAGATTTTTATTTGATAAGTTGCTTGGAAAACAAATATATTTGCAAATATAAATAAACAAGTGATATTAATTTGAAGAATCTATAAAATTTGACATTTGACTTCTTATATTTGACATATCATTTCGTAATTCTGAACAGAAAATGATAAACTTAGCTACCATAAAAAATATAATTATTGACCTTGGCGGTGTGATTATCAACATTGATCCAATGCTTTCTGCCGATGAATTCAGGAAAGCCGGGTTCGATAATTTTGATGCTATCTATACAAAATTTAAACAGGACAGGTTTTTTGATAAATTTGAAACAGGGCATATCACGACGGATGAATTTTATCTTGAGATGAAAAAACACACATCTCTTCCCATAACGGATAAGCAGATTGATGATGCATGGAATAAAATGCTTCTTGATTTTCCGGAAGAAAGAATAGCGCTGCTACAAAAATTAAAAAAACGCTATAAACTTTTTTTATTGAGTAATACCAATCAAATACATTATAAAACATATACAAAACTGTTCCGGCAGGAATACTTCTTTGAGTTCAATTCGTTATTTGTTAAAACTTATTATTCTTTTAAACAGAAAATGAAAAAGCCCTATGCGGAATTTTTTGAACTTGTTTTAAAAGAAAACAATCTTAACCCCGGAGAGACATTATTCGTTGATGATACCCTTGTACACATTGAGGCAGCCGGAAGACTTGGAATTAAGACGTATTGGCTGAAAGAGGGTGAAACGATTTCCGATGTTTTTGGATATTAAAGTACATCTTCCTATTTTTTTTGAAGCAGATTTTCCAATTTGTACATCTCATCGCGTAGTTGGGCCGCAGCAATAAAATCAAGTTCCTTAGAGGCTTTCTGCATAGCGGTTTTTGTTTTTTCAATAGCTTTCTGCAACGCTTCTTTTGACATATACTGAACTACAGGATCGGCTGCAACACCGGTTTCACCGGGATCAACATAATATTCCGGCAAGGGTTTTTCTTCTATCCCTTTTAATTTTCCGAGAATTGATTTCGTGGTTTTTATAATTTGCTGCGGCGTGATGTTGTTTTCTTCATTATATTTTAATTGCTTTTCTCTTCTGCGGTTTGTTTCGTCAATAGTTCTCCTCATGGATTCAGTGATTTTGTCCGCATACATGATCACTTTCCCGTTGATATGACGGGCGGCTCTGCCTGCAGTCTGAGTCAATGAACGTTCGGACCGTAAAAACCCCTCCTTGTCGGCATCGAGAATAGCAACTAATGATACTTCAGGCAGGTCAAGGCCTTCGCGCAGAAGATTGATGCCGACCAACACGTCAAACATACCTTTACGCAGGTCTTCCATGATCTCCACGCGTTCCAGCGTATCAACATCAGAATGGATATAACGGCAACGTATTTCAAATTTAGTAAGGTATTTTGCAAGTTCTTCGGCCATGCGTTTTGTAAGGGTTGTAACGAGCACTCTTTCGTCGCTTTCGACCCGCAGATTTATTTCAGCAATTAAATTATCCACCTGGTTTATGCCCGGCCTTACTTCTATTACCGGGTCGAGCAGCCCGGTGGGCCGTATCACCTGTTCCACAATCACGCCGCCGCAGTTCTGCAGTTCATAGTCTGCAGGCGTTGCGCTTACATAAATCGTCTGGCCTATTACTTTTTCAAATTCTTCGAATTTCAACGGGCGGTTGTCGAGAGCGGCCGGTAAGCGGAAACCATATTCAACCAATGTTTCTTTGCGGGAGCGGTCTCCACCGAACATAGCATGAATCTGCGGCAACGTAACATGGCTTTCGTCAATGACCATGATAAAATTTTTCGGAAAATAATCTAACAGGCAGAAAGGCTTCATCCCGGGTTTCCGTCCGTCGAAATAGCGGGAATAATTTTCTATTCCCGAACAATGGCCGAGTTCGCGGATCATTTCCAGGTCGTAGGTGACTTTGTCTTTCAAACGCTTGGCTTCTGCTGTTTTACCGATTTTATTATAATACTCAACCTGCTTCATCATGTCGTCCTGAATATTCTTTATAGCAGTCTGCAGTCGGTTTTTGGTAGTCATAAAAATACTTGCGGGATAGATCATCACATTATCAAGATCGTTCAGGATATGCCCGTTGACGGGGTCAAAAGACCGGATTTGCTCCACTTCATCATCCCAGAAAACAATGCGGAGGGCAATGTCGCTGTACGCTAAAAAAATATCCACAGTATCGCCTTTTACACGAAAAACGCCACGTCTGAAATCAATTTCGTTTCTTGAATAAAGACTATCTACAAGTTTCCGTAAAAATGTATTGCGGCTGATAAACTGCCCCCGTTCCATGCGGATCACATTGTTATGAAAATCTTCCGGGTTACCGATTCCATACAGGCAGGAGACCGAAGAAACAACAATTACATCATTCCTCCCCGATAGCAGGGACGACGTGGTGCTTAACCGCAATTTTTCGATTTCATCGTTTATAGATAAGTCTTTTTCAATATATGTATCTGTTGAAGGAATGTAAGCTTCGGGTTGATAATAGTCGTAGTATGAAACAAAATATTCAACTTTATTCTCAGGAAAGAATTCTTTAAACTCACCGTACAACTGGGCAGCGAGAGTTTTATTATGACTGAGAACCAGAACCGGTCTTTGTACTTTTTCAATGACATTTGCAATGGTAAATGTTTTACCGGATCCCGTAACGCCCAGCAAGGTCTGGAATTTATCGCCGCGTTGCAACCCTTCTGCAATCTGAAGAATAGCCTCAGGCTGATCCCCTGTTGGTTTGTATTTTGAGATTAATTTGAAGTTCATTTTTCAGAGATTGCAGATTGCTGATTAAACTCATAACAGAATCGCAAAATAATTTGCAAACCTACAGGAAATTCCAATATTTCGCAAAAGAATATATCAAGACCGTGGTTAACACTCTGAAAGGGTTATTGACAATATATACTAATGTCGGGATTAATCTACATATTAAAAAATCAAAATCCCAAATTCCAAGGATTCTTGGGGCTTGGGTTTTGGAGTTTGGTATTTGGAGCTTTTCAAAAAAACTTAAATTATGCCCGAGCATAGTATATCAGGGAATCCGGGTGTATCTCATTAAATTAAATCACGCTCATGCAAAAAAAATATTGACGTAAATGATTTGTTAAAAAAAAATTTCTATTTTTACAAAAAATTAAAATACCTGAAAAATGAGAAAAAGCTTTATTTTGTTTAAAATTGCAGTAGTTTGCACACTGCTTATCGCATTCAGTTGCACAAGCGACGACACTTCAAAAGTAAAGACAAATGACACGTTAAAGTCTGCAAATGATACTGTCTCTGCCATGGCCGACAATGTAGATTACCAGATTCCTTCCCCTGAAGAGTTGTTTCTTTTAATCAAATCGCAGAAGCTGCCGTATCGTGAAGCTCTTCTGAACCTTACTACCGGCAACTATGTTACCACCATTTCAAAAGAACTAAACCTGGGGATTTATATAGCCGATTTATCCTACTGCTCTGTATTTAAAATGAATGAGAATACATTGAAGTATTTCACAATCATGTATAAGATTGCTGAAAACTTGGGAATATCTGCAGTGGTAGGCAATGCTTTCTTAGACCGGTTGAAAAATAACATTAATAACCCTGATTCACTTTCGTTCATTACAAACAGTTCGTATTTTTCCATTATCCAGGATCTCGATAACGGCGGAAAAGGAAAGACTGTCGGCGTGGTTGCTGCAGGCGGCTGGATCGAGGGAATGTATATTATAACGAATCTTGTTGATAAATTTGATGCCAAAAATCCTACTATTTCGAGCATAGCAGGCCAGAAAATAGTTTTCAACAACCTGATCCGGAAAGTGGAAAAATACCAGTCTGATAAAGATGTTGCAGAAATCAAAAAAGATTTGAATGCAATCAAAGCTATCTATGACCAGATGAAAGTTGAAAAGAATGAAGTCAAAACACAGAAAAAAGAAGGAAAAATTATTTTAGGCAGCAAAGAAAAGGCTTCTTTCACTGAAGAACAATATAATGATTTCAAACAAAAAATAAAAGAAATCCGGACAAAATATGTTAAATAATTTATAAGTGAATAATTTAAAAACAATATAAGATGAAACGTATAACTCTTTTTTTATCAATTTTTATTGCAGGCTTGGTAATGGTATCATTCAGTCAGAACTGCAATGATTACATTTTAAAATTTGGTAATGACAAAGCCAGCAGTGGATTCGCGAAAGATGTTCAGTCGAAGAGCGGTCTTTTCAAAAAAGGGCAGTCTCATAAATTAAATATTGTATTCAGCAAAAACAAAGACTTTGTTTTAAAATTTTATAATTCAATGCCACAAAATAAAGTGTCTTATAAAATGATGACAGAGGCCGGAGAAGTGCTGTTCAATTATGATAATTACCATTTGCAAAAGGAACTGAAAGAAAAAGAAGAGGCATTAAAACAAAAACAAATGATTTGTAACGAAGCCAAATCGAGAGACGAAGAAGATGCCATCCGCAAAGAAATGAAAGATATGGCTGCAGAAGTTACTAATTTAAAAACTGCTGTTCAAAAAGATAAAAATACTGTCCCCACAAGCGAATTAGTCAGTGTAACCGACCCGGTTAATGTGGTGGTTGAAGTTACTCTTGAAGATACTGAGACACCGACATCCACAAGTTGTATTGCTGTTCTTGTACTGAACCGTCCGTCAGAAGGAGAAGGCTTCCAGGATGACCAGTTTACAAAAGTCCAGAAAGAAGCGGAGGCAAGAAAAACCAAACAGGATGCTGACGCTAAAACTGCCGCTGATGCCAAAGCAAAAGCAGATGCAGAGGCCAAAGAAAAGGCTGAAGTTGATAAAAAGAAAAAGAAGGGCAAATAACCCGATTCCTGCTTATACTACAGAAGCATTTCAGTAGAATATCTTTCGCTGATCAAATAACCGCATCAGCGTGACAATTTTTATTTTATTTAACTGCTTATCCGCTTTGATAAAGTACTTTACTATTGAGTTGCTGATTTTTCAAGGGTTTATGAAGGTTTATCAAATTATTATTCAAAATGTTCATGAAAGCCTGTTGGTTTCTACGTTATTTAAAACATTTACTTGAGT
>JACREX010000190.1 GCA_016212695.1 Bacteroidia bacterium
CAATAGCTCCTGCCTTTCCGTATCAGGTAGAATCTTGAAAAGTGCAAATATATGTTCTTTCGTAGTCATCGTATATTTAATATTTGTGCCAAAGGTAAGCAAAAATTATTAATCAACCATCAATTAGATAAGAGCCAAAGTAATTAAATTCTGCCGGCATAATTTCAATTACTCTAAACAGAAAAAAATAGCGGTTTAGAGTAAGAAAGAGAAATATGCGCCAATCCTGAAAAGAGATACCTCGATCTTCCTGTAAACTGCAAAAAAAATTAGTATTAATATTTTAAAAGTTTACAGTTATGAAAACATTTACAAACGGAATAATAAGAAGCACAGTACTATTATTCTTCTTTATCGCAATGTTTCAGGCATTAGCCGGACTACCCGGCGAAAGCAAACCGGCGGTTTTATCCGTTGAAAAAACAGTTGCCGAATTCAACACCATCTGTATAGATCAGGATCTGGATCTTTATGTATTCGAAGGCACAGGCCAGAAAGTAATTATCGAAGCAGATGAAAATATTATTAACGACATCACTGCAAATGTGACAAATGGATGCCTGAATATCTTCAGCTACCATAAAATTAAAAAAAATACCCTGATCAATGTTTATGTAACGGTTACAGCATTACATAAAATCACTACTTCCTGTAAAAACAACCTAAAGTTTTTCAACAAGCCCGAAGACCTTGATCTTTACCTTGACAATTCCTCATCAAGCCTGAAACTTAATTTAAATACTCCGAAACTGAACCTGAATATTTATGGGAAGGGCAGCGTTGCATTAAACGGAAATTTCGAAGAACTCAGCTTCAGGCTTTATGATCAAACCAAAGTAACATCAGATGTAAATACCAATATTCTGAAATGCGAAGTGAACGATTATGCAGAAGCTGATTTATCTGGTATTTGCGAAACATTCATGATCAACGCCATGGACGAGGGAGTTATCAATTCGGGAGAACTGCTTGCAAAGAATTGCCTGATAAAAATAAGGGATTCCGGCGAGGTTTACGTGTATGTGGGCGATGAACTTGATATCACAGGCGAACATGACGGGTATATCGAATACAAGGGAGAGCCTGCGTTGAAAACCAATATTTCAAAAGGCGTTGTGATTAAAAACAAAAAAGACAAATTCTTTGCTATTGAGAAATAAAATATTTTTTAATCAGAGGCCTAATGTTTACATACAAAGAAGCAGCCAGCGCCACAAAGAATAAAGCAGCAGTCATTGTATCTGCAAGGCGGGCATTAAAATCAAGCCCCGTGATCCGATCCGCAAGATATTTGGTATAAGAATTAGGCAAATCATACCTTCCAAGTTTATGAAGAACTTCCCAGTGCCAGTCTGTTAAAGGACAATACCCGATGCCATAAAAAATCCCGAGCGCAAACCACGACAAACCCGTTAGCAAAAGAGTAACTAAGTTTATTTTCCGGGTGCGTTTCCATATCCATCCGAACAGGTTAAAAAATATCAGCAGGGTATGGAAGACGAGAAAAAAAATATCTAAGAATTTGTACATCTTCGAAGAACTTATGTTTTGAACAAGATCACGACCTTCGGAACAAAAATAATTAAACCAATCACAGCTGAAGCAATGGCAGCCATCAATACGGCAGCAGCAGCCATGTCTTTTGCATTCCCCGCTTTCTGATTGAAATCTTTTACGACCATGTCAATCTGGTTTTCTATTGCCGAATTTATCAGTTCAGTAATAAATACCATACCAATGGCAAAAATCAGCAGACACCATTCTACCGGGGATACTTCCATGAGAAAACCCAATACCACGACCATCAGGGCAACCGAAACATGGATACGTGAATTATGCTCGTTTTTGAACAGGATACCGAAGCCGCGGAATGCCGGGCCAAAACTCCTGAGTCTTTTTTTTACCGAGAAATGCTGATTACTATCGCTCATATTCTATCTGATTTATTCGTAAAAGTATGAAAAATTAAAAAATCCCGGATAAAATATTTTGTTATTCAGATTTATGTTGTTTACTTTTGTGTGATATTAATGGCTTGAGTGTTCTTTAAATAATTTTATCTAATTGGTATTCGGTAATCAGTAAACGGTAAACAGTAGTCAATCATCACACTTCGACCCTTCGACCATTTCGACAGGACTTCGGCGTGAGCTCAGTCGAATGCTCAATGGACTCAGGGCTCAGTGTTCGATTAGGACTCAGTCATCCACTTAGCGTAGCGATTTCATGAAATAATCATCAGTCGTCGGTCATCAGTCAAAAAACTACCGACCTGCCTGCCGGTAGGCAAGGTTACCGGCCACCGAAGGTGGAACCGAATACCGATTACTATTAAGTATCCAGTTTCTAATATAAATTGATCTAAATATAAACCCGCTGATGAATCTTCTGGCACATCTGTATCTTTCTGGCAACAACGAACATATGATGCTTGGCAGTTTTATAGCAGATTCCGTGAAAGGAAGAGAATACAATGATTATCCGGCAGGGATTAAAAAAGGCATACTTCTGCACCGCAGCATAGACGAATTCACCGATAAACACCCGATCACGCATTCCTGCAAGATGCTGGTGAGAAAGCCCTATAAGAAATATTCGGGGATTGTGATTGATATTTTTTTCGATCACTTCCTGGCTGCCAACTGGTTCAACTATTCCAGCGTGCCTCTTGAAAAATTCGCAGAACGTTCCTATGCGCTCCTTAGAAGCAATCATGAAATATTGCCGGACAGGGTGAAAGAATATCTTCCATTTGTCATGCAGAACAACTGGCTTGTGCTCTATTCAAAAATCGAAGGCATAGAACGGGTGCTGCAGAGAATGCCCGGCAGGACATCACTGCCCAATGAATCGCAAATCGGTATAAAAATCTTACGGGAAAACTACAACTTATTGTTGAATTATTTCTACCTGTTCTTCCACGACGCCATGCGGTTTGTCAACGAAAAATACGGTATTGTTTTTAAAACGATGGAGATTGAAAATGCACACAGGTAATTCGGGATGTAAAATAAGTTATTCGTTAATCGTTAATGGTTAATCGTAAGCTCACCTTCTCAAACCTCAAACTTAAAACTTAAAACTTGAAACTATCCCCAAACACACCTTCATCCGGATAATCCGCTTCACAGATTCGTACACCTGATTTTTAAAATCATTGTCTGTCGCAATTTTTAAAAGCACCTGCTTAACGAGTTTTTTTTCATCGGGCGGGATCAGGATCATGTCGCAGCCCGCTTCAACAGCCTTAATGGCGGCATCTTTTACTTTACCCAATGCTCCCATGTTCATGCCGTCGGTAACAATAAGCCCTTTGAAGCCGAGTTCGTTCCTGAGCAGTCCTGTAACAATTTTTTTCGAACAGGTGGAAGGAAGCCCGTCAGTAGAATATTTTTCATTGTTCTTCACCGCAATATGCCCCACCATAACGGACAGGACACTGTCTGCGATCAGGGCTTTGTAAGTATCCAGTTCTGTCATTTCGCCATCAATGCACACCAGGTTGATATGGCTGTCGCCTTTCACATTCCCATGCCCGGGAAAATGCTTTGCAGTGGCCGCCACGCCTTCGTTCTGCGTGGCGCGGATAAACGCTTTGCAGTGGTCTATCACCATCTCTTTATCCATTCCATAGCTGCGGTTGTTAATTACTTCTTTATTAAAAGCAATGTCGCAAACCGGCGCATAATTCTGCCTAATACCAAGGTCTTTCAAAATCCTGCTCAGGATAACCGCTATTTCGGCAGATTCTTCGGGAGTTTTTATCCTGTCGGTTTTTTTAAATGTTTCCAGACCTTTTATTTTATAATTGATCAGGCTGGGTTCGCCGTCAGTAGTGAAAAGCAGGGGGAGCGTTTTTGCATCCAGCGCTGTTTTGTTCAGGTCTTCATACATTCTTTTGCAGTCTTCTTTTGGAACCTTGAGATAAATAACCCCGCCTAAATAACCTCCTTTCACCGATCTTGAAATTTCCGCTTCAGGCTTTCCGATAGCGCCGGTTGCCTGGATCACCATCTGCCCTACCCTCTGCGTATCGTTCAATTGATCAAACAAGGCATTAACGAGAGAATCAAGAGTTGGATTCTGCTTATAAAAATCTTTCAGGGAATATGTAGCAGCAACCTGGCCAAATAAAAAATGGCAGGAAAACAGGGATACAGAAAACAATAAAATACGTACTTTCATTTCACAAACTTAAATAATAATTTTCAATGAATATATAGACTCCATAAAATTTCAGGACTATCTTGTTTATTGATATGCACAAATTCAAAATTATGGGATTGATCTTGGTACTGACGGTTCATTCGTTTCATTTACCAACAATACTATTAGCAATTGCACATCACATGCCATAAATCTTAAAGCAAGCGCTGTTCACACATTAGGTACAGGCAATACCATTACCTGCGGAACCAATTTAGGGATATCGGTACTGGGAAGTTCTGTAAATAATACAACAACCGGCGGCTTATCAACAATCACATGGCAAAAACAAAGTGTTCCGTATTTCTTTTCAAGCGAAACTGATATTGACAATTTAACAATCACAATTAACTCCGGATGCATTTTAAAGTTTGATGCCAATTCGAGTATTTGGGTCGGTTATTATAATAATACTACCTTCATAGCAAATGGCACCGATTTAACAACTGGAAAAATCACCTTTACCACTTCGGCCGGCAGTCCTGCACCGGGAGGTTGGGAAGGGTTATTTTTCAGTGTTCATACCATGAGCGGATCGAAGCTCAATTATTGTGAAGTATCCTATGGAGGCTATTCCGGCGGCGATGGCGATGCCAACATTTATGTCAACGGAACCACTGCTGCCTTAACTGTTTCAAATTGCCAGATCAACCAATCACAGGGATGGGGCATGATATTAGACAATGCAACCCTTACCGCTCAGAGCACAGGAAATACTTACTCAGGCAACCTGTTGGGCACTGTACATCCATAAATAAAATTTATTTTCAGAAAGCTGCTTCCATGATTCCGGGGCAGCTTTTTTTATTTCTGCAGAAAACATTTTTATTCTTAATTCGTTTTTAATATTTACATTTGCTTAGAATTAAAAAAGTATTTTATGAATTTCAGGAATGATGTAGAAGCTGTTGATGCCTTGCGCAAAGCCCATGAAGCAATACTTGCAGAGACCAAAAAAGTGATATTCGGTCAGGACAAGATTATCAAGGAAGTGCTTATTGCGATTTTCAGCCGCGGCCATTGCCTGCTGATTGGCGTTCCCGGCCTTGCAAAAACATTGCTTGTTACTACCATCGGCGATGTGCTTGGATTAAAATACAACAGGATCCAGTTTACGCCGGACCTGATGCCTTCGGATATCATCGGCACGGAAATCCTGAATGAAAACCGCCAGTTCAGATTTATCAGGGGACCGGTGTTTGCCAATTTTATCCTTGCCGATGAAATCAACCGCACGCCCCCAAAAACACAATCGGCTCTGCTCGAAGCCATGCAGGAAATTTCGGTTACCGCATCGGGTACAAAATACGATCTTGACAAACCGTTTTTTGTTCTTGCCACACAAAATCCCATTGAGCAGGAAGGAACATATCCACTTCCGGAAGCCCAGTTAGACAGGTTTATGTTTAACATCTGGCTTGATTATCCCGATTATAAAGATGAACTGATCATTGTTAAAAATACCACTTCAGAATATTCGTCGGTTCTCAACAAGGTTATTTCCGCTGAAGAAATCATCTATTTCCAGGACCTGATCCGGCGGGTTCCAATCAACGACCATGTGCTTGAATATGCGGTAACGCTTGCCGCTAAAACCAGGCCAAGGACACAACGCGCGCATCCCGCAGCCAATAAATATATATTGTGGGGAGCAGGCCCGCGCGCTTCGCAGTTCTTAGTTATCGGGGCAAAAGCCCACGCCGTATTGAATGGCAAATATTCCCCGGATATTGAGGATATAAAAGCGGTGGCATTAATTATCCTGCGCCACAGGCTCATCCGGAATTATAAAGCGGAAGCCGAAAATGTGTCCGTTGAAAAAATCATCGAAGAATTCATTGCAGGTTGATGTGAAAAATAGAAAACTTTCCGGCATATTTATTTTACAACCTGAAGGGGTGATTCCCCGTTTTTTTTTTAATTTTTCTTTTCTGTTATATTTCTTTTTTATCCTGTTTCTCACAAAAAACAAGAATTGAAATTCTCAGCGCAAACAGCGCCGAATACGACAGCCGCTATAAAGATGTGAAACGGCTCATTGGGAATGTAGTGTTCAAGCATGATAATGCGCTACTGTATTGCGACAGCGCGTATTTTAATACCAACGACAATATCATCGAAGCTTTTGCCAATATCCGCATGGTGCAGGGCGATTCGCTCACCCTGCTGGGCGATCATCTCACCTACGATGGAAACACAAAAATGGCCCAGGTGCGGGGCGATGTGAATTTAAAACACAGGTCGTCTGTATTAAAAACACATTTTTTAGATTATGATCGTAATAAAAATATCGGTTATTATTACAACCATGGCGAGATTACTGACAAAGAAAATATCCTGAACAGTTCCAGGGGATTTTATTATTCCAAGACTTATAACTTTTTCTCCATAGACAGCGTTACATTAGTAAACAAGAAATACACGATGTATTCCGATACTTTACGGTATAATACCAAAACAAAGGTCAGTTATTTTTACGGCCCCACTCTGATCAGAAGCGGCGACACAAGCTATATTTACTGCGAAAACGGCTGGTATAATACGGAGTCTGAAATATCGCAATACAACAAGAATGCATTTCTTGTAAACGGCCCGCAGAAACTTAAAGGCGACAGCCTCTATTATGACAGGATTCAGGGATACGGGAAAGCATTTATGAATGTGGAATTAGTGGATACCAACGAAAAAATTGTTCTCCGCGGAAATTACGGATACTATTCCGAAAAACCTGAAAAAGGGCTCATCACAGACAATGCCCTGCTGATCCAGATTGCCGAAAAAGACAGTACGGGACGACGCGACAGCCTGTATCTTCATGCAGACACGATACGCTATGAGATGGATAGCACGGATACCTTTAAAATTTTCAGGGCCTATCACCATGTTAAACTTTTTAAATCCGACATACAGGGCAAATGCGATTCCGTGTATTATTCCATGAAAGATTCCATTATTCATCTTTACCATGCGCCGGTGATGTGGTCGGAAGAGAGCCAGATGACTGCCGAAATAATCAAAATATTTACGAAGAAAAACCAAGTGGATCATATTGTTCTTAACAATACCGCTTTCATGATCTCAAGGGAAGACTCAATACGTTTCAACCAGATGAAAGGCAAGATCATTACCGGTTTTGTAAAAGATAATGAACTGTACAAAATTGAAATTACCGGAAACGGACAATCTGTTTATTTTGCCAAAGACGACAATGAACTAATCGGCGCGAATAAAGCG
The DNA here is from genome assembly GCA_016212695.1 of Bacteroidia bacterium. Lineage (GTDB taxonomy): Bacteria > Bacteroidota > Bacteroidia > Bacteroidales > GWF2-35-48 > GWF2-35-48. The sequence goes on from JACREX010000190.1 coordinate 7,441, forward strand.
GAATGCAGCAATATGGTTATTTACAGGAAAAATAAAAAATTCGATAAAATACTTTTCATAACTAAGCCGGATGCCACGCTATACCCTGTTGACAAAGTCAGTAAAGAAGAAATACTGCTGAAAGATTTCAAATGGCTCGAAAAATACAGGCCCAGGGTATGGACGGATATTTTCAGTTGGATCGAATGAACGGCTCAAATCCTCACTCCCATTACCAGCACATCATCCACCTGGTGAACGGGGCCTTTCCAGTTGTCGAAAACTTCCCCGAGTTTTATTTTCTGATCGGGCATGGATAAATTCCGGATGTTTTGACAAGGCTTCCCTGTGTTGCAAAATAGTTATCATATTTTTTCCACGCCTTTTGTTAATATCTATATGCTTTATTTCTTGGATTTCGGAAAGGAATGTAGTAAATTGCACTATTCAAAACCAAAAAATAATGCTTACCGTACATTATAATATATACGCCCCGATACTAACAGACCTCCGCAAACCCTGCATTTACAGAGAGAGAGAGAGAGAGAGTAAATCTATCAACTTATTTTTTCACTGTATATTTTTTCCGGAAACCGTTTCCCGGCTCATTGCCTTTTGGAAACGGTTTGCCTGCTATGCTTTTATGTTTAACCAAAAATTTAAAAAAAAATCAAAATACTATTAACCCTTTAAAACAATAAAAAATATGAAAACAAAAATTCTTTTCTTAGTCATTGCCGCCTGCTTCTTCCGGTTCGGAGCAAGCTCACAGACAACGCCGGTGCGGATTATTGACTTTATGGTTTTGCCGGCATATTCTGTTGACACCACGCAGCAGGGAGACACCATAATGCTGAATGTTTTATTTAAAACCGATAATGCCGCACAGGCAAACAAAGCCATGCTGTTTTTCGGAACAGCCAACGATGCAAGCGATGTGAAACTTGTACAGGCAAATTTTTCGATCGCCAACGACACAACATTTATCACATATTCCGGAACCACAAAGCCGGTGGTGAGTTACGCAACAAATATTTGGGTAAAACTCTCGCAACAACAGTATGACATATTCAGCCATGCAACGCTGTATGTCGAAGACATAAGCGGTTTGCAAACAGAGCGGCTTTATTTTCAAAAATATTAAAAACATACAATTATGAAAAATAGATTAACTCATATAATATTCGTGCTTTTGATGCTTGCAGCAGGCATCGCACAAGCACAACAAAATATTTTTACAGTAACAAGAACTGACGATCCAAGCCCATTTTTGTATCAACAAAATCCAAATGACCCGGCTATTATCGGCACATTGCAGTGGGCTGTAAGAAAAGCCAATGATGCAACAGGAACAATCTTAATAAATTTTAATATTCCTGGCAATGGGCCTCATATCATTAATCTTAACTATTATTTGCCGGATATTAACAATAATAATATAGTTATTGACGGTTCAACGCAACCGGGGTATCAAACAGGTAATCCTGCAATAATAATAGACGGACAAACGATTATAAGCAACTGTTTTATTATACATGATCAACAATGTGAAATTAAAGGGCTTTATATCCGAAAATTTAACACGGGTATTTCTGTGTTATCCCCTTATTTTAAAATTGACAATAATGTTATAAATCAGTGTAATCTGGGAATCAGTATTAGTTCAAATTATGGCGAAGTTACGGGTAATATTATAGGTACGGATAATACCATGACTGGATTATTGTATATAAGTGGATATGGAATTTTTATCGGCTATACCTTAAATAATATAACAGAGAATATAATTGCATATTGTCAGTATGCAGGCATCATGGTAACATATATTAATTCTCAAAATTTATTTTCACAGAATCAAATCTTTAACAACCCCCGTGCAATAGTTTATAAAGCTACTCCCCCTGTTCTTAAACCAATCATTAGTTCTATTATCAATGGTAATGTAAGCGGAACAAGCCAGCCGAATTGCAGAATTGAAATCTTTGGCAGCACAGGCAATGAAAATGCAAATGAATATCTTAGTTTTGTAACAGCCGATGCAAGCGGTAACTGGACTGCTAATGTGACAACAACATATCCTTACATAGTTGCCACTGCAATAGACCAGAATAATAATACATCTGTATTAAGCGCTGCTTTTGCAGTACCAGCGCCGACACCAGGCTCCACCTGCGCCGCTGCTATTGAAATTCAGATTAACTGACCTCAACGGATTCTAAGAAGATACCATTTTGTATATAATGACCAAATCGGTGCATGGAAATTTTGTTTCTGTTTCATTTAATTCCTCGCATAAAATTTCGACAACTTTATCATCTTTCCAGTGA
>JACREX010000189.1 GCA_016212695.1 Bacteroidia bacterium
TACAAAAGGTTTATTGAGAATTTTTCAAAGAGGACATATAGATGTCCAGTCAAGCGGCATTTTACATGTGAACTTGACCCTGATATGGTAGCAAAATTACAGTATATATAAAAATCAACCAATATTTAGATAAGAGCCAACAATGTTAACAATTTAACCATTTTTAGTATAACAGAAACAATGTAAAAGGTAATAGTGATAAAAAAATTTTGGTTGAAAGCTTAAGCGACTGGTTTTGGTATAAGGCTTTGGTTATAGGGAAATACTTACAACAAATTACTATTGACCAGTCCAGAAGCCTAACCCTTCAACTTTTAACTATGGAAAAATGGATACGAAAAAAATTAAAGCATTAATAAACTTACTCGACGATCCTGATAAAGAAATCTTCAACACGGTGAAGCAAAACCTTCTTGAAGAAGGGAGTAATATTATTCCGGAATTGGAAAAAGCATGGGAATCATCTCTTGATATTGAATTGCAGGCAAAAATCGAAGAAATCATACAACATATCCATTTAAATTCTCTTAAAGACGGGTTCCGCAAATGGATAAAATCCGAATCAAAAGACCTGCTCGAAGGAACATTTCTTGTTGCCAAATATCAGTATCCGGACATTAAAATCGAACAGGTAAAAGAAACCATTGAACTGATAAAAAAAGATGTTTGGCTTGAATTAAACGAAAACCTCACCGCATTAGAAAAAGTAAAAATATTAAATCATATAATTTTTGATATTCACAAGTTCACCCTCAACAATGCAAACTTTTATTCTCCGCAGAATTCCTACATTAATATTGTACTTGAAACAAAAAAGGGGAATCCGTTATCTTTATCTCTAATTTATGCTATAACTGCGCAAGGCTTGGGCCTTCCGATCTATGGCGTGAATCTGCCTAAAAATTTTATTCTGGCCTATAAGGAAGATATCAGCGCTTTGTTTGCTTTTGATGAGAACAGCGATACCGTATTATTTTACATCAACCCGGCAAATAAAGGAGCAGTATTCGGCAGAAGGGAGATAGACCATTTCCTGAAGCAACAGAAAATCGAACCGGAAAAATCTTTCTATATTCCCTGCAGTAATGTTGAAATCGTGAAGCGGTTAATTTCAAACTTAGTTGCTTCGTATGAAAAACTTGGATACAAAGATAAAATCGCCGAACTCGAAGAACTGTTAAAATCATTTAAAGACTGATTTAGCGAAGATGGATAATTTGATGAATTACCTTGTTACAATCATACTTTTTATTTCCGGATTTTTACTTCCTCACTTAGTATCATCCCAGCAATATACTATGAGTGATACAACGATCACAACGTGCAGCGGCACATTTTACGACAGCGGAGGCGATGCAGTGAATTACAGTAATAATGAAAACTTTGTTTTAACATTTTATTCAGATAACGGGAACAGGCTTTGTTTCAATTTTCAAAGTTACGATACCGAAAGCTGCTGCGATTATCTTGAAATCTACGATGGAAATTCAACCGCTTATCCTCTTATCGGAAGATTTTTGGGGAGTAATTCGCCCGGAATCATAACATCTGCCGGCAGTTCTCTTACTTTCAAATTTTATTCCAACGGCTCGGTGAATGCTGGAGGATGGGCGGCAAGCATCAGTTGTTCAGGCGCACCTCTGCCTGCTTATAATATGACATCAGGAACTATCAGTATTTGCAGCGCTGTATTTTATGATAACGGCGGGCCAACCGGAAATTATCCCGATAATGAGAACCGGATAATGACTTTCTGTTCCGGCGACAACAGTTTTATAAAAATACGATTTACCGATTTCGACCTTAGCCCTGAAGACTCCCTTTGGGTTTACGACGGAACATTTGCCATTTCGAACCTGATCGCTGTTTTAACCGGCAGCGCTATTCCTGAAGAAATTTCATCCATTACAGGAAGTTGCCTAATTTTCTGGTTTAAGTCAAACTCCGCAACAAATTTATCGGGATGGCAGGGAATTTTATCCTGCGACTCGACTCCGGTTATTAATACAATCTTCAACATGAGCGGCGGTACGCAATATACCTGCAATGCCACATTCTACGATTCCGGCGGAGAAACCGGGGATTATTCAAGCGTTGAAGACAAAATCATGTCTTTTCATTCAACCAGCGGTTGCCCTATATCAGCCAATTTTACAACATTCAGCACAGGCTCCGGGGCAGATAAACTGTATATCTATGATGGTCCGGGCATAACATCCCCATCCCTTGGATTTTATTCATTAAATAATGTACCGCCTGCCATTACATCTACCGGGAGCAGCCTGACTTTTAAATTTCATTCCGGGAATAGCAGTTCCGGCACAGGATGGGCAGCCACTCTTTCGTGCAGCATGGCCGATATCACTGCATCGCCCGGTTTAACGGCCTGTCAGGGCGATACCATTTCATTAACGGCATCGGCAGGCGTGTCTTACAACTGGAGCAACGGAGCCTCTACCCAGCAGATAAATGTTGTGAATCCGGGTATTTACGGACTTACTGTAACAGATTCAAACGGGTGCAACTTAGTATCACTTCCCGCCTATATAACAATTAATCCTAAACCCAATGCCGTTATTTCTTCCGGTGGATCAACCGTTTTTTGCCAGGGAGACAGTGTGGTTCTTTCTGCTTCCGGCGAAACCAATTATCTCTGGAATGACGGATGGAACGGGCAATTCAACACCATCTTTCAATCGGGAAATTATTTTGCTTCCGTTACAAATTCATATGGATGTACATCAATCACCGATACAATACCAGTGAATGTGTTGCAAATTCCTTCTGCTCCGGCAACGATTTATGGCGACACGGCGATATGCTACGATCAGGCAAACATCAGTTTCTATGTGAATGATGTACCCGAAGCCAGTTCTTACATCTGGGATATTCCTCCGGGTGTATTCATCACATCGGGTAATTTTACCGACAGCATTGTTGTGATCTGGGGAACCATCTCCGGAAATATATGTGTTACCGCTTTCAATTCGAATTGCAGCAGCACGCAAACCTGTAAAATGGTCAATGCAATTACAACACCGGCCATACCGGGATCCATTAACGGACCCGCAGAGGTATGCCAGGAAGAATTGAATATTTCCTATTCCATACCGCCGGTTGCTACCACTGTAAATTATAATTGGACCGTTCCGGCGGGATCATCCGTATCATCAGGCGACAGCACAACTTCAATTACTGTAAACTTCGGAACGTTATCCGGAAATATCTGTGTGAATGCCGGCAATATTTGCGGAACCGGCAACAACAAATGTATGGCAGTGATTTTAATTCCGGTTCCTGAAACCCCGGTAATCACGCTGCAGGATTATAATATTCTTTCTTCTTCTGCTGCTACAGGCAATCAATGGTATGATAGCAACGGAACCATATCGGGCGCAACATTCCAGACCTTTACAGCGCCTTCGACCGGTTACTATTTTGTTATTGTTACTCAGAATGCTTGCAGTTCGGACACATCGAATATTATTTATGCAGACCTCACAGATATTGATAAAACAGAATCAACCGAACTGTTAATTTATCCGAATCCTGTAAAAAATAAAATGATAATTGAAATCTTAAATCCTCACCCTTCGTATTATAGGACAGGCTCAGGGTTCAGTTTATTAAATTCTAAATTCGAGATTCTGAATGTCATAGGCCAGGTCATCTACTCATCCGTCATCTGTCATCCGTCATTAGTCATAGATTTATCAGCTTTGCCAAGAGGTATTTATGTATTAAAAATATATACTGATAAAAAAATCATTATTAAAAAAATTGTTTTGAAATAACCTTGTTATACTTGAAACGGGATATAAATTTACATTTTTAAATTAGTAGACAATTATCAGTAAACAATAGATTAAAGTTGTTAAACATATCTGCTTTAAAATTCTATTTTTCTAAAAATACTTCACTTTCTGTTTTTTTAATCAGGCCTTTATATCATAAAAAATATTTATTCCCACAAAAATAATCGCAAATTTTTATTAACTTTTCTGTTAATGAAAAATCATTTTTAAAATATAAATATATTTATAAATTTGCCACGCTTTTGATGGAAATTTAATTTGATATAAAACATCAAAGGTTTGTTTCAGTATGAAAAGTTTGAACTTAAAGCTTAAAACTCAAAACTTAAAACGAATAGTATGGATCATCAAGCGCTCATAGTATTTTTTATAGCAGCCGTATTCCTGGTAGGCTTTGCAATTACATTCGCGCATTTTATTGCACCTTCCTCAAAAAATGCTCAGAAAGCTGAAGCATATGAATGCGGCATACCGACCACAGGATTAACCTGGCTCCAGTTCAATGTGGGATATTATCTCTTTGCTATTCTTTTCCTGATTTTCGATGTGGAAACTGTTTTTATCTTTCCCTGGGCTGTCGTCTTTAAACAAGTGGGAATGGTTGGATTTATTGAAATCATAATTTTCTTCTTCATACTTATTTTAGGGCTTCTCTATGCCTGGAAAAAACATGCTTTGATATGGGAATAAAGATCAAATCAATGAAATACGATGAGTTCAGGGATAATGAATCGTTGGAACTCCTTAAAAAAAATGGCACCAATATTTTCATGACCACGGTTGACGGCATTTTCAACTGGGGCCGCGCAAACTCCATCTGGCCGCTCACCTTTGCAACAAGTTGCTGCGGTATCGAGATGATGGCTACCGGCGCTTCGCGCCACGACTTCTCCCGTTTCGGGCTGGAAGTGTACCGCGCTTCGCCCAGGCAGGCGGATGTGATCGTAGTAGCCGGTACGATTGTAAATAAAATGGCCCCGGTATTAAAACGCCTCTACGACCAGATGTCTGACCCTAAATACGTGATGGCCATGGGAGCATGCGCTATAAGCGGCGGGCCTTTCTTTTACAACTCGTATCATGTGGTAAAAGGTGTTGAGCATGTTATCCCTGTAGATATTTACATTCCCGGATGCCCGCCAAGACCGGAAGCGTTGCTCTATGGATTTATTCAATTACAAAGATTGATTAAATCAGAATCTTTACATGAAAAAAGAGAGTCTATGAAAAATTATGTATAATAAAAACCATTATAATAATGACCGACGAACAGATAAAAGAAAAAATTCTGAAAATTCTTCCGGAGGTAGAAATCCCGGAAGGGAAACCAACGCTTACGGTTATAGTACCTCCTGACAAACTCTTTACCCTTGCTAAAGAATTAAAAGAATCACCCGATACATCGTTTGATTATCTTATCTGCCTTACAGGTGTTGATTACGGAAAAAGCATGAGTGTGTTTTATCATATCACTTCCACAAAATTCAATCATACGATAATACTGAAAACCTCCACACAGAACAGGGAAACACCTGCTTTTGACAGTGTTTACAGTATTTGGAAAACAGCAGAATATCACGAAAGAGAAGCTTATGATCTTCTTGGGATCACATTTAATAATCATCCCGATCTCAGGAGAATGTTCCTTGACGAAGACTGGGTGGGCCATCCGTTAAGAAAAGATTATTCAGATCCGATTAATATTGTAGAAAGATAATAGAAGTTTAATGTTTGATGTTAAAATTCTAAATCCTAAATTAAAATATGGCAGAAATTCTCGAAGTAAAAGATATAGCACAACAGGAATACCTTATCAACATGGGGCCACAGCATCCATCCACGCATGGTGTAATGAGGCTTGTTGTTTCGCTTAATGGAGAAATTGTTAAGAATGTGCAGCCGCATTGCGGATACATTCACCGCGGCATTGAAAAGATGTGTGAAAAACTCACCTATCCCCAGATCATCCACCTGACAGACCGGATGGATTATCTTTCTGCGCACATGAACAATGCATCGGTTTGCCTCACGGTAGAAAAAGCACTGGGCATTGAAATTCCCGAAAGAGTAAAATATATCCGGACCATTATGGACGAACTTCAGAGAATCGCTTCGCATCAGTTGTGGTGGTGCGCATTCGGCATGGACCTTGGAGGATTGACCTGCTTTTTTTACGGATTAAGAGACCGTGAACCCATTCTTGATATCTTTGAAGAATCCACAGGAAGCAGGTTAATCCAAAGCTATTACACTCCCGGCGGATTAATGAATGATATACATCCGGATTTTCAGAAAAAAGTAAAAGAATTCATCAAGTATTTCCGTAAAATACTTCCTGAATACGATCAGCTTCTCACAGGCAATGTAATATTCCAGGAAAGGACAAAAGGCATCGGTATTCTTTCAAAAGAAGAAGCCATCAACAGGGGCCTTACGGGGCCTTCAGGGAGAGGATCCGGTTTTGCCTGTGACGTGAGAAAAAGAGCCCCTTACCATCTTTACGACAAAGTAGATTTTAAAGAATGCTTGTATGAAGAAGGAGACACTTTTGCCAGATACAAAGTAAGGATTGATGAGATGTGGGAATCTATGAAGATCATTGAGCAACTGATAGACAATATTCCTGAAGGCGATTATACTGCCAAGATGAAAGCCGTGATAAAACTACCGGAAGGAGAATTTTTCCAGAGAGTTGAAACGGCACGGGGAGAACTTATTTGCTTTATTGTAAGCGATGGCAATAAAAACCCGTTGAGGGTAAAATTCCGTTCACCAAACCTGATTAATCTTGCATCATTAAATGTAATGTCAAAAGATTTTAAAATTGCTGATTTGGTTGCCATAAGCGGATCGCTGGATCTGGTGATTCCCTGTATGGACAGATAATAGAAATGATAAATTTTAAAAAATATGGCTTTTAGTTTTAGTATTTACGACTTCACATCATTCACGCAATGGATTGATAAATCCCTGTATGCAGCGATGCCGCCCTTCTGGGCGCTGATCGTGGAAATGGTCATCATAGGGATTGTTTTTCTCGGCTTTTATGCATTGCTGGGATTGTTTCTGGTATATGCCGAACGAAAAATCTGCGCCTTCATGCAATGCCGCGTTGGTCCGAACCGGGTAGGGCCGTTTGGTTTTATCCAGACCATAGCCGACCTTATCAAGCTTTTGCTGAAAGAACTTATATTTATTAAAAACGCGGATAAAATATTATTTAATGTCGCTCCTTTTATTGTAATTATTGTTTCATTCTTAGCTATTGCTGCTATTCCTTTTGCAAAAGGGCTTCATGCTATGGATTTCAATATCGGAGTATTTTATATTATGGCCGTTTCATCCATGGGTGTAATAGGGGTACTGCTTGCAGGATGGTCGAGCAACAATAAATATTCGCTTATCGGAGCCATGAGAAGCGGCGCACAGATTGTCAGCTATGAATTGTCTGTGGGACTTTCGCTGATCACTATCGTAGTACTTGCCGGGAGCATGCAATTGTCCACCATCGTGGAAGGACAGCGTGACCTATGGTTTATTTTCAAGGGACATATTCCAGCCATCATTGCATTTATTGTATTCCTTATCGCCAGCACTGCCGAAACAAACAGAGGGCCCTTTGACCTGGCAGAAGCAGAATCAGAATTAACCGCAGGATTCCATACTGAATATTCAGGGATACGGTTTGCATTCTTTTTCCTTGCAGAATATATGAATATGTTCCTGGTGGCTTCAATTGCAGCAACAGTGTTCTGGGGAGGCTGGATGCCCCTGCATATTAACGGTTTTACCGGGTTCAACCATGTTATGGATTTCATTCCGCCTATCTTCTGGTTTTTCGGAAAATCGTTTTTTATCATGTGGATCATGATGTGGTTCAAGTGGACTTTCCCCAGGTTACGAATTGACCAGCTTCTCACCCTTGAATGGAAATATTTATTACCGATCAATCTTGTGAATGTGTTGTTAATGGCGCTGATTGTGCTGATGGGGTGGCATTTTTAGTTTATAAAGTTGAAAAGAAAAAGTTGATAAGTTTAACGTTGATAAGTTATATATGAATGTAGTTGAATATATTTCAGGAATACTGAAAGGAGTCAAATCCTTATTGATCGGGATGAAAGTCACAGGCTCGTATTTCTTTCGCCCGTGGAAAATAGTAACGCAGCAATATCCCGAAAACAGAAAGAAAGACGTTAAATGGTTTTACTTTCTTCCCTTATGGAAAGCCCATGGAAAAGACACACCGGCTGAAAGAAAACAAATCGTGATGCTTGAGCGGTTCAAGGGAGAATTAATAATGCCGCACAATGAAAAAAATGAACACAAATGTACGGGATGCGGCATCTGCGAAATGAACTGCCCCAACGGCACCATTGAAATTATTTCGATCCAGCTTACCACTGAAGACGGAAAAAAGAAAAGGGCTATTGATAAACACATTTATCGTATGGGAATGTGCACATTCTGCGGCCTCTGCGTCAAAACCTGTCCATCTGACGCGCTTGCTTTTACCAACACATTCGAGCATGCTGTTTTTAACAGGACCAAACTGAACAAAGTATTAAACAAAGAAGGTTCAACCTTAATGAAAGGAGTAGAATAATGGAATTAACAGGCAATCAATTAATGTTTATTATATTTTCCGGAGTAATTGTTCTTTTTTCGATACTGACTGTAACAACCCGTAGAATATTGCGGGCAGCTACTTATCTGCTGTTCGTGCTGATCTCCACCGCAGGAATATATTTTATGCTGAATTTCCAATTTCTTGCTGCTATACAATTAACCCTGTACGCAGGAGGTATTGTAGTGCTGATCATATTTTCAATCTTACTCACCAGCCATATCAGTCAGAAATTTGAACCTGTCGGCTGGAAAAAAATGATTCTATCCGCCCTGGCTTCCATTGCAGGAATGATTGTCTGCATCACCACTATTTTAAATTATAAATTTTCTGCAAATGCAGCCATTGCGCAGGAAATCAATATGGATGTCATTGGAAAAAGTTTATTAAGTTATGAACACAATGGTTATGTGTTGCCGTTCGAAGTGATCTCTGTATTGCTTCTTGCAGCCATGATCAGCGCAATTGTTATTGCTAAAAAAGGAAAAACCCAACAAGAAAAATAAATCAAAATTTAAAATATGTCACACGCAGGAATTCCACTTCATTATTTTTTAATCGTAAGCACGATTATGTTCTTTGTCGGCGTTTACGGCTTTCTTACAAGAAAAAATCTTATTACCATGCTGATGTCAATTGAATTGATCCTGAATTCGGTGAACATCAATTTTGTTGCATTCAACAGGTATTTATATCCCGACGGATTGCACGGGCAGTTTTTCTCAATTTTTATTATTGCTGTAGCAGCCTGCGAAGCGGCAGTGGCCATTGCAATCATTATCAATATTTACAGGCGCTTCCGCACTATCAGCGTTGAAGACGTTAGTGAAATGAAATTTTAAATGTGTTACATTGTGATGTGTTGAGCTTACCTGCGGTGAGCAGAGCCGAACCGTCGAAATGAGATTTTCGGAATGTTGAATTTTAAATTTTAAACAATGATAGATTTTAGTTATGCAATATGGATTCCTCTGGTTCCATTCCTTGTTTTTGCTGTTCTTGGATTGTTCGGCCATTACCTTAAGCCGAGGATTTCCGGTTTGCTGGGTACGGCAGGGCTTCTCGCAGCCTTTATCTTATCGCTTTTCGTAGCCTACAAATATTTCTTTGTTGTAGGGAAAATTGACGCATCCGGAGTCGTAACAGATACCTATCAAAAAATCATTGCTTTCAACCAGGTATGGATGCACTTTACCGACAAGCTTCATGTTGATATGGGCGTACTTCTCGATCCGATCTCTGTGATGATGCTTGTGGTTATCACTACAGTTTCTTTAATGGTACATATATATAGTATCGGTTATATGCACGGAGAAAAAGGATTTGAAAGATTTTTTGCATGCCTTTCGTTGTTCAGTTTCTCCATGCTGGGCTTGGTTATTGCAACCAATATTTTCCAGATGTATATTTTCTGGGAATTGGTCGGCGTATCTTCCTATTCTCTTATCTCCTTCTACTATTGGAAAGATTCAGCAGTTTCGGCAGGCAAAAAAGCATTCATCGTCACGCGGTTTGCCGACCTGGGATTTTTAATCGGAATACTGCTCCTCTCCTACACCACCGGCACTTTCGATTTTGTAACGCTGACAGACATTAACGGTCCGGCAATAATACAGGGAAGCGGTATTATGTTCATGGGCTTGTCCACCATGACCTGGTCCCTGATTTTTGTTTTCATGGGCGGCGCCGGTAAATCGGCGATGTTCCCGCTGCATATATGGTTACCCGATGCCATGGAAGGCCCAACGCCTGTTTCCGCATTAATCCATGCGGCGACGATGGTTGTTGCCGGCGTGTACTTAGTAGCGCGATTATTTCCGATTTATGCTTTCTCGGCTACTGCAGGTCTTAACGTTGTTGCATATGTGGGCGGTATTTCATCCTTACTTGCCGCGATAATAGCCTGTACGCAATTTGATATAAAACGCGTGCTTGCCTATTCCACCATGTCGCAAATCGGCTATATGATGCTTGCACTCGGGGTATCCGGTTACGGCGAAGAACAAGGATTAGGATATATGGCTTCCATGTTCCATCTTTTCACTCATGCCATGTTCAAAGCATTGCTGTTCCTCGGAGCAGGAGCTGTAATTCATGCCGTTCACAGCAACGATATGAGAGAAATGGGAGGATTGAGAAAATTTTTACCCATTACTCATATTACGTTCCTGATAGCCTGTTTAACCATTGCCGGGATTCCTCCTTTCTCCGCATTCTGGAGCAAAGATGAAATCCTTACCGCGGCATTCCATCACGATAAAATATTATTTGCCATTGAATTTTTTGTTGCGGGATTAACTGCTTTCTATATGTTCCGGTTATACTTCAATGTTTTTTGGGGCAAACACATACATTATCATCACGAACCGCACGAATCTCCTTTTGTGATGACCGGGCCGCTTATCTTCCTTGCGATTGCTTCTATTTTTACAGGATTTATTCCATTCCACAGTTTAGTTACTTCCGACGGAAAAGAAATGGCTTCTCATCTAAATCTATTAATTGCAGGTCCTTCAGTTCTCATTGGTCTTATTGGAATTGTGACAGCCTATTTCTTATACAAAAAAGAAACAGCCATTCCCGATAAAGTGGCATCCTCATTCAAAATCTTCTACAGGTGGGCATACAATAAATTTTATTTCGATGAACTTTATTTGTTCGTTGCCAAGAAAATTATTTTCAAAAGAATATCAACGCCGGTAGCATGGTTCGACAGGCATGTTGTTGACGGCACGATGAACAGCGTTTCGTGGGTAACCAATTATATTTCCGGATCCATTAAAGGATTCCAGTCCGGACAGGTTCAACAGTATGGTTTTGCATTTATCATGGGCGCTATACTGCTCGCCGTTGTTTTTATTTATTTGTGGATACATTAAAAAAAATTTAGGATTTAGGATTTAGAATTTAGAATTTAAAAATTTAAAAAAAATATGAGTTATCTGAATTTATTTGTAATCGTTCCGCTTCTTACAGTTCTTGCAATACTGTTCACAAAAGGGAAAAAGAATGCAAAGGTGATTTCGGCCGTGGGTATGAGCATTCAGTTGATATTAGGCATAGCGCTTATTTTCATGTATCTTGCCGAAAGGAAAGTGAATCCCGCACCCATGCTTTTCACCCAGGACAACCTGTGGTACCAGAGTCTGAACATTCATTACTTTATTGGCGTTGACGCTATATCCGTATCTATGATCTGTCTTACCTGCATTGTTATTTTTGCAGGTGTTTTTGCTTCCTGGCAGGTTGATTACCTCCCGCGCGAATTTTTCATTTCTTTAATAACGCTTTCGTCGGGTGTCTTTGGATTTTTCATTTCGCTTGACCTTTTCACCATGTTCCTTTTTTATGAAATCGCCGTGATCCCGATGTATATACTTATTGGTATCTGGGGCAGCGGGCCCAGGGAATATTCAGCGATGAAACTTACCCTGATGCTGATGTCCGGCTCTGCATTGATACTTGTGGGCCTGGTCGGCTTATATTTTAATTCAGCACCAAACGGAGGAGCCTATACATTTAATGTATTGGAAATAGCAAAAGTGCATATTCCCATCGAAATGCAGCGGTTCTTGTTCCCGTTCCTGTTCATGGGATTTGGAGTGCTGGGCGCCTTATTCCCGTTTCATACATGGTCGCCAGACGGACATGCTTCGGCTCCTACGGCAGTATCAATGCTTCATGCAGGCGTATTGATGAAACTCGGAGGCTATGGCGCTTTCAGGGTTGCCATGGTTTTATTACCTGAAGCTGCAACCCAGCTCGGATGGATTTTTATAATCCTCACTACCATCAGTGTCATATACGGAGCATTCGGGGCCGTGGTACAAAAAGACCTTAAATACATCAATGCCTATTCATCCGTGAGCCATTGCGGGATGGTGCTGTTAGCCGTTCTTATGTTGAATAAAACCGCTTTCAACGGAGCCGTACTTCAGATGATTTCTCACGGCATCATGTGCGCCCTCTTCTTTGCATTAATCGGTATGATCTATGGCAGGACACACACAAGGATGATTGATGAAATGGGCGGTATCATGAAGGTGATGCCTTTTCTTTCGGTTTGTTATGTTCTTGGAGGTTTAGCTTCTTTGGGATTACCAGGGTTCAGCGGATTCGTAGCTGAGATGAATATTTTTGTCGGAGCATTCCAGAATCCCGGAACTTTTTACAGGGTATGCACTCTCATATCGTGCGCTTCAATCGTAATCACAGCCGTGTACATTTTGCGTGTGATTGGGATCATGCTGCTTGGGCAGGTAAAACACGAAGAGCATAATCATTTAACCGATGCACATTGGTATGAACGGATCAGCGCAGGAACACTGGTCGCAACATTACTGATCATTGGGTTGGTACCCTTATGGCTATCAAATATGATTGGAAACAGCCTGGTTCCGATTGCCCAGAAATTTTTAGCAGTCATTCATTAAAAATAAATAAAAAGACATATTGAATTTAGAATTTAGAATTAATTATTACGGATATGAATCTTCACAGTTTCCTTTTAATGCGGCATGAGTTAATGCTTACAGGCATTGCGCTGCTCATATTATTCATCGAGATATTTTTTAATGAAAAAAGAAACCATGCCATTATCCCGATATGTATTTCCCTTTTCTTTATTAATACGGTCATTGGCTTCCTGCTTCCGTCTCATTCAGGGACTTTGTTCGGAGGCATGTATAAAACCGGGGAGTTGCAGATATTAATGAAAAATGTTTTAAATGTCGGGGTTCTGATCGTTCTCATTCAATCTGTAAAATGGTTGAAAAGCGTTGAAAATATAGGGAAAACAAATGAATTCTTCATTATCCTGTTCTCTGCTTTGATCGGTATGAATTTCATGATTTCATCCGGCGACTTTTTAATGTTCTATCTGGGCCTGGAGTTAGCTACCATTCCCATGGCTGCTCTTGCCGCATACGAAAGATCAAAAAATAAATCTGCAGAAGCCGGCGTTAAACTGATCTTATCTGCAGCGCTGTCGTCAGGCATTATGCTGTATGGGGTTTCGATGATCTATGGAATGACGGGATCAATTTACTTTGACGATATCAGTACTGCATTTACCGGCAGCTACGGATTGAATGCGCTGGCATTGATCTTTTTCTTTGCAGGAATGGCATTCAAGATATCGCTTGTTCCATTCCACCTCTGGACTGCCGACGTATATGAAGGCGCGCCTATCAATATCACATCCTTTCTTTCGGTGATTTCAAAAGGAGCCGCAGTATTTATTCTTTCTATTATATTATTTAATGTATTCCGGTCTGTAATCGTTATGTGGCAGGATCTTATTTATATCACTGCGGCAATCACCATGACCGTTGGTAATTTATTCGCTATCCGGCAGACCAACATCAAGAGGTTTCTTGCTTTTTCTTCCATTGCCCAGGCAGGTTTTATTTTATTAGGTATGATCAGTGGCAACCAGATTGGTATGACGGCTATCATTTATTTTGTACTGATCTATATATTCTCCAACCTCGGCGCTTTTGGCGTAGCAACGGCTATTTCAAATGCAACCGGCAAAGAAACCATACCTGAATACAATGGCCTTTACAAAACAAATCCGAAGCTCAGCTTAACGATGATGCTTTCATTGTTTTCTCTTGCAGGTATTCCACCCGTAGCCGGCTTTTTCGGAAAATTCTTCCTGTTTACGGCTGCTGCCAGCCAGGGATTTTACTGGCTTGTATTTATCGCAGTAGTGAATGCCACCATTTCTTTATACTATTATTTATTAGTTGTAAAAGCCATGTTTATTAATCATAATGATGAGCCCATAGCATATTTCAAAAGCGATTTTTATACAAGGCTTGGTTTGCTTATCTGCTTAGTGGGTATGTTTGTTATAGGGTTTGCAAGCAATATCTATGAATTTATTTTTCATGTGGTTTCAAAAATATAAGTCATATTTCGACTACGCTCAATATGACAGCAAATCCTAAATCCAAAATTTAAAATCCTAAATATTATGGGTATAAATAAAGGAAAACACATTGTTCAGGAAATTGAAGGAATTCGTTGTACGGTTGTAGAAACAGGTATTTCTGAAACCAGGATGAAATTTCTTAAAGAAATCCTTGAAACAAACAACTATATTGTCAACGTATCGAAGGAAAAGAAAACGGACGAAAATGCCCCGGATACTTTTATAACGGGAGTTACCGATATTCTCTTTAATCCTGTAATAGCAATATATGAAAGAACATTGAAAACTCAGGACGGAAATCATGTAACGCCTGAATACTGGAATCAGGAAACTACTTTTATAAATCCTTACTACTGGAGATTAAAAAGGTAATCCGTAGAATTTCAAATTATAAATTTTAATTTTTCAAAATCAAAAAGCCAGCATTTTGCTGGCTTTAGTGTATTATAATAATCCAGGTAATTATTTATTTTTACCTGTAAATGTTACTCTATAGTTAAATTTTTACGCATAAAGCTAAAAGGTTTAAATAACCAAAAAGTAAAGTATACGCTTTACCAATCAGTATTTAGCCGACAGCTTACTCAGAAATTTCAATCATTTTAAAAGGAATCTTGATGATAGACTGGTAGTCTTCGCCTGCTTCCAGCATATCTTCATCATCTTCCTCATAAAACCAGTTGATGACAACTTCGCCGCCAGCTTTGTAAATAGCTTCCAGTTTTTTAAATACATCAAGAATACACTTGGAAGAACTGGTATTGAAATATTCCAATTGAACATTAACCTCAGTTAATTTCTGAGCACAGGATAAATACTGCTCAAGCCAATCAACCAATGGTTTATAAAATTCGATTGAATTTTCAGGAATTGATCTTCCTTTAATTTCAACCTTTCCTGTGAGATGATTAAAATTAATAGTTGGAGTTTTTTGGGTTCCTTCAATTGAAATTGGTTCCATATTACTACAATTTATTTAATTTAGTTAATAAACATTTATATCTGAACTGTAAAAAGATAATTCTTTATTAAAATCGTGAAAATTATATATAAATTTTGCTTCTGTGCGCTTTACAATATCTATCATCCCCATTCCTCCTCCGCCTCTGTCTGTAAACTCATGGTTATTCAGTATTAATCTATACAGCGCTTTTATTTCATCAGGCGACAATGCATTCAATTGTTCGAACTTATCTATAAAAAGCTGCATCCTCGACTTTTTGACAAAATTGCCAACTGTTACCACATAACCTATTTCAACTTTATCTAAAAAAAATATTCCAAATTTACAATTTTCCGTATAATCTCCATCATCGCATAAACTTTTTAATTCACCGGGCACAGGTTCCGCATGGTGATAAAGGTTCTGCATGCTCTCTACTAAAACATTATACAGTTTTCTTTTTAATTTATAATTGTCTTCAATACCATCTAACTTTTTCTCAATTATTTCAAGAAAATGAGTAATCTTCCCTGAAGTAATTGCTCCTTTAAAAGAAAACAGCACATTATCACTTTTCTTTTTGTAATACCATTCATTAAGATCAAACGCCATTTACTCCAAAAATAAAACACAAAAATAGGTATTAACTTCAAATATATAAAAACTATGCTGTAATTTTTTTACAATAATAATAAATATTTTAAATTCTATGAATTAATTTTCAATTTATCTTTTCTTTACATGATAAATATTTAAATCTTTCATATTAAATGGCTATAAATAATACTTTTTCAATAATTGGCGTAATGTCCGGGACATCGCTTGACGGACTTGACCTGGCTCTTTGTAAATTTTTAAATAAAAGAAACCATTGGCATTATGAAATAGTAAGGGCTAAAACCGTTGTATATCCTCCTGAATGGAAAGAAAAGCTTGTAATGGCAACCCATCTGAATAGTTTACAGTTCACACAACTTGACAACAGTTATGGAAAATATATAGGAGATTCTATAAACGCCTTTATAAAAGAGATACGGCATAAAATAGATTTTATCGCTTCTCACGGACACACAATATTCCATCAACCTGAAAACCGGCTGACCCGGCAAATAGGAAATGGGGCTTTTATTGCAGCCACAACGGGAATAACTACTATTTCAGATTTCAGGACGCTGGATGTTGCTTTGGGCGGACAGGGAGCGCCATTAGTGCCTATCGGAGATAAACTTCTTTTTTCTGATTATGATTATTGCCTGAACTTAGGTGGTTTTGCAAATATTTCTTTTAATCGCAATAATAGCCGGATTGCTTATGATATTTGCCCAGCAAACATAATCATCAATTATCTTGTAAAGAGCCTTAACCTTGAATATGACAAAGACGGAGCCCTTGCCAGAAAAGGTAAAATCAAAATAAAATTACTAACTAATTTAAACCGTATTGAATATTATAAATCATCCTTGCCTAAATCCTTAGGAAGAGAGTGGCTCGAAGAAAAATTCATTCCGGTTATTAATAATTCCAATTGCAGTATTGAAGATAAACTAAGAACAATTTATGAACATATTGCTGTTCAAATCTCGAAATCCGTTTCAACTAAAGGATATAAAAAAATATTATTGACAGGAGGAGGAACCTACAATAAATACATGGTTGAATTAATTGCCGGTAAAACAACCCATACCCTGGTGGTTCCTGATAAAACTCTCGTTGATTTCAAAGAATCTCTTATTTTTGCTTTTTTGGGGCTTCTCCGTTACAGAAATGAAATAAATTGCCTGTCATCGGTTACCGGTGCAACACGCGATAATTGCGGAGGTGCCATTTACCGGATTTAATAATATTATAACTTTTCGCTAATATTCTTGGTCAGAAAAATTCTATTTACTATTTTTATATGTTCATGAAACATTCTAAAATATTTTCACTTAATAATATTATTCTATGAGAAAAAAAATTGTTGCCGGAAACTGGAAAATGAATACAGATATCCGGGAAGGAATCACCCTTGCAAAGGAAGTAAACAGGCTTATTGCAGAAAATCATGTTAGTTATACAACCGTGATTTTAAGCCCGCCGTTTACACATCTGACTGAAATTGTCAAATCTGTTAACCTCAATAGAATCAGTGTTTCAGCACAGAATTGTTCCTCTGAACCCAAAGGCGCCTTTACGGGTGAAGTTTCTGCAAATATGATAAAGTCAACAGGCTGTACACATGTTATTATAGGACATTCCGAAAGAAGAACCTATTTCAAAGAAGACAACTTTCTTTTAAATAAAAAAGTAAAACATGCTTTACAAAACGACCTTATTCCTATTTTCTGTATTGGCGAAATATTAAAAGAAAGAGAAGAAGGAAAACTTTTTGAGGTTGTTAAAACCCAGTTGGAAGAAGGTCTTTTTAATTTATCCCGTGAAGAATTTTCGAATGTCGTTATTGCGTATGAACCGGTATGGGCCATCGGTACGGGAATCACAGCAACGCCTCTGCAGGCGCAGGAAATGCATGCGTATATCAGGAAACTTATTGCTGAAAAATACGACGCTGAAATTGCTGAAAACACATCCCTGTTATATGGCGGAAGCTGCAATGCAGGCAATGCAAAAGATCTTTTTTCGCAGGCGGATATTGATGGCGGGCTCATTGGCGGCGCATCATTAAAAGCAGACGATTTTTATAAAATAATCACATCCTTTTAATTAAAAAAATGATATGGTCTGCTTTTTGAAAAATATATATAACGCATGAAATTTTTACGATTTATTTTATTAGTATCATTCTTCTTTTCTTTGTCCTGCATCGTCCGGGCTCAAAGCGTTAAAATTTTCTCTGACGATTCTTTAAAATTCATAAAAGAAATGACCAAATTTTTAAGTAAAGGAGGCCATAAAAAAGATGCTAAAGAAATCATGGGAGAAATTTCAGGATTTTGGAAAACATCGCCAAAAAACGAAAGAATAAAAATAGCGTCTACCCTCACTGCGCTTCAGTTAAAAAGAGCTATTGCATACCCCCACATCCGGGATTACCTTTTGATAATGATACTTTTTAAAAGTAAAAACTTTGACGCTGAAAATTTTAAAGAATGGGAAAAAATTCTGAACAATACCCTTGAGAGTAAAAAAACGACCTTGAAACAGATTGAAATTTTATTAGGAACAACCTATAATCTATTATCGGAAAAGGTTGTTTACCGATACCCTATGTATGAAACCAAAAATGCAATAATTGAATGGAAGGTAAATAATCCGAGTTTTAAATTCCGGTATGATAAAAATGTATTGTTCAAAATTATTTTTGAAGATATTAACCTGATTTGTTTTTCAAAAAACAGCAGTTCGGTAATTTACCGCACCAGTGGAATTTATTATCCATTTGACCGTGAATACAAATGGGAAGGCGTGAATGGACAGGTAACATGGGAAAGAGCCGGTTTCGACAAAGACGAAATGTTTGCAAACCTGAGAAGATATACTATTGACCTTTCAAAATCAGAGTATGAAGCAGACTCTGTTGCCTATGTATATAAAAAATATTTTGACCAGCCTTTACTCGGAAAAATTCACGAAAAAATTATGGCTGATGTTACAACGCCCGATAAATCATCTTTTCCAAAATTCAATTCATATACAAAACGATTTAAAATACCAAAAATATACGAAGGTATAGATTTTGAAGGCGGTTTTTCCATGCAGGGCTCTAAATTCATCGGTTATGGCAGTCGCGAAGAACCGGCTATTTTATATATTTATAAAAAAGACTCTGTGTTTCTTACTGTCCGCTCAAAAAGCTTAGTATTTAAAAAAGATTTGTGCACAGGAATGAACACAGAGATTTCTTTTAAATTAGATAAGGATTCGATATACCACCCCAGCCTCACATTCAAATATTTTGCAGATAAAAAAAAGGTTGAATTGATAAGGGATGGCGAAGGATTATCAAAATGCCCTTTCGTGGATACCTATCATAAAATGGATATGGAAATCGAGGCGATTACATGGAAAACAGATGAACCATGGATGGATTTGAGAATGACCAGGTCGCTTTCCGGAACTTACAGCGCAGGATTCCAGTCGAGCAACCTTTTTGACATATACATCTGGGACAGACTTCAATATAATGACCAGGTACATCCTCTTGTGGTATTGAAAAAATTTGCTGAAAAAGTAAATTCAACAGAATTCAACGCGGTTGATTTTGCGAATGATTATGGATATTCAATCTCTCAGGTTACACAGATGCTGATGGAACTCGCTTTCCTGAATATTATCAGTTTTGATTTTGAAACCAAAAACGTTAAACTCAACAACCGGTTATATAATTACGTTAGCGCCCGTGGGAAAAAAATAGACTATGATGTTATTAAAATCACTTCCAATGTTAGCCATCAGGAAAATGCAAAATTAAATCTGCTGAACTATGATATGCGTATATATGGGGTGAACCAGGTTCAGTTGAGCGATTCACAGAATGTAACCGTATTCCCGACTCCCAATGAAATTCTTTTAAAGAAAAACCGGTCCTTTGAATTCGACGGAAGAATACGCGCAGGCCGTTTTCAATTTTACGGAAAAACTTTTTCTTTCGATTATGATAACTTTAAAATCAATCTCACAAATTGCGATTCCTTACACATTCTGGCTACAGCCGAAGGAAAATTTGACGATTACGGAAAACAACTCTATGTGGTTATCAGAAGCACGGTAGAAAACATCCGGGGAAATCTGCAGATTGATAGTCCGAACAATAAATCCGGAAACAAAAGCCTCCCCCAGTATCCTACATTCAACAGCGAAAAGGAATCCTATGTTTATTATGACAAGAAAGGTATTCAGGGCGGTTGTTACAAAAGGGATAAATTTTATTTCCAGATATTTCCTTATTCAATAGACAGCCTTGATAATTTTGAAAATAAGAATCTACGCTTCAAAGGACATTTTGCATCAGCCGGAATCTTGCCCGAATTCGACGAAACCCTGGCGCTTCAGCCGGATTATTCTTTAGGATTCACTCGTAAATCTCCTCCGGGAGGATATCAGCTTTACGGGGGCAAAGCCACATTGAATAATGATATAAATCTGAGCAACCGGGGTCTTCGCGGCGACGGCGATCTTAACTATTTAACTTCTACCACGGTTTCCAAAGATTTTATTTTCTTCCCTGATTCCATGAATACGGTTGCGGATGAATTTAAAAATACAAAACAACCCGGCCCGCCTGAAGTACCTGAAGTTTCCGGAAAAGGCACCTATGTCCACTACATGCCCTATCAGGATCAATTATTTGCAACCAATGGAAGCGCGCCTACCAATATGTATGAAAAACAAGCTTATATGCATGGAACATTAAAACTCGAACCATCCGGTTTGACAGGTTGGGGCAAGATGGATATAGAATCTGCAAAACTTACGTCCAAACTGTTTTATTTTAAAGAAAATATTATTGATTCCGACACCGCGGCTTTTGAGTTAAAATCCATGGACATGGGCGATCTTGCTTTTAAAACCGATAATGTAAATGCACATGTGGATTTTACAAAAAGAATGGGCGCCTTCAAATCAAACGGAGAAGCATCTTTTGTTGAATTTCCGAAGAACCAGTATATATGCTTCATGGATCAGATAAACTGGTATATGGATAAGTCTGTAATCGAAATGAGTATTGAGGAAAGAAAAACACAGCAAAAAGAAAAAATAAACGATGATTTAAGTCCAACTCAACAGGAAGATGTTCAGATTGAAGGCCCGAAATTTATTTCTGTACACCCGGATCAGGATTCACTTGAGTTCGTTTCTCCCAAAGCAAAATACAGCTTAGTGAAAAGCACCATCACGGCACAGGATGTAAGATGGATCCGGGTGGCAGATGCAACCGTTTACCCCAGCGATAAACCCGTTGTTATTGAAAGGAGAGCTTTAATGCGACCCATCGAGGATGCTAAAATCAAAGCAAATAATACCACAAGATATCATACCTTATATAATGCTACGGTGAATATTCACGGACGAAAAAAATACTCGGCGGTAGGAGATTACGATTATATTGATGAAACTCAGAAAAAACAAAAAATCCACTTTACGGAAATCACTGTTGATACTACAATACAGACGAATGCAAAAGGAAAGATTCTTGAACCGGATGATTTTATGCTCAGCCCGAATTACCAATACCAGGGAGAAGTATTCCTGACCGCTAGTAAAGAAAACCTGACCTTTACGGGTTCTGCCAAAATAAAACACGAATGTGAAAAAATGGGTACAAACTGGTTTCAATTTTCATCAGAAATCAACCCGAATGAAATATACATTCCCATATCAAACGATATAACCAGCATTAATAATGAAAAGCTCACCGCTTCCGTAATGATTCCCGTAAAAGCCGATTCAATAGCCCTGTATACGGCGTTCCTCACAAAACCAAGGAGTACCAGCGATCTGCCCGTGGTATCGGCAAACGGATTTTTGTACTATGATAAAGATGATAATAAATACAAAATTTCGAACAAAGAAAAACTCACAGAATTTAATATGCCCGGAAATTATTTGCATATCCACAGAACCATCTGCAATATATACGGAGAAGGGAAAATGGATTTCGGCGCAGATTTCGGACAGTTAAAAACAGAACCCATCGGGAATATCTCGCAGGATTATGAAAAAGGCGAAACGAAAATGGATATTGTCATGACGCTCAAATTTTATTTTAACGAGTCTTCTATCAAACGAATGGGTGAAATGATCGCTGAAGCGCAAAATTTGAATGGAGTAAATATGAGCCGAAAAACATATATCAAAGCCCTGAGAGAATTAATAGGCGTGGAAAAAGCTGACAAATGGATATCCCAGGTAGCTTTAGGTAACTTAAAAAAATATCCGGATGAACTCGAAGAACTCATTCTGTTATCTGATGTTAAAATGAAATGGAACGGAGCAACTCATTCGTATCGCTCCGACGGAAAAATAGGAATCGGCTCCATCTACAAAAAGCAGGTGAACAAATATGTTGACGGGTACATTGAAATAGAAAAGAAAAGAAGCGGGGATATTTTCACCATGTATTTTCAGGTTGACGAGAGCACCTGGTTTTTCTTTAATTACCGCGCAGGACAAATGCTCGGTTTATCGTCTGACAGAGACTTTAACATGGCAATTACAGAAACCAAAAAAGACAAACTCAACCTTGAGGTTAAAAAAGGAGAAGTTCCTTACAAATATTATGTGGCAACAGAAGGGCAAAAGAAAAAATTCCTCAGGCGTTTTGAAGAAGGCGCTGGCGTAACAAAAGAAGATGACGACGATGAAGAAGGCGGTAAAAAGAAAAAAAAGAAAAAAGAAGAAGACGAATAGGAATCCCTTTATTCATCAACAAAACAAACATTTCGCCTGTTAATAATTCCGTTGATAATTTCTAAAATCCTTACGTAAAACAAGTTAATTAGTGAACTAACTTTGATTAACTTATTAAGAACTTGTTTAATTTTATTTAGATTATGAATTTCTTTACACAAGCGATTTGGGCTTCAGCAAAGATACCTTTCGCAACGGCAAAGCGCCCTTTCAGAACCTTGTAATTAACCTTTAACTCTTAAAAAATGAAAAAAATATTTACACTCTTCAGTTTTGCTGCTCTGTTTGTAATGTTGAGCGAAGTCGTGTTGGTGAACCTGTCGAACCAAGCATCTGCCCAACCCGGCTGGACAACACAATCAAGCGGAACAACTAATTATTTACGTTCAGTTTATTTCACCGCTCCCGATACAGGTTATGTTGTTGGCAATTCTGGAACCATTCTTAAAACCACCAATGCTGGCACTGACTGGACAACACAATCAAGCGGGACAACTAACCAATTATTCTCTGTATATTTCCCCGATGCCAATACTGGTTACGCTGTTGGTAATGGTGGAACAATTCATAAAACCACCAATGCCGGAACTGATTGGTCAGCATTATCAAGCGGGACAACTAATTATTTAAATTCAGTATATTTCACTGATGCCAATACTGGTTACGCTGTTGGCGAAGGTGGAACAATTCTTAAAACCACCAATGCCGGAACTGATTGGACAGCACAATCAAGCGGTACAACTCATCATTTATTTTCAATTTATTTCACCGATGCTAATACGGGTTACATTGTTGGCACTTATGGAACCATTCTTAAAACCACCAATGCCGGTACTAACTGGACAGCACAAACAAGCGGAACTAATGATTTATTGTCAGTTTATTTCACCGATGTCAGTACGGGTTACGCTGTTGGTGATTATGGAACAATTTTAAAAACCACCAATGCAGGTATTGATTGGATAGCACAAATAAGCGGTACGTCTAATTTCTTATTTTCAGTTTATTTCACCGCTCCTAATACGGGTTACGCTGTTGGCCTGTCTGGAACAATTCTTAAAACAAGCAATGCCGGTACTAACTGGACAGCACAAACGAGCGGAACAACTAATGATTTATGGTCAATTTATTTTATCCCGCAAAGCGGGACTAATACCGGCTACATTGTTGGCGGTAATGGAACAATTCTTAAAACCACCACAGGAGGTGAACCGACAATTATAGTTTCTTATACGCTTACAGAACCCTCATGTTATGGCGATAACAACGGTGAAATAAAAGTTACGGTTTCAGGCGTGCTGCCTCCTCCGTTCCTGTATGAATGGTCTGTACCGGCGCCTGCAGATTCAAACCATATTTCCGGTTTGTATGCAGGAACGTATTATTTAACCGTAACCCAGCCCGACAGCGGAGTTTCATTGGTAGACACGATCCTTTTAAACGGGCATACTCCGGTACTTATACAATTATTTCCACACAATGTAAGTTGCAGCGGAAGGAACGACGGGAAAATAGATATGCTTGTATCGGGCGGAGTTGGCCCGTATGCTTTCACATGGTCAAACGGAGATACTATTCAAAATATTGACAGCCTCCTTACGGGTACATATAAAGTTACGGTTACGGATAGTTTGGGCTGTCCTGAATACGGACAAGATACTATCCGGGCATTTATAAATATCAGCACTATTGATACCATAACACAGGTAGGCTGCTGGGGAGGCTGGAGCGGTAAATTAAACATTACAGCTTATGGCGGTATTTTTCCTTATACATTCGAGTGGAACACTCCCGACTCAATATTTATTGATACGGCAAATGTGCATTCAATTATAGACACATTGCATATTGGAAATTTTATATTAACATTAACAGACAGCGCCGGATGCAGTATTACGAAAACATATACGTTGACCCAACCCGTTCCTTTAAGTATCGGCACCACGCATGTTGATAATTTGTGCTATGGAGGCAACAGCGGTTCCATCAGCGTATGGGCGCTCGGAGGAGCCGGGTCATATTCTTTCAGTTGGTCAAACGGAATGAACGGGGCTGCCATCAGCAACCTTGCCGCAGGCAATTATACTGTAGTGGTTTTGGATATGCATGGATGTATAGTAACAGAGACCATAGATATTTCGCAACCCTATAAAGGGATATTGGTATCGGCCGATGTAACGGATGTATCATGCAGAGACCAGCACGACGGCTATGTACAGGTTACATTCATAGATAATATTGTTCCTCCGTTTACATATCTTTGGTCGAACGGGCAGACAGTTAACAATATTAATAACCTGAATGGTGGAACATACTTTTTAACCGTTACGGATGCGAATAACTGTGTTTCGACAGATACTTTTAAAATTAATGTGCCGGATATTGATTGCATTGAAATCTATACCTGTTTTTCGCCCAATAATGATGGTGTGAATGATGTATGGAATATAAAAAATATCCAATTGTATCAGGGCTGCGAAGTAACTATTTTTAACCAGTGGAACCAGTTACTTTTTAATTCCAAAGGCTATGCCTCGCCCTGGGATGGGAAATATAACGGGAACGAAATGCCTGCCGCCGTATATTATTATGTAATTACGCTGGGCGATACGCGATACAAACCCTACACAGGTTCAGTAACCATTTTAAAATAGAAATAACGATAAAATAAATATCTATGAAAAAAATCCTATTG
This sequence comes from Bacteroidia bacterium, assembly GCA_016212695.1. Taxonomy (GTDB): domain Bacteria; phylum Bacteroidota; class Bacteroidia; order Bacteroidales; family GWF2-35-48; genus GWF2-35-48. The sequence continues at coordinate 25,369 of JACREX010000189.1, forward strand.
ATCATTTTAACCCTGTTCTGCGCTAAACTTTATGCGCAACAGATGACGGAATACAGTATGCACTTTCTGAATAAATATGCAGTGAACCCTGCAGCAGCCGGCAGCGAATCGTTTATGCCCGTTATGTTTTCATACAAGCAATACTGGACAGGCATTGATGAAGCGCCAAGACTTCAGCAGATAAGCACGCACAGCATAATCGGCAGAAGAGTCGGACTGGGTTGCAAGATTATTAATTATCAGACAGGCCCGCTTGATAAAACAGGTGCTGAACTGACGTATGCTTATCACATCCCATTAAATGCAAATGGCGCTAAATTATCGCTGGGCTTATCCGGCCTGATCTACCAGTACAGTATAGATCTGAACAAACTCACTTTTGAAAACCCGAGAGAACCGCTCCTGACGCGCATCTCTGAAAAAATGATTGTTCCTGATTTCAGCATCGGCGCTTATTTCTACACCAAACAGGCATATATCGGAGCCGCTTTTTACCAGTTACTCAACAGAAAAATAGACATGATGGTTACGAACCTGAACCAGCGGCAGGTAACGCACCTGATGTTCAATGGCGGTTATAATTTTATTCTCAGCAATACCATCGGCTTAGAACCAATGGCTCTTTTCAAATTTATGAGCGGAAATATTTTTCAGGCGGATGCCGGATTTAAATTCAAATACCAGTATTTCTGGATCGGCGCTTCGTTCAGAACAGATGATGCCATTGTAAGTTTTGTAGGCTTCAGCAAAGATAATATTACCATCGGGTATAGCTATGATTACGTGATTTCAAACCTGTCAAGTTATACGAACGGTTCGCACGAAATATTTTTAGCGTTTAAGATTAATACACAGAAGCCAAAAATCGCTGACTAAATGTCAATATTGATTTCACTAAATATCATTCTAAGTTTGCTCTTTTCTCCTTCCAACGATCAGGGCAAAAATATTGATTTCAGGAAAAAGAATTTTCCTGACAGGCAAAAAGAATTCAGAATAGCGGTTCAAAATCTAGAAAAAGGAACTTATTTTTTTGATAAGAATAAGTTTAATGATGCCCTAAATTTTCTCCTGAAAGCTAATGAATTCAACCCGGACAATGCGGAACTCAATTACAAAATCGCAGTCTGCTATTTGAATACAAATGAAAAACATTTAGCGATTGCGTTCTTTCAAAAAACAGGAACGCTTGATGAAAACATCCGTACAAAATTTCCCTGGTTTGATTATTACTCCGGATTGGCTTACCAGTACAATTCCGAATGGGAAAAAGCAATCGGCGAATATCAGAAATGGTTGACTACATCTGGCAACAGTTCAATTTCTTCAGAAGAATTACAGGCAAGGGTGAATAAAAAAATTGAAGAATGTAAAAACGGACAAAATCTTAAAAAAGATTCGGCGACATTTATCCCTGTAAAAAATATCAACACGGAATTTGATGATTACGGTTCCGCTTTTCTGAACGATTCCCTAATGTTATTTACCTCCAGGAGAAATTTCAAGGGTGAAGAAGTGGACCTGAAAGACAACGAATTTTTTGAAGGAGTGTACACGGTTACAAAAGAAAACATGGAATGGACAAATCCAAAAATCACTAAGTTCAAAGATTTCGACAGCCATATAGCGGTGGCAGGAGTTTCGTCAGACGGCAACACCTTATTGCTGTATAATGACAATGATCTTCTCAGCAGCGAACTTAAAAATGGCAACTGGTCCATTCCAAAATATCTGTCGCTGAATCTCGGCCGCAGAGCAACCTCTGCACTGATATGCTCCAAATGCAAAACGCTTTTTGTGGTGGCAGAGATTCCCGGCGGCCTGGGCGGAAAAGATATTTATATCAGCCGCCAGAATGAAAAAGGGAAATGGGAACCATTGACAAATCTCGGCGTGGTCAATACCCGTTACGATGAAGAGGGTCTGTTTGTAACCGGCGATACACTATATTTTGCATCCAAAGGTCATAACAGCATGGGCGGATATGATATCTTCAAAACCTATCTGTACAATATGCAATGGACAAAACCGGAAAATCTCGGGATACCCATCAACTCTCCATCTAATGATTTATATTTTACAAAAGATTCAAAGGGAAATATTTTCTTTTCATCAGACAGAAGCGGCGCAAAGGGATACGATATATTCACACTGGCAATTCCCGAAGGAAAAAAAGACGAAATTGCAGTAAAAACAGATTCTGTCCCGGCTATTGATACAACAAAAAAAGACACCTTACCGGTTGCTGAAAATAAAATCCAGAAAAACACCGGCGACTCGGTAATGGTAAAAAGCAACATACAAACCCAGGAACAAAAAAATGAGGTCAGTAAAAAAGAAGAAGAAACCAATTCGAAAAACATTGATAACATTTCGAAAGAAATAAAATCAGAAATTGCTTATTGTGTGGTGCAGGTAGGAGCATTTACAAAAATTACTACCAAAAGACAATTCAAAAAAGAATATAATTTTGATGAATATCCCATTTACATTGAACAGGAAGGCGACGTTTACAAATTTCTCATTAAAAAGAAATTTTACAGCCCGGGAGGTGAAAATCTTTTTGACAAGAACAACAAGGTGCTTCACGATGCAGCAAGAGTTCAGCTCCGTTGCAAAAAGAAATACGGCATAACGGATGCATTTATTGCTGTGTATGATAAAAACGACAAGCGCATCGCCATCATCATGGATGTGCCCAACATGAGGTACAGGATATTTTAACGGGCGTTATTCTTTCACTATCTTTTTCAGGATAAGGCCTTGTTCTGAATACAGTTTCACTAAATAAATCCCGCTTTGAAAATTTGACAAATCTATGACGGATGACCGACGATTGATGACGGACGAATAGACGACCTGACCGATTATATTGACGATTTCAAATTTGAATGCAGATTGCTTCCCCTTCGCTTCGCTCTGGGTCGCAATGACGATAATTGTCAATTCGTTTTTAACAGGATTCGGGTAAATTATTAAGCCAGATAGTTCAGTGTTCTGAGTTTGAATATTACTGATTATAACGGATTGCTGTGCTATTTAATTCATTAATAGTGAAACCTCTACGAGGTATATTTGTATTGTAGTTTTGCTGTTGTTACAATAATTTATGCTCTACGAGCAATACAGCGTAGCTGTTACATTATTGTA